>JBAXKQ010000121.1:0-9092 GCA_037135275.1 bacterium
CGGGCTGCCGGTACAACTATGGCGGTATACTGCTGCCGGTTGAATTGGTCGTGGTGCCGGCGGTCCGCATGACGGACATCGTAGCCCGGCCGGACTGGCGCAGCGGCGCGGTGCCGCTGTGCGTGACGGTGCGCAACGATACGGCGGCGGCTGTGAGCGGGCGGATCGTGGCCGGCATCGGCCCAAGACTGTCCGGTGAAATCCGTCACACAGTCGAACTTGAAGGTGCTTTTGAGCCAGGGCTCTCGGTGCATTCGTTGACTGTGAACGCCGGCACCCCGCACCTGTGGAGTTCGGACGATCCGTTCCTGTACGAGATTGCCGTGGAGCTGGCGGCGGATGCCTTCCGGCATCGCCGGATGATCCGCACGGGCTTCCGTGACTTCCGGGTCGATGACGGCTGGTTCGTCCTCAACGGCAAGCGGCTGTTCCTCAAGTCCACGCACACGGGCAACCACTTCCCGGTCGGGCAGATCGTGCCGCCGAATCCTGACATGATGCGCCGCGACCTGATCTACGCCAAGGCCTGCGGCTACAACTGCGTGCGGTTCATCTCCGGCATGGCGTGGCCTGAGCAGCTCGACTGCTGCGACGAGATCGGCCTGATGGTCTACGAGGAATGCCTCGCGAGCTGGTGGGCCGGCGGGCCGCCACCGCCGACGTCCGAAGCTGCACTCAACCGCTTCGACCAGTCGACCCGTGAGATGATCCTGCGCGACCGCAACCACCCCAGCGTGGCCATCTGGGGGCTGTTGAACGAGACCTGGGACGGCCCCCTGTTCCGGCGCGCCGCGGCGGCACTGCCCTGGGTGCGTGAGCTGGATCCGACGCGCCTCATCCTGCTCAGCAGCGGGCGGTGGGATTGCCAGCCGTCCATCGGGTCGGTCTCCAATCCCGGCGGAGGGGAATGGGAATACACCTGGGGCGCAGAGGCGCCGGGGGCGGCGGCGGTCGGAACGGCGTGGAACTACAATGCGGGCGGGTACTTCGAGAATTCCGGCGATGCACACGCATATCCGGGTGTGCCGCACACGCAGGAAGCCAATGCGTTTGTCCGCAACCTCGGGAAGGACACCAAGCCGGTCTTCCTTTCCGAGTTCGGGATCGGCAGCCTGATGGATGTGATCGGGGAGACGCGCAAGTTCGAGGAGGCCGGGTGCCGGCCTGACCTCCATGACTTCGCCTTCATCCGGGGGAACGCCGAGCTTTTGGAGGCGGACTGGAAACGCTGGGGATTCGAGGGGACCTACCCGTTTGCCGAGGACATGCTGCGCGATAGCCACCGGCTGCACATGCGGCAGCGGCGGCTAGTGTTTGACCTGGCGCGGTCCAACCCGCGTCTCTGCGGCTACAACCTCACCGGCATGCTCGACCACGGCTTCAGCGGTGAGGGCCTGTGGACCTTCTGGCGTGAGCTCAAGCCGCTGGCGGCCGATACGCTGCGCGACGGCTGGGCGCCGCTGCGCTGGTGCCTGTTCGCGACGCCGTCGCACGGCTATGCGGGCCGGCCGATTGAGCTCGAGGCGGTGCTGGCCACCGAGGACGTGCTGGCACCGGGCGAGTACCCGGTGACGTTCCGCATCACCGGCGCGCAGGGCACGGTCTGGGAACGCAAGACGGTTGTGATCATTCCGAAACCCCGCAAGGGCGATCGCGGCCCGCTGGCGGTTCCCGTGTTGAAGACCGAGGTACGGCTCAAGGCGCCTGAGGGCGAATACGTCTTTGCCGCGCGGCTCGATCGGGGCGGCGCGCCTGCCGGGGACCGGAAGTCGTTCCACCTGAGCGCCGCCCCCGCCGTGACGCGCGGGAAGGGCGGCCTGCGCGTGACCGCGTGGGGGTTGGGCAAGCCTGTTGCGCGATGGCTGAAGGCGAGCGGGGTGGATATCCGCCGGTTCGAGGACGGTCCGGCGCGGGATCCGGAAGTCATCGTTGTCGGCAAGCCCGGCAAGAGCAACCGCGCTGAGTGGGTGGATCTGGCGCGTCGCGTGGCGGGCGGCAGCGTGGCCGTTTTCCTGGAGCCGGATGCGCTGAAGGTGGGTACGGATGCGACGGGCTGGGTGCCTCTGGCCCGCAAGGGGAAGCGCGTCGCGGTTGCCGACTGGCTTTATCACAAGGAGTGCGTGGCCAAGCGGCATCCGGTGTTCGAGGGGTTGCAGGCCGGTGGCATACTTGACTGGGACCAGTACGACCAGGTGATCGGCCACGACATGTTCGCGGAGCAGGACGAGCCGGACGAGATGATCTGTGCCGCCTTTTACCCGTGCATGTTGCCATGGATTGCGGGCACCACATACGGTTCCGGCGCGATGGTGGCCTCACACCGGCTTGGCGCCGGCCGGTTCATCCTGAACACGCTCAACATTTGCGGACATGTTGACAAGCACCCGGCGGCTGACCGCCTGCTGCTCAACCTGGTGCGGTACGCGCACGGGCGGAGAAGCCCGCGGCTTGTGAAGGTGGCTGAGAAGCTCGACCGCCAGCTGGTGAAGGAGATTTATCCGCCCCTGACACCGTTCATGACAACGTGGGAGATCACGAAGGAGCCGGCGCCGGTCGTGCCGATCGCCGGGATCGGTCTGCCGTCGGCCGGCAAAGATGGCTGGAGAAAGCCGGGAGCGGATTTCGGAAAAGACGGGTTCACCAGTTTCTTCGCCCTGGATGGCGATCGGGCCGGAATTATGTATGCTCGCGGCCGGATCTCCTGTCCTGTTGCCATGACCTGTGACCTGCTGCTGGGCGCTGACGGCCCGGTCAAGGTATGGGTGGACAGCAAGGATGTCGGAGTTGTGCCGACGGCGGGTAACCCAGCCGTACCGGACAGGTTCAGTTTTCCCGTGAACTTGTCGCGTGGGCGTCATACATTGATCGTCGCGCAGGACCGGCGTGGCGGCCCGGGTTGGGGATTCTTTCTGAGAGTGAAACGTACGGAGCAATCACTGCCTGCGGCGAAATTCCGCCGCGAGGATCTTCAGTTGCCGGAAGTCAATGACTGTGGCTGAGCAGGGAGCAAATGCCAATGACCGCGTTATTTGATCCTGGGAAGGGAACATGGAAGATAGACTGGCCGGGGCGCGTGGCCCGGCACGATCTGGTGTTCCGCACGCCGCCGGACGATCCGGTGCAGGGATTGCCTATCGGCAACGGCGAGATCGGGGTCCTGGGCTGGTTTGAGTCGTCGAAGGTGATCTTTGCGGTCAACAAGTCCGATCTGTGGGATGATGCCAAGTTCGGCCGGTTCAACAACTGGCGGGCGGAAGAGGAGGAATTCAGCACCACGCTCCGGCACGGATGCCGGATCATGCTGGATTTCGGCTTGCCGATCTTCGATGTCTTCTACCTGAAGGACTTTCAGGCCCGGCTCAATCTGGCCGAGGCCGCGATCGAGTTTTCCGCGGCGGGGCCGTTCGGCTCGGTGGCGTTCAAGGGCTTTGTGGATCACGCGATCGGGGTGTTCCGCGGTGATGTGGACTGCCGCCTGAAGGAGAACCTGCCGCTGACGATCACGGTTCAGCGATACGGATCCAGGACCTACTCCCACTGGTACGCCCAGATCCATCGCGATCCGGTACTCGGACTGGCAGGAACCGAGGCGCGGGCGGACCGCGAGGGAGCCTATGTCACCCACAAGCTGACGAGCGGGACTTTTGCCGCCGGCGTGCGGGTGGTGGATGCTGGCGGGATGAAGACGGTGTGCGCGGTCGGGAACTCGCACACGGCCGGGGTGACGGTCACGGGACTGGCCCGCAAGAAGCTGGCTTTCCTTGCAACGGTGACGTCGCCGCTGGCGGGCGATCCGATCCCCGTGTTGAAAAAGGCTCTGGCGTCGGCTCTCCGGGTCGGTCGAACAGCGATGTTGCGCAGGCACAGGAGGGCGTGGAAAGCGTTCTGGCTGCGGTCGTTCATGGAGTCGGGGGACGATTACCTCGACAACCTCTGGCACCTGACGATGTTTTATGCCGCATGTTCGCAGCGGGGGAAATACCCCGGGCGGTTTGCCAATGGCCTGTGGGGTTGGAATCGCGATGTGCAGAACTGGAACTTCTACTTCCACTGGAACCAGCAGCAGGTGTACTGGCCGCTCAACGCAGCCGGGCACCACGACCTGATCGACTCCTACCTGAACTACCGGTTCAACAGCCTGCCTCATGCGAAGGAGGATGCCCGCGCGGCGTTCAACACGGACGGAGCGGTCTTTTCTGATGTGTGCGACCGGCGCGGCCACAATTCCGCCAGCGAGTTCCACAACCACACTCCGGTGGCGCAGATCGCGATGGATTTCTGGAGGCAGTACCGGTTTACCGGCGACCGGGAGTTCTTGAAGACCAAGGCGCTGCCCTTCCTGCGGGAAGCGGCGTATTTCTTCGAGACGCGCTTCGAGAAGGGCGCGGACGGTTTCTACCACGCGAAGGAAGGCACTGGCTACGAAGGATGGATCCCACTGAACGACAGTGTGTCGGAGCTGACCTACGGGCGGGTACTGTTCACGGCTGCTCTCGAGGCGTTGAAGGAGGCTGGGGAGACCGATGCACGTTCATCGCGATGGCGGGAAATCCGCGACCACCTTGTTCCCCTGCCGACCCTCACGGCGGAGAAGGGGTTCATCCGCAACGGGAAGTACCAGCGCGGGTGGTTCAAGGGCGAAGCGGCGTTCTCGGACAAGCTTCTGGCCGCGGGATTCGGCGTGAAAGAAGAACGGTGGCTGACTTCCTTTCTGCCGGAAACGCCGCCGGGACCCTCGGCCGAGGCGCTGTTTGAGCTGATGAGCATGAACGAGGGCAAGCCGGCGCTGCCGGACGCCTACCGGGGCGACATCCGCTGTAACGACGGGATTTTCCCGTGGGTGGAGAATGCCGCCGTGTTCCCGTACGGGCTGGTCGGGCTGGCCCAGCGCGGAACGGATCTCTACAAGGCGGCCGTGAACACGGTCCGGATGTACGCATGTTCCGGCATGGGGTGGTATCCGCTGGGCATTACGCTCGCCCGGCTTGGCCTCGGGCGGGAGGTGCGGAAGGTCATCCAGAGCTGGCCCATGTACTGGCAGTTCTACGTCAATGGATGGGGACACTACGGGCCTCTGGCGACCATGAAGGCTGAGTCGACCATTCCGGGGCGCATTTCCCACTTGATGGTCAAGGACGTTGCGTTGCCGGAGGGCGAGCGGCAGAAGAGCATGTTCCCGTTCCGGATGTACCCGTTCCGGCACATGGGGATGGAGGCGATGTCGGTGCTCGCGGGGGCGATGAACGAGTCGTTGCTTCAGAGCCATGACGGCGTCATCCGCGTTGCACCGGCGGTTGTGGACGACCAGAACGCCAGATTCACGTTGCATGCCGAGGGCGGTTTTATTGTTTCGGCGGAGGTTCAGGGTGGCAAGCCGCAATGGATCGGGATTGAGAGCAAGTCGGGCGGGACCTGTCGGGTGGCCAACCCGTGGCCCAAGGCCGTGTTTTATGAGAACCGCAAGAAGGTGTGGAGCCTGTCCGATGGTGTCATCGAGTTTGCCACCGGAGTCGGCGTGCGCTATTTGATTGTGCCGGACGCGGGTGTTGTCCGGACGTGGAAGACGACCCGTGTGCGGCATGCCCGTAACGAGAATGCCAAAACCCATTCCTCCGGCTATGCCATGCTGGGCTTGCCGAGGATGTTCTGAGGAGAGGAGATGACCATGCGCTCCAGGATCGACAAGGCCTTCATTTCTTTCCGCATCGGGATCACCACCTGGCTGCCGGAAGCCCGGTTCAATGAACAGCTGGCGCTGTTCGACAAGTACAAGGGCGTCACGGATGAGGTGACCCTCTTCACGGGGGAAACCCATCCGTGCCTGCCGCTGGCCGTGATCCGGGAGCGCGCGAAGATACTCGCCCTGCGGATGGATGAGGTCCGCAGGCACGGCTATCGCACGGGGATCAACCTGCTCGCCACCATCGGGCACCACAACGAGAACCTGTCCGACTCGCTCGCAGGGCCGTATACACTGTTGACGGATATTGACGGGAAGACCTGTGACGGGTGCCGTTGCCCAAATGACGGGAATATGCGGGACTACATCCGCGATGTTTATCGGGCGCTGGCCGAGGCGCGGCCGGATTACATCTGGATCGACGACGACGTGCGGCTGTTCGGGCATACGCAGATTACCGCAGGCTGTTTCTGCGATACGTGCATGAAGCTTCACGCGGCCGAATCCGGGGAACACCACACTCGGGAGAGCCTGAAGGTCGCGTTCAACAGCGGGGAGACGGAGCAGAAGCTCCGGGCCCGCAAGGCCTGGCTTGCCCACAACCGCCGGACTATTGCGCGCCTGCTCGAGCTGATCGAGCGCTCGGTGCATGCGGTAGCTCCTGGAGTGCCGCTGGGATTCATGACAGGCGACCGGTTCTTCGAGGGCTACGCCTTTGAGGCATGGGCGGAACGATTAGCTGGGCCCGACGGGTGCGAAGTCATGTGGCGGCCCGGCGGTGGTTTCTACAGCGACGAAGCGCCGATCGGCCTGGTCGGGAAATCGCATGACATTGGCAGGCAGGTGTCCGGGCTTCCATCCTCGGTGGTTTCCATCCAATCCGAGATCGAGAACTTTCCGTATCAACGGCTGAAGAAGGCGGCGCACACGACCGCACTGGAGGCCGCGTCGCACATCGCGGCGGGTTGCACGGGGGCGGCGTTCAATGTGCTCCAGATGTATGACGAGCCCCTCGACGAGTACGAGCCGCTGGTGGCCGTCCTGCATAAGGCGCGGCCGTTCTACGACCTGATGGCGAAGACTCTGGGGCGGTCGCGACCGCAGGGTCTCTGGGCGGCCTGGAGCAAGGACTCCTTCGCCGCCGCCGGCATAAAGGCGTCCGGCTGGCCGGTCCCCGACGACTGGTCGGTCATGGTGGGCAAGGCTGGTGAGCTGTTCGAGATTGGCCTTCCCGCAGCGTATTCCCTGGACGACGCCCGGGTTACGGCCCTGACGGGCGATGCGCCTCTGGCTTTGTCGGAATCGGAGCTTCGCACCGTGCTGTCGCGTGGCGTGTACATGGATGGCCCGGCGCTGGAGCGGCTCAATGCAATGGGCTACGGGGAGTACACGGGGTTTACGGTGGCGCGGTATCACGACAAGGATTGCATCGAAGAGATGGTGCCGCACGGGCTGAACGGTCCGCTCGCGGGCCGCCGCCGCGACAACCGGCAGTCGTTCGTCTGGTGGAACGTCCCGGCCGCGGAACTGGTGCCCACCTCGCCGGCCGCGCAACCGTTGTCCCGGTTGGTCGATTACGGGAACCGGCAAGTGGCGGCCTGTTCCTCGGGTGTCTTCGAGAACGCGCTGGGTGGGCGGATCTGTGTGGCCGGTTATTTCCCGTGGACGTTTCTGCAGAACTGCTCCAAGTCGGCCCAGTTGAAATCGGTCTTTCGCTGGCTGGGCCGGGAGGCCTTGCCGGGATATGTCGCTTCGTACCATAAGATCAACCTGTGGGTGAGGGAGGTGGGGCAGGGGCGGCTGGCGGCGGCACTGATCAATACGACTCTCGATGCCGCGTGCAATGTGGAGTTGATGCTGCGTACCCCGCAGACCGAGATTGGCGTCCACGCGATGTCGGGCGAGAAGGCAACGGTCCGGTCCTCGGACGCGGACGGCACCTATCGCCGGTTCGTGCTTCCGGCGCTGCCCGCCTGGCAGATGATGGTGGTGGGTTAGAACAATCAGGAGACAGTGATGAATGAAGTCAAGAAGCACGCCAACGTATCCGGCTCGGAAGCCTTGATTCGCCTTGCCCGGCCCGCAGCGGAATGGATCGAGGGGTTACCTCTAGCCAACGGCATCAGCGCCGTCATGGTGTGGGGCGGATCGTCCCGCACGGTCTTGAGTCTGAACCATGTGGACTTCTGGCGGAACAATCTCAAGCAGGAGGAGCCCGAAGCCTGGCCCGACCTGCATGCCGCCCGCGAGTTGATGCTCGCGGGTCGTGCCGCCGAGGCGAATGACGTGTATGACCAGCGGTTCCTCCCGCGTTTCAAGGGGCTGATGCCGGGTCAGCAGCCCGGCGCGGATCCGGGAATCATGGGGTACACGAACATCTTTTGCCCGATCGGCGACCTGGTGATCGAATGGGACGGCGAGCATCCGTCGGATGGCATCCGCCGCCAACTGGATTTGCGGGACGGGATCGCCTCGGCTGCCTGGCCGTGCGGGACTGGCGAGACGACCTGGGAGAGCTTCGTTCCGGCGCGGGAGGATGTCATCCTGTTCAGCTTCCATTCGCCGGTGCCGCTTTCAGGGCGTTTTCGCTTCGAACGCATGCCGCAGCCGAGTCATACCCTGACTGGACGCCTGCTTCCCGATGGGCTCCTGGCCCTGGGGGCGTACCCCGAGGGTGTGCGCTCCGCCTGTCGCGCCCGGCTGGACGTCGGCAGCGGCACGCTGACACCGGATGCCGCCGCCAACGCGATCCTCCTCCGCGATGTCCGTTCCCTCCGCTTATGGGTCGCCGTGGAAGCCGGGCAAGGCGACCGCGACCTTGCGGCGGACTGTGAGCGCAAGGTGACGGCGGCGATCCAGCGCAACGAGGACGACATCCGCTCCGCGCATCAAGCCGAGCACAGGTCGTTCTTCGGCCGGGCCTCGTTCCGGCTGGATGCGCCGCGGTCGAGCGGCGAGACCGACCGGCTGCTGGCCGTTGCGCGGAACGGGATCTACGATCCCCGCCTGGCAGAACTCTCCTTCCAGTTCGGTCGCTACCTGATCATGGCCTGCAATCGGGCGGGCCGCCGTCCCGCCAATCTCCAGGGCATCTGGAACCGCAATCCCGCCACGGTGTGGGATGCCGATTGGCATCCGGACATGAACATCGAAATGAACCACTGGCTCTGCAACCCGACCCATCTGGACGAGTGCAATCTGGCGCTCTTCCGTCAGTTCGACGCGTTCATGGAGGCCGGGCGGCGGATGGCGCGCCGGGTGGCCGGTTGCGACGGCATTCTCTGGTACCTGGCCGGCGGCGACGGCATGGCCTGGGTTGAGGATCATTGCTGCGGGTTCTGGGTCGGTGCGGCTTCATGGATTGCCCAGCATTACTGGACGCATTACGAGTACACGCAGGATCGGGAATTCC
>JBAXKQ010000122.1:0-9088 GCA_037135275.1 bacterium
ATAAAACGGGTCATCAAAATGCACCCATAATTGGCGAATTTCGACAGCCTACCTTCAGCCCATTGGACAGGGCATCGTAATAGTAGCCGATGCCCCAGTTGTCCAGGCTCCTTCCCGGAATCAGGCCGGTGCCGCCCACGCCAAAGAAGACCGACCAGTGGAGGGGGTTGGGGTTGCCGTCTGAAACGCCGAACTGTCCAAACAGCCCGACGCCTTCCTTGGAATTGCTTTGCGACTGATAGAGATACTGGTTAAACGAATAGCCAAAGTAGAAACGATTGGGCTTGGTGCCGAGGGCTCGCTGAGTTTCCGGAGGGAGAATAATGCCGCCGAGAGAGTCCAGATCGGTGCCGTTCTTGGTGCTGTAGGTGAGGACAAATCCCTGATGGCCGAGGCGGCCCGCAATAGTGACAGGGATTTCGACGCTCCCCCGAACCGTCACCCCGTCGTGGAAAGGTTTGTCGAAGACCGATTTGTTCACCACGCTAGTCGGATCATAGATCCAAAGGCCGAAAGTTGCGGGCTGGGTTTTGACACTCAGCAGTGCGCCAAGGAGGTAAGCCGGGACGGTCCCGCTGGGCGGGGCTGCGAAGGTGAGATTCCAGAATGAGTCATAGCCGCCGCCGCCTTGGAATGGTTTGCTGGCGTACAGGTCGACCAGGTTGATCTTGCCCAACTTCAGGGATACGGAGTCGCCGAACGCCTGCGTGAAATAGAAGCTCGACAGGTCGTTGGAATCAGGGCCTCTCATCCCCGGAAACATCAGCGCCGTATTGACCGGAATCAGCGTGCCTCCGTATCCGTTGACGCTATTTCCAAAGTTGTATTCATAATGGGCGGTCACGGAGAAACCCTTCCAAAAACCGAGCTTGCCGAGATCGGCATTCAGCAAGAGGTCGGCCTTGCCGCCATATTCAAATGTGTGCTGACCATCGCCATCACCGGCAGAGAGCCCCTGATAGAACTGGGTGAACCGGGGCTTGAGGGTAATGCCCCGATCCTTCAGCCAAGTTCGTGCACCGCCCCAGTCGCCGGTCAGCGTATCCCGATCCAGGAAGCCGGTCGGTGGTGCATGCTCAACAACGGGCGGGGCGGTTTCGCCGGCTGTGGCCGGAGCCGCATCCGTTGGAGTTGGTGCAGCCACTGCGCCGAACCCGGAGGCAATCGCCATGACCGCCGTGGCGATCACTCCTCTTGCCATGTTTAACGTGTTTTCCGGCACTGGTAGTCTCCGAGGATCGCAATTAAAGATTCATTACCGGGTCGTGCCACCCACCGGGCGGGGTGATCCGCCCGGTCTCCTCAGGCCCCCACGTCTGCGGCTCGTACTCGAAGACCGGTGTGCCGGCCTGCAACGCCGGATCGACGATGCGCCACGCCTCCTCCACATAGTCCTGGCGGGCGAACAAGGTGGCGTCACCCGCCATCGCGTCGGTCAGCACCCGTTCGTAGGCGTCCATGTCCTTCACACCCAGATACCGATTGAACAGCATCTCGACGGATTCGGCCTCCGACTCGGTGTCGGGCACCATGGCATTCACCCCGAAGGCGACAGAAATTTCGGGGCTGACCCGAATCCTAAAGTAATTCGGCTTCAGGTCGAAACTCCGGTACATGGTCGGTGCCTTGCGCAACCGTACGGTGATCTCGGTGCAGGTCACCGGAAGATTCTTGCCCGCGCGGAGGTAAAAAGGCACGCCGCGCCAGCGCCACGAGTCGATCTCCAGCTTCAGTGCGGCGAAAGTTTCCACCTGCGAGTCCGGCTTGACGCCGGGCTCCGTGCGGTAGCCACGGAACTGTCCCCGCACCAGGTTTTCAGGAGTCAGCGGCGACATCGCCTTGAGAACTTTCACCTTCTCGTCGCGAATGGACTCAGCGTCGTCTCGAACCGGCGGTTCCATCGCCAGGTTGCAGAGGACTTGGAACAGGTGGTTTTGGATCACGTCGCGAAGGGTGCCGGTCTGGTCGTAGAAGACGCCCCGTCCCTGCACGCCGAAGTCCTCCGCCATCGTGATTTGCATGCTCTCGATATGGTGGCGGCTCCAGATCGGCTCCAGGAACGCGTTGGTGAAACGGAAGAACAACATGTTGTGCACCTGCTTCTTGCCGAGGTAATGGTCGATCCGGTAAACCGCCTCTTCTTCGAATGCGCTGCGCAGGACATCGTTCAACTTCCGCGCGGAGGCAAAATCGTGGCCGAAAGGTTTTTCGACAATGACCCGGCCGCCCTTCGCGCAGCCAGACTTCACCAGTTGCTCCACCACCGCGCCGAACAGCACTGGCGGGATCGCCAGGTAATGCGCCGGTCGCTGGGCATCCTTGAGTTCTTTGCGCAGTGCCTGAAACGTGGCCGGGTCTTGGTAATCGCCGTCCACATACCGGAGTAGGCGGGATAGCCGGTCGAACGCGCCAAGGTCTAGACCGCCGTGCTTCTCCAAGCTGTCCTTCGCCCGCGCCTGGAGTTGTTCGAGGTTCCAGCCGGCCTTGGCCACGCCGATGACGGGTACGTTGAGGTTGCCACGCTTCACCATGGCTTGCAGCGACGGGAATATCTTTTTATACGCCAGATCGCCGGTGGCACCGAAGAAGACCAGTGCGCCGGACTGGGATGCGCTCATCGTCGTGTTCCTCACTTGGTGGGCTTCTCAAAGTGGCCGCCGAACTGGAAGCGCATCGCCGAGAGCAGCTTGTCCTGATAGTCCGACTCGCCGCGCGAGCTGAAGCGTTGATAAAGCGCGGCGGAGAGCACCGGCACCGGCACGGCTTCGTCGATGGCCGCCTTGATCGTCCAGCGCCCCTCGCCGGAATCCGACACATGCCCGGTAAATTGTTTCAATTCGGTGTCTTCGGTCAGTGCCGCGGCCGTCAAGTCGAGCAGCCAGGATGCCACCACACTGCCGCGCCGCCACACTTCGGTGATATCGCGCAGGTTGAAGTCGTATTGATAGTGCTCGGGTTCGCGCAGTGGCGTCGTCTCCGCATTGATCTCGTGTTCGTGTTGGCCGATGTTGGCATCGTGCAGAATCCCCATGCCCTCGGCGTAGGCCGCCATCAGCCCATACTCGATGCCGTTGTGCACCATTTTGACGAAATGCCCGCCGCCGTTCGGCCCGCAGTGCAGATAGCCCTGCTCCGCCGAACCGCCGAGCTTCTCGCGGCCGGGAGTGCGGGGGATATCATCACCCCGGCCGGGTGCCAGCGTGACGAAGATCGGGTCGAGTCGATTCACGATGGCATCCTCGCCGCCGATCATCATGCAATAGCCCCGTTCAAGCCCCCAGACGCCACCGCTGGTGCCGACATCCACATAGTGGATGCCTTTCTGCGTCAACTCCTTGGCGCGCCGGATGTCGTCCACGTAGTAAGAGTTGCCACCGTCGATCAGGATGTCCCCCTCCTGAAGCAGCGGCAGCAAATCGGCGACCGTGCTGTCCACGACAGCCGCCGGGATCATCAACCAGATCGCACGGGGCTGCGCCAGCTTCCGGACCATGTCCGCCAGTGACGATGCGCCAATCGCATTTTCCTTCGCCAAGTCCGCGACCGCCAGCAGCGATCTGTCGAAGACGACACACTCGTGCCCCCCCCTAATCAGCCGGCGAACCATATTCGCCCCCATCCGTCCCAGTCCGATCATACCCAGTTGCATTGCCATATTTCTTTCCTCATGTGGTTAGTTCGTGTTCTTTCCAACCCCGGTTTGTAATGGTCAAGTGCGTGGTGACCGGAGTCGTGGCCGTACTCATTGCTTCGCATCCTCCCAAAGCCTGAATCCGCCGAGGAATGCGTTGGCGTTGTCGCCCAACCGGCATCCCTGCGGCATTTTCGTCAGCTTCTTGGCATTGCCTCCACCGAGCACGACATCGTCGAGCAGGAGCGCGGAGACGAATAGTTTAGTGACGGCTTCGACGCGCTTCTCCCATTTCTTCCTGCCCAGCCTCTCGAACCCACGTATCCCAAGGTCGTCCTCGAATGTTTTCTTGGCAATCGAGAGATGGCCAAGCTCCAACGGCACAACGGTGCCATCGACGACGAGGCCTGCTCCTAACCCCGTCCCGAGGCCAAGAAACAGCATCGTGCCCCCCTGGTAGCTCCCCAGCGCCTGCATTGCCGCGTCGTTGATCATTTTCACCGGGCGACCGAAGGCGGCATGGAAGTCGAATCCGACCCACCCCGGTGCCAGGTTGTGCGGCTCGGCGGCTGGTTGCCCTTTGCGGATTGGCCCGGGGTAGCCAATCGAGACGACGTCATACTCCCAGTCCCCTGCCAGCTTCTTGACGCCCGAGACCATTTCGTCAGGCGTCATGTCTTTGCCGGATGCGAACTTCCGCGACTCCGACTGGCCGCTCGCGAGGATCTTGACGCTTGTACCGCCTATGTCGATGACGAGAACCTTCATCTGTGCTTTCATTGAGCCACCCTTCATGGCTTCGCGCCCCGGTTGTCAGTGAGGGCGGCTGGGGCCGGCTGCACCTCGAATGCGTGGTAGCCCCACGCCGACAGGTCAAGATAGAACCTGTGTGTAGAAAGCCCTGCCCCGTCACGGTCATACACCGCTTCCCCCAGCCGGTCCTGAAGCCGCCAGGTTCGACCGGGGAGGTCGCCCCACGGCAGCATCACATGGCACTGGCTTTGATGGCCGGCATAGTTCACTGCAACGAGACGCCGGAGGTCTCCCGGCCCAGTCCACGAAAAGGCGATGAAGGCGTCGTCGGTCTCGTTTCCTTGCCAGGCGGGACGGGCATCTAGGATCTGCCACTGCCCGTCGCGGAACGCAGCATCCTTCAGGCAGGCGAGAAGGCCATCGTAGAAGGCGGCGATCAACCCATCCGACGCCTCGTCCGGTCCCCGCCTTAGGTGCGTTGGGATTCGAACCCGCTTGCCTTCCCGCTGTCCCTGATGGAAGAATCGCAGGCCGGGGGTGAGGAAGGCGATCACGGCAGCCGCGCAGTGGACATCCGGACTGAATGTCGCGGCGGCGCGTGGTTCGTCGTGGTTCTCGATGAAGCGTGCGAGGTGATCCTGGAAGTCGAGCCCGGCGCAGAGGTGTTCCCGGACGGTGCGCGCATGGCCTTGCACGAGCCGGTCGTAGAGCCGCTTGTCGTAGGTGTAGTCGAATCCCTGTTGCTGGAGCGTCCACTCAAGATCCCAGTAGACCTCGGCCAAAAACAGAAATCCGGGGGCATCCGCCCGCACCGCCTCCGTGGCCCTTGGCCAGAAGGGCGACGAGGGAATCCCCCAGGTCCTTTCGAATATCTCTGGAAGAACCAGCATCGCCATGTCGCAGCGGACGCCGTCGCACTGGCGGGCGATCCGTTGGAGTTCGCCGAGAAGAGCATCCTGCAGCGCGGGATTCCCGTAATTCAGTTGCAGCGTGTCGGGCCAGCCGTCGAAGTAGGGGTCACGGCCATAGGCCAGGATGCTGCTCCCGCCGGGCGTATCGAGGCGCTGATAATTCTGCGGTTCCGCCGCAAGCTGCCCCTCCGTCCCCGCGATAAAGAAATCCGGGTGTTCCCCCACCCATGGATGGTCCGGAGCCATGTGGTTTGGGACGAAGTCGAGGACAAGCCGCAACCCACGCTCGCGCAGGCGTTCGCGCAGGCGGGCGAGGGCCGCATCTCCACCGAAGTCGGCGTGGACATGATAGTCGCGGATTGCGAAGCAGGACCCGCAGACATCGGACTCCTGGAAGTCCGGCAGGGTTTGGGCGTACTCGTCCAGCCATTCGGGATTCGTTGCCGACACGCGGCGACCGGCCTCGCCGGTCTGCCAGACGCCGAGGAACCAAGCCAGGTCGAAGCCGTCGCGGGCGAGCCGGTTCAATTCCGCGTCGGTGATGTCGTCCAGGGTCGCGGGTCGGCCGAGCGCGGCTGACAGCTCGGACAGGCGGACGCGGGTGTTGATCTGGAAGAGCGAGGGATAACGTGGTGTTGACATCTTTGCCCCTATCCTGCCCCGCCCACCTGCTCCCGGACGATGCGCTCCGAGAGCGCATCCTTCGACATCAGTAGCGCATCGTCCGCGCTGACGCGGCCGAACAGATCCAGGAGGCGGGCGATGACGCCCGTCCAGCCGGTCTGGTGGCTGGCCCCGAGACCGGCACCGTTGTCGCCGTGGAAATACTCGTAGAAGAGGATCAGATCCCGCCAGTGTGGGTCTTCCTGGAACTTGGCGTTCCCGCCGTAGACCGGGCGGCGCCCGTTGCCGTCCCGGAGGAAGATGCTGGCGAGGCGGCGCGATACCTCCCGCGCCACCTCGAAAAGCGTCATGCGGTTGCCGGAGCCGGTGGGACACTCGACCCTGAAGTCGTCGCCGTAGAAGGTGTAAAGGTTGAGGAGTCCCCGGATGATGAGCGCGTTGACCGGCATCCAAACCGGGCCGCGCCAGTTTGAGTTGCCCCCAAACATCCCGCTGTCCGACTCGGCCGGGATGTACCCGACGCGGTACTCTTGCCCCCCCGTATGGAAGACGAACGGGTGTTCGGCGTGGTGGCGCGAGAGCGAGCGGATGCCGCAGGGCCCTAGAAACTCCCCCTCGTCGAGGAGGTACGAGAGAATGCGTTCGAGCTTCTCTTTTGTGACGGGCGACAGGAGACGGCGGTTCGCAAAGCCGATGAACCCCTCCATCGTCGGGGCGACCTTCGCCATCACATCGGGATGACGCTTGCGGAACAGTGTGATCAACTCCAGCAGCCGTGGGTGGCGCGTCAGCATGTCTCCCTCGAACACTGTGCTCGCGCAAAGCGGAAGTAGTCCGACCATCGAGCGGATCTTCAGCCGGAACGCATGCCCATCGGGGAGCCGCAACACGTCGTAGTAGAATCCGTCCCCCTCGTCCCACATCTCGTCGCCATGCTCGCCGATCCTGTCCATGGCGTAGGCGATCCAGACGAAATTTTCGAGGAACTTGAATGCGATCTCCTCGTATACCTTGTCCTTGTCGGTGAGGATGAGGGCGATTTCGAGCATGTTCTGGCAATAGAACGCCATCCACGCGGTTCCGTCGGCCTGCTCAAGCGAGCCGCCGGTGGGAAGCTGGGCGCTGCGGTCGAAGACGCCGATGTTGTCAAGCCCGAGGAACCCGCCGGCGAACACATTGCGGCCCTGCGGGTCTTTGCGGTTTACCCACCAGTTGAAGTTCAGCATCAGCCCGTGGAAGGCCCGATCCAGGAACAGGTGATCCTCCCTGCCCAGATTCTTCTCCACGTTGTAAAGAAAGAGCGTGGCCCAGGCATGCACTGGGGGGTTCACGTCACTGAAGTTCCACTCGTATGCCGGAATCTGCCCGTTCGGGTGGCTGTAGAGGGTACGCAGCAGCAGCAGGATCTGCTCCTTGGCGAAGTCGAAATCCACCAGCGACAGCGCAATCGTGTGGAATGCCAGGTCCCAGGCCGCGTACCAAGGGTACTCCCACTTGTCGGGCATGGAGAGGATGTCACCGTTGAACATGTGGAACCACTCGGCGTTCCGCGATGCCCGGTGCGCATCGCCCATCAGAGGGTGCGCATCGCGCTCCTTCAGCCATCGGTCGACATCGAAGTAGTAGTACTGCTTCGTCCAGAGCATCCCCGCAAGCGCCTGCCGGTGGACACGACGCTCGTCTTCGCCCAGCGACGGCGGCGTGACCCGGTCGTAGAATTCGTCGGCATCGGCGACGCGCTGTCGGACGGTCTCTTCAAACGCCGCCCCGAACGGGTCGTCAGCAGGGCTGGCGGCGAGCCTAATGCGCACGACCTCGCAGCCGCCCGCCGGCACGTCCAGTACGTAGTGTGCGGCGGCCTTGGTGCCGGTCTTTGCCGGATTGACCGCGTCGCGCTCCCCTTCGATCACATAGCGGTGGAACGCGTCCTTGACATACGGCGTCGCGTTCGGCTGCCCCCAGAGCCGTTGCGCGTTGCTTTCGTTCTCCGTGAACAGCATCTCGGGGATACCTTCGCACGAGAGCCGGTAGTCGCCCAACTCGGCATGCGAGGCCACCACCGCTCCGTCGGCCTGACGCATCATGGGCTTGGCATCGTTGTCGCCCCATGACCAGGTGTTTCGGAACCACAGCGTCGGAAGCAGGTGCAGCGATGCCGCCTCCGGGCCACGGTTGTGGACGGAGATGCGGACTAGGATGTCATCGGGTCCCGCCTTGGCGTACTCGAAGAAAATATCGAAATAGCCGTCGTCGTCGAAGGTGCCAGTGTCGATGAGCTCGTATTCGGATTCCTCCTTCGTCCGTTTCCGGTTCGTCTCGACGAGGTCGGCGTAGGGGAACTCGCGTTGCGGGTATTTGTAGAGGTACTTCATGTACGAGTGGGTCGGCGTCGAATCGACGTAGAAGTAATACTCCTTGACATCCTCGCCGTGGTTCCCCTCGCTATTAGTGAGGCCGAAGAGCCGCTCCTTGATGATCGGATCGCGCCCGTTCCAGACGCCTAATGCAAAGCAGAGCCGCTGCCGGTCGTCGGAGACCCCGCCAAGGCCGTCCTCGCCCCACCGGTAGGCCCGCGAACGGGAATGGTCGTGCGAAAAATAGGCCCAAGCATCGCCATTATCGCTATAGTCCTCCCGTACCGTGCCCCACTGGCGCTCGCTCAGGTAAGGCCCCCACTTCTTCCACGGGATGCCCGCCTCCCGTGCGTCGTTCAGCCGCTTCTGCTCTGTCACGTCGGTAAACATTGTTTAAATACCTCGATTTTTAACGTTGGATGTCGCCCGGAGGGCCAGGCCAGGCTCCCACAAATGGCCGGGATCCCACGGTAGGAGCCACGTTGCGGTCTTCATTCCACCTTTGTTTCAGCTAAATCCGCAACATCGTCATTCCATGAACCAGCCGTGGCTGACGACCAATGACTGGCCGGTCAGGGCGTTGGTCGGAAATGCCGCGAAGAATAACGTCGCTTCGGCGATGTCCTCGACGGTGGTGAACTCGCCGTCCACGGTGTCCTGCATAACCTTTTGCAGGACACCTTCCTTGTCGCGCGCGAGCAGCGGATCCCAGTAGCCCCCCCACAGCAGCTTGATTACGTTCCAGCCGGCCCCGCGGAAGTCCGCTTCCAGTTCCTGGACGATCTTGCCGTTTCCGCGCACCGGCCCGTCCAGCC
>JBAXKQ010000123.1:0-9029 GCA_037135275.1 bacterium
TGCGGGAGTAATTCAGTGGCAGAATGTCAGCTTCCCAAGCTGAACGTCGCGGGTTCGATCCCCGTCTCCCGCTCCATACAATAATTGGTAGACATCAGCCTGCATCCCTTCCAACTTTTGAACGAATTCCCTTTATCCCTATCCTTGCCTGGGGTTACTACTGGGGCGGATTCCAGACGTCTTTTCTCAGCGTTTAGCAGAAGCTCCGTGTCTCGCCGGAGTTGCTTGCTGACTCTACGATGCGCGACTTCGGATCTCCTCGGCCTGACTACATCCTTCTTGATCGCGGCGGTTAGTGCTTTGGCTTCCTTCCGGGCAAGTCTGCGGATTTCTTCTTTCTGAGTCCCGACTGTTGACTGGTTCGGGCGTTTTCTGCAACAGTGTAGACATCACTGAAGCAAGCTGGAGCTACAATGGACGAAAACACGGCAGAGACGCTCTATACCAAGAAAGATGGCTACTATGCCGGAACTCGCGCGGAACTGTTTCCGTTCTGTCCGACAAGCTGCAAACGGGTGCTTGACGTCGGATGCGGCATGGGTCGGTTCGGGAAATCCATCAAAGACGCTTACCACGCGGAGGTGTGGGGCATAGACATCAGTGAAGAGGCCATCCAGTCAGCTGCCATGGTGCTGGACAAGGCGTTCTGCGCCGACATCGCGGCCGCGCTGCAAATGCTCCCCGACAGCTACTTTGACACAATCTTCTTCAATGACGTGCTGGAGCATCTTGTCGACCCCGATTCACTCCTGCGAACCATCGCATCGAAACTGGCTCCCGGCGCCGTGATCGTTGCGTCGATTCCCAACATCAGGCATTACAAAGTCCTGCATGAAATACTGCTGAAGAAGGATTTCAAGTACGTCGACGCCGGCATTCTTGACAGGACGCATCTGCGGTTCTTCACAAGGAAGAGCATGGTCCGCATGTTCGAATCCGCGGGCTACAGGGTGCTGGACACCACACCCATAAACAGAAGTAAATCGGCAAAACCGATACTGTACAACCTCCTGTCGCTCGGTTTAATCGGCAACGACATCAGGTATCACCAATACGTCGTACGCGCAGCCAGGCCGTAGAGTGTACGCTCTCTTCCGCAGGGATTCTCCGACTCGGGGGCGGGTAAGGACTACACGGATCCAGCGCACAGCGACTTTGATGCCGCCGTGCGTCAGAAAACTCGATACCACTGAACTGCCGGAGGCTGCTCGGCAGTCAGGCGCAGGCATCGCAATGTGCCGGGCACTTCAACATCTTCCTCACCACCATGATTCCGCACGTCAGGTGCTCGTATTTCATGTGCGGAAGCGCCGAAATCTTGCCGTTGATATCATTCCCGGCGGTGGCCAGCACCTTTCCGAAAAGGTTCTCAAATTTCTTCAGTTGCAGCCCGGGCAAATCAAACGTGCATACCAGTATCCCGCCGGCCTTTACCTGCGAGAATAGATTGTCAAATATGCTGAGGTGATCGCAGTCCACCTCCTCCATCGTTGAAACATTGACCACAACATCAAAATGATTAAGGTACTCCGTCCGTGGGGG
This sequence comes from bacterium, assembly GCA_037135275.1. Classification (GTDB taxonomy): domain Bacteria; phylum Verrucomicrobiota; class Kiritimatiellia; order SPBP01; family SPBP01; genus JBAXKQ01. Next base: position 1,543 of record JBAXKQ010000123.1, read on the forward strand.
TGTGGTTATGTCCCAAACACCGGTATTCGGAAGTTCTGACGGCTGAACGTCCGTGTTGACTACAGCTTCGTAGGAGGATTCAAGGATGTCTTTGAACGCGATATGACACCCTTCAAACCCCCACGATGTGTTGTGAACGCAAATGTCTTTCCTGCCGACGTGCTTGTTGATCATGTCGAGCACCATGGGGTACTCGTAGATCCTCGACCACCAGCCAAATCTCATTTCAAACCGATCGGCCGTGTTGATTCTTCTGAATTCGAGGACCTCAATCTTCTCGCTGTCGCGCACAGCAGCGCACTGGGCGCCGCGATTCCCGACAAGGGCCGACAAGATCGCCCGCAGACCGGATTCCGACCGGCGCGCTGGCGTCGCTGATTGCACCAGGGGAGTTATGCTCATGGCGGGAAGTTGTCAAAAAGAATCCGCGAATGCAAGCACGACCTTGCTGTCGCGTGTCCCTTGAGGGTGTGCCCCTCGGGCTCGTTTGAATTCCATAGGCGCACGGTAGATACTTGCAGCACCCGCCAGGTGCGCGCCCCAAGCCTACTGGCCCCGCCGGCCTTTACCTGCGCTTTTCTGGAACCGCTCAATAACCCAGGCGTATTCGCCTGCGATGCTCTGCTCCACTGCCTGCCGTCGCAGGGCGGGAGGCAGGACGTTGAATGTGTAGGTCTCGATCTCAAAGTGCCGCACGCCGGCCTTCGCTGCCGACAGGAGAAAAGACGGACTGATGTCCGCCGCCGTCGATTCTATTCCGTCGTATTCGGACACATAAAGAGGCACATGGAAGTGTATCCTGCACTCACCGGCGGCAGGGGCACATCTCCATGCGGCAAGAAGCTCGCGGGTCATGTCGGGATGACTCTGCTTGTGGCCCTCGGCATCCATCATCTTGACCTGATGCAGGTAGACCGGATCCACGAAAGCCTCGAGCCGCCCGGCGCTGTCCGGCCCCACCATGGTCCTCAATGCGGCGCTGATCTGCACTTTTGAAATCCGGATCCCCCTCCCCACCAGGGCCGTGATGCCCTGCTCCAGGCTCGCGAACTGGACACTCATGTGGCAGGTGTCAAAACAAACGCCGATATGACGTCGAAGAACACCCTCAGTCTCACGCGCAGGCAGGCCGCAATGGTCGCCGAGCCACTTCGCGCCACCCGGCAGCAGGCGCCGTTCGAAGAAATCGACTACATCCTCGGTGGTCTCCAGCGCGCAATCCGGTTCGGGCTCCAGGCCAAGGTGAACCTCGCAGCCTGTCCGGTCGCGAAGCTCGTGGAGCCGCGCAGCGCACGCGGCAAGATGCTCGACTGCCGCCTGGTAGTCACACTCCTCCTTCATCCACTCACGATAGGATACCGGCAGCGTGCTGATGCTGCCATCCATCCCCTCAGGCAGGACGGCCGCCAGGACTTCTGCCAGCCGGCATGTATAGTCCAGCCTCTCCGGCTGACGCCAGTCAGGCCTGTAAACATCGGTCTTCACTGTCGTCCCGTGGAATGCCCCGAACGGGAACCCGTTGATCGTGAACGCGTACATGCGGTTGTCAGCAAGCATCCGCTTGAATGCCTGTAGGTGGACGGGGTCCCCCAACGTCCCAACGGCCCGCCGACTCAGGCGGAGACCGAGCCCGAACGCTCCCCCGGGTGCAACCAGATCCCTGACCTTTGCCGCGTATTGGCGGATGGCAACAACGTTCTCCTCCCACGTCTCGCCGGGATGAATATTCAGGCAGTAGGTGAGATGTGCACCGTGAAATCCGGAAATGTGCATATGATCCTGTCAAGTTCCATTGCCATTGCTTCGCCGGTGACGCCTCCGCGTGAACCGGGCCAGACCCGGTCTCGTCACCGCTCAACCGGCTGCCTGCCGCAGGAAAGCCATGCATCCAGCCATCGCGGCTGTATCCACATCATGAACCTCGACTCTGTGACCGATTCCTTCCGGAAGCGTAATTGTCAGCCGCCCGCCGAGATGTTCACGGAATTCCTCGAGCCCCCCGAGGATCACAGCCCTGCCGTCTTTGTCCCGCTCTCCCAGGATCCTATCCCAAACCGGCAGCCCTGTTTCTTTCATTGCCCGGACAATCCTGTCCCTTTGAGACGCTGTTATTAGCCCCCTCGACGCGGCATAGCTTGAGTCCAGCGCAATACCGATCGCCACAGCCTGGCCGTGCCCAAGGCGGTAGTTCGACAGCACCTCCAGTTTGTGGGCTGCCCAATGGCCGAAATCCAACGGCCGCGCAGTTCCGAGTTCAAACGGATCACCACCGCCGCCGATATGCTTCATGTGTAGAATCGCCGCGCGCTTCACAACATGCTCGATGGCTGCCTCATCCCGAAGCCTGAGGCGGTCAGCGTTCCTGCACAGGAAGCCAAACAAGCGAGCATCCTTGATGATCGCTACTTTGAATGCCTCGGCCAGGCCGCCAGTCCAGTACTTTGGCTTAAGTGTACGGAGAAAAGAGAAATCCACCAGCACGGCAAATGGCGGGGCAAAGGTCCCCACAAAATTCTTCATTCCATGTTCATCCATGCCGTTCTTTACACCGACACCGCCGTCACACTGTCCCAGCACCGTCGTGGGCACGCGTATCAACCTGACCCCCCGGTGAACAAGCGAGGCGGCAAACCCGACCATATCGAGGACACTGCCGCCACCGACAGCGAGGATATAGCTGTGCCGGCAAAGGTGCGCCTTGCCTATGGTCGTCATGATGCTGCGCACAACGTTCCAGCCGTTCTTTGTCCTCTCCCCGCCCGGCACCAACTCCGGCGGACGGACGAGAGTGCACACATCCGCGTGTGCCGAGCAGTAGGCTTGCAGGGCAGGCAACACCGTACGATCAACCTTCGCCAGCCCGTCGTCGACGTATGCCAGCATTCGCCGTGGCCCCGGTTCATCCGACTCTCCCAAAGCATCGGCCAGGATGGGATTTGACTTCGCAAAGAGATCTCTCGTGAAATACACTGGGTACTGGCAGGGAACACGAAACGACTGCAGGAAGCAGTTCGCACCGGCTCGACTCTTTGTGGCACTCTTCTTCAAGCCATTGCCTCCATCCATTCCACGGTCTTTCCTGCCAGCTCAATCAAAGATAGCGGGTCAGCTTTGAGAAACGTGGCCGCCCAGCAGGCCTCGCGCCCCGGTCCGTTCAGTCCGTGCGTTCCGCTTATGCGATCCGCATCCCTGCTCACACAACCTGGCGGCCAGCCCCAGAACAACTCGCAGGGATCATACCCGGGCTTGCTGTGAATGTCCACGTGCCCCGCATAATCAGGCTCCTCGATGGACCGATCCCACCACGGATACGCCAGCCAGCGCCCGGGGGCGGCCAGCACCACCAGTTCACCGCTGTTCGCGCTGGCCAGCCGTCCACCATCAAGATCTTTGGGGGCCAGAACGGCCGCAACACCGTCAATCTGCCGCAACGCATCCCTGATCCGATCTACATCAGCAGTATTGCTGACATATACGTGCGCGACCTGATGGTCGACCACGGCGAATGCACGACTCTCGTAGAAATCAGGATAGAGCCTGCCCCCGACTGTGCGCGTGTGAAGGAAGCCGGTCCGGCGCAGCGCCCGGTTCGGGAACACTGCCCCGCCCCTGCACCGCTCGATCGCATAGTCGCCGTAGACGAGAAGCTCATAGCCGTGCCGGTCGCATGCATCACGCAGCATTCCTAATTGTCCAGCCAGCTCATTCAGCGCCTTCAAGCTGCGCGAATGATCAGGCCCGTATCGCTGCAGATCATAGTCCAGCACAGGCAGATAGGTCATGCACAAGTCCGGTTGCTCGGGGCAGCCTGCCATGACTTCACACGTGGCCCGGGCTATCCATGATGATGAACGGGCGGACGCCATGGGGCCCCAGTAGTGCCGCAGGTTGAATGGGGCTCCCAGCCGCCTGACGAGCTCGCCGTACAGCGGGCCGGGTTTCGAGTAGCAGTCCTGGATCATGCCGCCGTGATGCTTGTGGATGGGCGCCGGCGACAGCACCATGTCAACAGACTCGCCGAGGCTCTGCTGCCAGAACAACATGGCAACACTCTGCCCCCTGGCGCGGAACCTGTCCCATATCCGCCCGCCGGCAACGAGCCCGGCTGACTGCTCCCAAAATGCGGTGCGGCGGCGGGCCCTGTCAAACAGGCCGTTGGCAACCATGCCGTGGCCCGCAGGATGCTTCCCTGTCCGGAAGGACGCCTGCACAGGGCACGTCAACGCCGGAAGGATGGTTTCCATCGGCGAGAATGTGAGTCCTTCCAGTTCGCTCCCGGCACGGCTGCGGAGGAAATCCCAGCCCAGCGCAGCAGCCTGGACAACCAGAAGGCGTCTTCGTGTTGCTGATTCAGCTCGCATAGAATCTTTTCGATACTATCGCCGAAATCGGCCACATGCACAGCAGAATCACCGGCGCCGCCGGACCGGGCCACGGTGCCATCGCGCAATAGGCGGCCTGCATCAGCACCAACACGCGGATATAGCCCCCAATCGTCGGCGGCACGGCAGCCGGTGCCGGTGCTGGTCCCAGTCTCCGGCCGAGATTCCACGCTGCCAGGACCGGTATTGCAGCCAGGAGCGCCCCAGACCATGAGAATCCGGCGCTGGAAACAACCATGAGCCCCATGACCGCCAACAGTACCGCAAGCGGCAGCCACCGCAACCTACCCACCCTCATGGCATCCATTTCGCCGGCGGCGATGAGCGATACGGCGGCAATGTAGAGGCCGGTCCCGGCCGCGGCCAGCCACGGCATTCCACGGTTCCATGACAGGTCACCAGCGGCTGCGATACCAAGGCCAACGCTCATAGCCCGGCAAAGCCCCATGACGATAATGCCGGCAAAGCTGCCGCGCGGCATAATGAAATCGTAGATCAGAACCAGCGCAGAGAGGATGCAGGCCGCAACGAGAGCCGGCAGCCCGGCCAGTGATGCGAGGGCAATCCCGGCTACACCCAGAGCCAGCCCTGCCGCCAACGCCAGCGGTCTGCCCACCGCACCGCTCGGAAGTGGCCGGCCGGGCCGTTCACGACGGTCAATCCCGTAGTCCGCCACATCGTTCAGGATCAGGCCGCCGGCATAGATCGCCAGCGCCGCCATGACAACCCACAGGGCGCGGATATCCCATGCCCCGCCGGCGCCAAGCGCCAGCACGAGGCCGGCAATGGGATCACCTGGAACGGTAGGAAGGTTCGGCGGGCGCAACAGTCTCAGCCATGCCACCAGCCCTGTGGACAGCGCACTCATCAGCGCTGGAATTCCCGGGGATCAAGCGGCTTGATCTCCAAGTCCGGCTTCCAGTTCGGACATTGGCGGTAGAATGCCATCGCATTGCCGCACACTATCTTGCCGATCGTCTCCGGCGTGTGCCCATCCTTCCTCATCCACTCCGCAACTTTCACAAGGCTCAGCGGATCTGACACACCCCAGTCGGCGGAGCCGTTCACCACCATGCGGTCGCCACCGTACTGCCGGATGATGTTGGAGACGCGTTCAGGCGATAGCTTTGAGATCGGATAGACCGTCATGCCGCTGTAGCATCCGGAGTCACGGCTCAGCGCAATCGTTTCCTCGGTGTTGTGGTCTATGATGATCCTGTCCACATTGAGGTTCATGGACTTGATGATCTCTATGGTGCGCTGAGCACCCTTGAGCTTGTTCACGTGCGGAAGGTGCACAATAACGAGACGGTCTTCACACCCGGCTATCTCCAACTGGCGGATGAATGCCCTCTCCTCGTTCGTGGTCATGTTGTTAAAGCCGATCTCCCCGATGGCCACGCAGCGCGGATGCGAAAGGTAGGCGCCAAGGCCGTCGATCACCTCGTCGGCAAGACCGGTATCCTCCGCCTCTTTCGGATTCAGGGAGACTGCCGCAAAGTGGTCAATCCCGAACCGGCTGGCCCGGATGGTCTCAAACTCAAGGATCAGCTGGAAATAGTCAAAGAATGTCCCGCTGTACCGGCGGTTGGACCCCATCCAGAACGACGGCTCGACGCAAGCCCTTATGCCAGACTGGTACATGGCCTGGTAGTCATCGGTGGTACGCGAATACATGTGGATGTGCGGTTCTACGATAAGCATGGCTTCTCCATATATGCCTTACACTACCAATAGAGCGCTCCAGACGGGGATTCGGTTCACTCGTGCCAGCTGCATCCCGCCCAGCACAGTCACAAGCGACACGGCGGAGGCTCCTCTGTTTGGCTCCGATTGTCAAGCGCCGGCACTGGTGTCCGTCGATGGTGTCTGGCGGTGACCGCCAGATATTCGGGTTTCACATTTTCCGCAGTTCGTTCTACCCTCCCCTCATGAACAACCCACTCTTCAGGCCGCCCGCCGAGGCGGACAGCCTCATATTGCAGGTCGACCAGGGCTGCCCGTACAACCGCTGCACATTCTGCGGAATGTACAAGGATGTCCCGTATCGCCGCCTGGATATTGCGGAGATCCTCTCCATGATCCGCTTCGAGGCGCGCAACCATCCCGAAGCCAAGCGCGTCTTTCTGGCGGACGGTGACGTCATGCGGAAGCCTGCGTCAGAACTCAAGACCATCCTTCTCGAGCTCAAGGCCTGCCTGCCGGTGCTTGCCAGGGTCAACCTCTACGCCACCGGCAGGGGCATCGCATCAAAGTCCGGACCGGAGCTCGAGGAGTTGCGCGCCCTGAAGCTCAACACCCTCTACATGGGCTTGGAAAGCGGTGACGAGGAAACGCTCCGGCAGAGCCTGAAGGGCGAAACAGCCGGACTCATGACCAGGGCGGCGACGCTGGCACAGTCCAGCGGACTGAAGATGTCTGTGATGGTACTCCTCGGCCTCGCGGGTGAAGGACGATCGGACCGGCACGCGGACGCGACAGCCGCCGCGTTGAACGCCATGCAGCCACGACTGCTGTCAATGCTGCGCGTTGTGCCGATTCCAGGGACGCGGCTCTTCGATGACACCGTGGCCGGACGGTTCAGAATGCTGTCGGAACGGGCGATCGTCGGCGAGCTGCGCCGGATGGTTGCCGGGCTCGACCTTGCAAACACGGTCTTCAGGGCGAACCATTCATCCAACATTGTCCCGCTCGAGGCGCGATTCCCACGCGACAAAGGTGAGCTCCTCGCAACCCTCGACGCCATGCTCACGTCGGGCCGGCTCGACAGCTGCTCACCTGGAGAGCTTCCGGCCTGGTTGTGACACTGCCAGGCGGATGCGAAAGGGCCGGCCTGTTCACCGGCGGAAGCGCGACTGCTCGGCGAAGAAATACTTCATTACCGCCGGCGACAGATCAGGCGCCGGCTTCCAGATATCTTCCACGCCATGCTTCTTCACATAGCCCGGATACAGGGCGTAGACGAAGCCGTTCACTATGTACGCGTAGTTAACATAGCTTGCCGCCATGAGGCCAGGCCGCTGGGAATCATCAAACAGGCTGCGGCCTGAACTGTAGTACTCGACCGCCGAATTACAGCCGAATACTTCGCTGATCAGTGTTGGC
>JBAXKQ010000124.1:0-8996 GCA_037135275.1 bacterium
CGCCTCGCTCGTTACCATCAGGTCCATGACGACCATGAGCGAGACCATGAAAACCAATGTCCAGACCAGCCTGGGCCAGACGCGTTCCCCGGGCCTGAACACAAGCATGCAGCCAAAGAGCGAACACCACAGCGGAACGAGATAGGCTGACAGACCAAAAACCATGAAAAGGCAGAACGACAGCCAGGCGCCCGCCAGGCCGAAGCAGTTGCGCACATACTCATTGCGCGGTGCCGTAAACATGCTCACGTCACGCCAGTCATACGTGAGCAGGCTGAGCAGAACCACGAGGCTCATTGCAAACAACAGGCCGCCCCAGGTCTGACGTAGTCCAACCCTGACTTCTTCTTTCGCTGCCGCGCTCATCAAGATTCGCCTTTCACTTTGGTGAGGGAGCGCTGACTTCCAGCGCCTTGTCACATCGCCTCAACACTTCCCAGAACTCAGACACCCTCTCCGGTGACGTTTCCCGCGCAATCGCAATACCAATCCGTGACGCCCGCCGGGCCAGCTCAAAATCGCCGGCTGCCAAGTGCGCCTCCGCCAAGGTATTCCATACATCCGCATCATTCGAAAGCGACACTATCGCCTTCATGGCCAGGGTGACCGCCTCCGCGGGATTTCGCACCGATGGATCAGGGCTCACGGCGTAGATCCATGCCATGTTATTCTGCAGCACCGCATTATCGGGCATCTTCTTCAGCAACGGCCCGAGAACCTCCGCCGCCTGACTGTATTGCTTCAACTGTAGCAGCGCTGTTCCAAGCCCCAGACCCGCCCTGATACTCTCCGGATCCGCGGCGAGAAGCCTGCGGTACCTCTCAACCGAATCGAGCCATTTCTTCTCCGTCACTGCCGCGCCGGGCGCGGCCACCGTGGCTGTTGATGCAGCGCCGGGCTCCTGTGTGTCCTGCCCCCCAAAACCCGGCGCCTGGAACAACACCGCCACGGCACACGCCAAAGCAGCCGCAGTCATCTTGTTCCACGACATACTATTCACCTCGCAGGAGTGAGGGTCACCCTCACTGCGGCCGGCTGCGCCTCGGCCGCGACGGCAGCCCACTGGGGAACACTCACCACAACAGGAAGATCGTAGCTCGCGGATGAACGCACCCCCCCGCAATCAACCATTACCCTGATATCGGCTCTGGTCAATTTCTGCAACTCCGAACTCGTACCTGTGAGGACCACGCTCACCCGCGCGGGGGCAAGCTCCACGTTAACAGCAGGATCAGGCCTCACAATTGCGAGAACAGGCAAGCCTGCCAGCTTCCGAACATCAGACCCGGTATCCACCGCGGGAACACCGCGCCCGATATCCATGGTGCCTACCGTGCCGTGTATCCCGTACCACGCGAGTACGGCAAGGATCAGTGAAAGCATCTTGAGACGCTTATTCCTCAGCAGCAGTCGCCTCAACCATGCCAGGTTACCTGCCGACATCGTCATTCTCCCGTTCGAGCCCGTCCGTCCGCGGCTCCGCCTCAAATGCAACGTCGAACCGCTCCTTTATCCTCTCGACAGTCCCCTTTCCGCCGGACTGCTCCCTGATGAGCATCTTCGAGAGGAAGCGACGCAGTCGCTCTATCTCGACATCCTGGCTAAGTCGCCCACGCACCGCCACGGAGACCGTGCCCGACTCCTCAGAAACGACGACCACGACAGCATCGGTTTCTTCTGTCAGGCCTATTGCCGCCCTGTGCCTGGTGCCATGCATCCTGCCTACTTCACTCTTCTCGGTGAGCGGGAAGAGGCACCCGGCCGCCACAATCCGGCCGCCCTTAATTATCACCCCGCCGTCATGCAACGGCGCATGAGGAAAGAAGATGCTCGACAGAAGGCCCCACTCGATACTGCTGTCCAGTCTTATCCCGGATTCCTGAACCGGCCGCATGCCTGTTTCACGCTCAATTGCAATCAATGCGCCGATCCTTCGCTCGGCGAGGAACGAAACAGCCTGCACGATCTGATCCACGACGCTTCGTTTCACCGCCGGCGCCGAGAACCCCGGTGACCTGCCGAGTTCTGCAAGCGCGTGCCTGATCTCAGGCTGGAAGATGACAATGAACCCTATCGCGAGGTACACAAACACCCCGCTCAGCAGCCAGTGCAGTACACCCAGGTGGAAAAAGTACGTGAGCCCGAAGAGTATGACGATCGCTACAACAAGGCCGGTAAGAACCTGCGCCCCCCTGGTCCCCTGCAGAAACCGGAATATGTAGTAGAAGATGAACGCAAGTATCAGTATCTCAAAAAGCGCCGCCGGCCAGAAACGCCAGTTGGTGACAATCCAATCCACGTGCCTAGTCTCCGTTACCCGCCATTAAAGCCGCCACCACCTTGACCGCATCGACAGATTCCCTGACATCGTGGACTCGAACCACGTCGGCCCCCATGGCCACACAGAATGATAGCGCGGCAATCCCCGGAATCAAGCGCTGATCGACATCTCTTCCCGTGAGTTTGCCCAGGAAGCTCTTCCTCGACAAGCCCATGACCACCGGCCTGCCCGCGGCCGACCTGAGCGCGCCAACGCTCCGGATCAACTCAAGGTTATGCTCCAGGTTCTTGCCGAAACCGATGCCGGGATCAACCGCAAGACGCCCCGGATCAATCCCCCTCCCCACCAGGTCGCTGATTCGCGCCACAAGGTGTTGCGAAACCTCGACCGCCACATCCTCGTACCACGGGTCCGCCTGCATGGTCCGCGGATCGCCCTGCATGTGCATAAGGATGACCCCCGCCCGCGACTCACGCACCACATCAACCATGGCGGGATCGCCGGTCAGGGCCGACACATCGTTTATGATAACAGCCCCGGCATCTACAGCAGCCCGCGCAACCTCGGCCTTGGACGTATCAATGGACACAACCGCACCGGCCCCGCCCCCCCCGCTGAGGCGGCGGCAGAGTTCGCCGATCACAGGAACTACACGGCGTTTCTCCTCATCGGCGCTGACAGCCATTGCCCCCGGCCTGGTGGACTCACCACCAACGTCGATGATGGCCGCACCCTCTCCGGCCATTTCAAGCCCGCGCTCGACAGCCTTGCCTGTATCGAGGTAGCGGTTGCCGTCTGAAAAGGAGTCAGGGGTTACATTCAGAATGCCCATGACCAGCGGAATCGAGCCGCATTCAAACAAGCGATCCCCGCAACGCCAGGCAATAGCGCGCCCGGCTGGAGGCTGAGCGGCATTGGTTATCATTCCTATTTTGTCCCGAGGCCGGGAAGCAGGCCGGGCTGATCTCCGGCTGCCGGCGTCTTGTTCTTCGACCCGTCCTGCAATTCCATGGCTTTGCGCTCTTCATCGGTGAGGATGTGCCCGTACTTCACAATCTCCTCGACCTCAACCCCGTCAAGGGTTTCCCGCTCGATAAGAATCCGCGCCATATCCTCAAGCTTCTCACGGTTCTCGACGAGAATCTTCTTTGCCCTCTCGTAACTCTCGCGCAGGAGATTGTTGATCTCGACATCAATCTTCTTTGCTGTGTCCTCGCTATAGTCCTGGTGGCGGGCCACCTCCCGGCCGAGGAACATGATCTCCTCGCGCTCGCCGAAGGTCTGCGGCCCAAGATCAACGCTCATGCCCCAATCGCAGACCATGAGCCTGGCAACCCGGGTTGCCTCCTTGAGGTCACTCCTGGCCCCGGTTGTTATGTCGCCGAATATCATATCCTCGGCAACACGACCGCCCATGAGCGTGGCGAGAATGCCCTGCAACTTGATCTTGCCGTCCATGAACCGGTCCTTCTCGGGAAGCTGCATCGTGGCGCCAAGATAGGCTGTTCCCCGCGGGATGATTGTGATCTTGTGGATCGGCTCGCTCTGCTCAACCATCATCGCCACCAGCGCGTGCCCAACCTCGTGATGCGCAGTGATCTTCTTGTCGGAATCGTCGAGGACGCGGCTGCGCCTTTCGCGGCCCCAGCGAACCTTGTCCCTTGCCTCTTCCATATCCTTGGTCTCGACGGCTTCCTTGCCCGCCTTGGCAGCAAGCAGCGCGGCCTCGTTCAACAGGTTCTCAAGGTCTGCCCCGGAGAATCCCGGTGTCCCGCGCGCTATGCGCCGCAGATCCACATTCGGCGCTATCTTGATCTTCTTGCCGTGCATCTTCAGGATCGCCTCCCTGCCGTCCAGCATGGGCAGGTCGATCACAATCGTCCGGTCAAACCGGCCCGGCCTGAGCAACGCCGGATCCAGGACGTCTGGCCTGTTGGTCGCGGCGATGATGATCACTCCTGCCGTCGACTCAAAACCGTCCATCTCGACAAGAAGGGCGTTGAGGGTCTGTTCGCGTTCATCGTGTCCGCCACCGATGCCGGTGAACCTGCTCCGCCCCACGGCGTCAATTTCATCGATGAAAATGAGGCAAGGCGCGCTCTTCTTGCCCTGCTCGAACATATCCCTCACCCGCGATGCGCCGACACCCACGAACATCTCGACAAAGTCCGATCCGCTTATGCTGAAGAATGGCACATTCGCCTCACCGGCAATTGCCTTGGCCAGCAGCGTCTTGCCTGTACCCGGCGGTCCCATGAGCAGAACACCCTTGGGAATCCGCCCGCCCAGTTTCTGGAATCTCTTGGCGTCCTTCAGGAACTCAATGACCTCCTGGACCTCCTCCTTTGCCTCGTCGATGCCGGCCACATTCTCAAACGTGATCCGGTTGTCGCCACGCGTGAGCAGCTTGGCGCGGCTGCGTCCGAAACCCATGACACCGCCGCCGGCCGAACGCATCGGCCGAATGAAGACAAAATACAGCACAACGAAAAGGAGAATGACAGGCAGCGTCCCGATCAGGACGTCCGTCATCATCGAGCTCGAGTAGATGTTGGTATACTTGACTCCGTGCTTCCGGAGAAACTCGGGAATCTTGTCACTCTCGGTCATGCTGATCTTCACGCCGGTGGATCGCTTCCCCTTGATGTTCGACTGGGCCTCGCAGAACAGCGTCTGCCTGCCGCCACCGTCAATCCGGATCTCACACTTCCTGATGGACCCATTTGTGACCATGTTCTCGAAATCCGGGTAGATGGGGATTTCTTCGTAGGTCTTCTGCTGCTGGCTCCAGAAGTGAAAAGCCGCTATGACAAGGGTGAACAGCAGAAACCAGATCAGCACACCACGGAACGAAAGCGGATCGGGCACACCGATTTGTGGAACCTTCGGTCTCTTGGAAACGTCTTTACCGGGACTGGCCATTCAAACATCCTCCTCAGTTATTCATGCACGGGAAGCGGAACAGGTTTGCCATATTAGCCCAGTTTCCCACGCACATGCAACCGCTATCAGAGCGGGTTTGTGGTTTTTGTCCCGGGTGTGGGCGATCATCAACGCGCAACCGGTCCGCGTCGCAAAGCGCGTCGCCGGCTTCCGGATCATGCGCGTCTCCAGCACTCCACAGCCGTCAACCGGCGCTTTCTGTCTCTATCGAAAGACGTCCGTCGCGAAACAGCCCGACACGATTCCGGCCCATCGCCTTTGCGTGGTAGAGGGCCTTGTCCGCTGATTCCAGGGCATACTTGTACCCCCGGCCTTCAAAGAGGCAGGCCACGCCAAGGGATACCGTCAGTCGCAGCCTCCGCCCCTTGTACTGAAACTTCTGCGACATGATGGCCTTGCGGAGGCGTTCGCCGAACCTTACGGCCTGGTCCCTGTTGCGGTTTGGCGCCACGACCAGGAATTCTTCCCCGCCGAACCGGCCGACTGTGTCAATCTGCCGGCATTCCCTGGTCAGCACGGCGCCGAGCTGCCGAAGCACTTCGTCACCGGCCATGTGAGAGTGCCGGTCGTTGACCTGCTTGAAATGATCCACGTCCATCAATAGAACGGACGACCGTCCGCCATACTGCCTTATCCGCTCGTACTCCTTTTCAAGGGCCCTTGTGATTGCCGCCTTGTTCCTGACGCCGGTCAGGACATCGATCGCCGACCTTTTCTGCAGTTTGTGGTGCCGCTCCTCGAGACTGGCAAGCGCCAGATGTGAGAACTCCACCGCACCCTTCAGCGACAGGAGGCCAACGACATGCCCGTCCTTCATGACCGGCAAGCGCTTGACTCCGTCCCTGCTGAAAGCCTCCATTGCGGCGGAAAACGTGGCATCCGCGTCGATGCTGATCAACGGCGACGACATGAAGTCACCGGCTTTGATCGTGTCCGGATCCACCGCGCCCTTCTTCATCAGGTGGACGAAACTCCGTTCCGTCACGATCCCGACAGGGCGCTTCTTCCTGAGAATGATCAGGCAGCCTATGTGTTCGCGGGCGATGAGCTCTGCACAGGCCTTGGCGGTTGTGGATACATCAGCGGTAACCACGCGCCTGTGCATTATGCGCGAAATTGGCGTATCGTTCTGCGATTTCATGCCGTGAAAGTGTCAAAAAGGGGTGCCCAATGCAAGCAAGACAGGAATTCGCAATGGGTGAATCAACGGGCTCCGGGTGCCGGGCCATTCCCGCAATGCCACGTTACTCCGCCTCGACGAGCACCTGCACCGCCGGCCCCGACTCCACTTCGACCGCCCAGCCGCGGTCGATGCGGTAGCCCGGCAGCCAGACAACCCGCCCGCCGCATTCAAAGACCGGGATCGTGCTGCGCGCGGCACGCGGCACCTTGGCGTCGACAAAAACATCCTGGATCTTCTTTGATCCGTGAAGCCCGAACGGCTCCAAACGGTCGCCGGCCCGCCACGAGCGGACATAGAGTCTCCTGCCCTTCATGGCATCGGGATTCAACGACGCGCGCGCCGGCAACTGTCCCGGCCCTGACGGACGGTCCCGGACAATCCCCGGCCTGACTACGACCGTTATCTTCAAACCCAGCGCGGGCAGAATCGTCTCGCCTGGCACTTTCACGGCCATGCGAAAGGCGGATTTCCCGGCGCTGCGGGATGCCCGCCTGAGCTCAAGATCGCCGTCAATCCTGGCTGCCTGCCAGCCGCCCGGCAGACAGGTGGCGCTATTGCCCCGCTTCAACCGCGCCACGGCATCCACCCGGCCGATCGCGTCGAAACACATACATTCAGGCTCCATGCCCCCGGCAGCCAGCCAGAGTCGCAGCACGCGCCTGCGCGCGGCCAGAGGCTGGCGCATTAGCGCCGATATCGACAACCGGCCAGCCGGCCGGCCCTCAGTGCACTTCCTCAGAATCGCCGCAGCAAGTGACTCCACCCACTCGTCCTCGTCCCTGAGGATTGAACCCGTCTGGATCAGAGCTCTCCGGATGGCCGGATTCAGTGTGCGCTCGAGGAGTGGAATAAGTTCGTGCCTGACCCTGTTACGCTGGAACTCCATGTCGCTGTTCGACTTATCCTCACGCCATCCAGCCTTGATGCTGCGAAGATAGGCAATTGCATCGGACTTCCGGACATCAAGCATCGGGCGAATGACAACCAGGCCGCCGATTGTGGCGCGATAGCGGATCCCCCCAAGCCCGGTGACGCCCGTCCCGCGAATCAGCCTCAGCAGGATCGTCTCTGCCTGGTCATCCGCGGTGTGCGCGGTGACAACACAATCGGCACCAACCTTCGACGCGGCCTTCCTGAGAAACTTGTAGCGCTCCTCGCGTGCGGCCATCTCGAGAGATATCCCCTTCCTCCGTGCGACACCCGGGACATCAGCCCTGCCAGTGACGCAAACCAGCTTGAGTCTGCGCGCCGTGGCGCGGACAAACTCAGCGTCGGCATCCGCAGCCCTTCCCCTGATGCGGTGATTGAGGTGGGCAACCGAAACAGTGATGCCGAGAGAACGCGAAAGACCGGCCATTGCGTGGAGCACAGCCACGGAGTCAGCGCCCCCGGAGACGGCAACCAACACCGACTTCACCCCGCGAAGGAGCCTGTGCGATTCCATGGTGCTCTTGAGCTGAAGCAGCATACTGTATCCAATCATCAGTTCCCTGCCTTGAGTTCCCCGCACCCCATGTAAGGGACAAGCGCATCGGGCAGGGTCACGGAGCCGTCGGCCTGCTGGTTGTTCTCGAGCAGCGCCACCACCAGTCTTGCGAGGGCGACCCCTGATCCGTTCAAGGTGTGTACGAACTCCGGCCTTCCGTCGCCCCGCCGGTAGCGGATGCCGGCCCGCCGGGCCTGGAACGACTCGTAGTTGCTGCACGACGACACTTCAAGCCAGCCGTTTCCGGCTGCACTCCACACCTCGATATCATAGCATTTCGAGGCCGCAAAGCTCAGATTTCCTGCACACAGTTCAACCACCCTGTAGTGCAGGTTGAGCCGCCTCAACACATCTTCCGCATCTTCAGTGAGCTTCTCCAACTCCCCGTACGACTCCCCGGGCTCGACGAACTTGACCAGTTCAACCTTGTCGAACTGGTGGACTCTCAGCAAGCCGCGCGTCTCGCCACCAGCCGCGCCGGCCTCGCGCCTGAAGCACGGTGTGTACGACGCGAAGCTCACCGGCAGCTTCCGCGCTATGATCTCATCACGGTAGTAATTGGTGACCGGCACTTCGGCCGTCGGCACAAGATATAGCCCGTCGACTGTGCGGTACATGTCGCCGGCCAGTCGCGGGAGCTGGCCTGTGCCGGTAAGGGCAGCCTCATTGCACAGGAACGGCGGCGCCATTTCAGTGTAGCCGTGCCCGCTCGTGTGGAGATCGAGCATGAACTGGACAAGTGCGCGTTGCAGCCTGGCACCCGTCCCGACGAAAAGCGGGAATCCCGTCCCGGCCATGCGTGTGGCTCTTGGGAAGTCCAATATGCCAAGTCGCTCCCCGATCTCGACATGGCCCAGCGGATGGAAGCTGAACTGCCGTGGTTGCCCGAGAACCCTGACCACCCTGTCGCCGCTCTCTGGAACATCGGGGTGTGGAATATTCGGAACAAGGAGCATCCGCTGTTCCAGTCCGGCCTCGATGTCCGACAACCGGGTGTCGATTGATCGCACCATGTCGCCGGCCTCCCGCATCTCGGCCTCGCGCGACGCGGTGCTCTGACCGGCCTTGCGGGACGTTCCTATTTCCCTTGAAACCAGGTTGCG
>JBAXKQ010000125.1:0-8986 GCA_037135275.1 bacterium
GATTGGCTGCCAAGGTGTTGCAGGAACGCGACAGGAGGTATGTCCCTGTGGAATCTATTCGGTTGGACGGCCGACTTTACCGCATGAACGATGACGTTCTCCTGCAGGACATCGTCATCACGAAATGCTGATGTGCGCGACTCGTAAACGTGCACGCGGCGGAGCGACATTTCCTGCAGGAACATCTCGCGGAAAGGCTGGAAGTACGGACCGTTGCAGAAACTACGGGGCGTGATAGCAACGAGTTCCCCGTTCCTTTCCAGCAGTTTGACGATCAACGCCACGAAGCCAGTGTAGAGGTTCCCCGTCTCAATGCCGACCGAGCGGAGCAGTAGCCGGGCTCGTGAGTCACTGGCGATCTTTCCATACGGCGGATTCACGATTGCGGCGTTGTACGTTGGCGCGCCAGAAGAAAACAGGTCATTGCAGACAAGGCGGCTCGCTTCCTCGATAAAATCCCCATGCCGAATATCGACAGAAAACTCAATTCCTGCGGCTCGGCACGCATCGGCACAGATCGCATACGTCCTGCGCAGATAGGGCAGCAGCTCTGCATCGATTTCGTATGCCGTGACGGCGATCATGCGTGGTTTGGGATGGCCTAATGCCTGCCGCTGCACAAGGGCTGCCGAAAGAATTCCGGCACCTGCTCCAGCGTCGAGCACACGGAGTTCCTCGTATCGCCTGGCGAACAGAGATGCCATGTACTCAGCTACCGGTGAGGGGGTCAAGAACTGCCCGAGTTGCTGTCGCGTCTCCGTATCAAGATGCGGCGAAGCGGCAGATCGAAACGAATCTACAACGCTCAGGAAGGAGCCGGAACCATCAAGCGAATGAGGCTTGGCCACCGGCACGTCTCTATCCAATGTCGTAATCGCGATTCCCATGTGCAAGATGATACCTCAATGGCACCTCCATACAAACAAAAAGCACGTTCTCCGATCCGGAACGCCGCACGATGCGGACGCGGCACGCAGGGCAATTGCGCAGAAGTGGCCAGCGTCAAGCGGCGAAAGCTAGAAATGAGGAACCAGGCGGACGAAGTCCGCCTTTACAGGTCCAGCGTGTCCAACGGACTCACAAACCCTGGGGACCGCAGTTAAGAACGTGCGTGTAGAGTTCTGTTGCCAGCTAACAGGGTAAGTCAAAGGGAGGTCGCTCTGCATTTTCGCTACCAGCGAGAGGCGGCTGGCAAGAAGAGAAGACTTGTCCAGGCGAAAGTTGCTGAAGACGGCAGTTTCGCCAGCCAGCTCATCAGATTTCCGCTACCATGGACCAGGGTATTTCTAAGAAACACGCCGATGAATTATCTTCCACTTTCTAGGTCGGAGGGGCGAAACATTATGATTGAGGCGCAGACTCGACATCTAATTAGTCGGAACCTGAATATCGCCATTACAGTTCGGACAACTCCCCGCCTGACCAGAACAAGACCTATCAACCTTGAGACTTTGCCCACACTTCGGACAGGCGAAAGTAATCTCCGAGGGCGTTGCGACAGAGGGTGGTGGTTGAGGCGCCGGGATTCCTACACCTGCGTTGCTCGGACTCGATGCTGCGACTTTCGGGATTTCCTCTCGGCTATCCTTTACCCACTTCACGGCAGTGCCGTAGGTTCCGGTACGGGCCGCTCTTGCGCGACCGCGAGTTCTGGGCTTTGGCGGCGGGAATATTCGCAGCAACGTACCCGGGCCTGTCGCTCATAGGCAATCTCAAGCCGATAGGCTTGTGGTTCGGGGTCCCTGAGGTCGTTGCCACGGGCGCAATAATGGTGCTGGCGGCGGGGAACGGGCTGGGGCGGGTGGCCTGGGGTGTTGTCTACGACAAGCTCGGCGGGAGGACGGTGGGTGTGTGCATGGCGGCGGTGGCGCTGTCGGTTGTCGGGCTGGCGTTTGGAGGTTGCTCGACTGCCCTGTTTCTCTCGGCAGCCATGTTCTTCGGTTTAGCTTACGGCGGCTCGCTGGCGATCTTCCCTGCACGGGTATCCCACGTGTTCACACCAAAGGTGCTGGGATCCGTCTACCCGGTGGTCCTGGTTGCACACGGGCTGGCGGGGATCACAGGAGCGCCCCTGCAGGGCTGGGCATACGACATGACCGGCAGCCACTACGCCGGCTTTGGAATCGCCCTGGCGGTGACCCTTGCCGGATGGGCGGTGTATGCCCGCCTGTCACGCGCGCCAGGGTGAGCAGGCGTGAACGGTGCCATATTCAGGGCCGACGATTGCCGGAGGCCTGCCGGGCTATTCTCATGCGGTCCGCTCGGCGACAAGTGCCTTCCACCGGTCAAGGCTGTCGGAATCCGATCTCCTGAGGTCCACCCCAACGACATGCTGCGCGCTGTTTGGTATCTGTTTGACCCACGCCACCCTGCCGATGAGGTTGTTGGCAACACGCTTCGGTGCGTGGAAAATCACGGAAAGGCTGAGGACTGTGCCGACGGAGGGTCGGAAGTGAACCGAGAAGCTGAGGCCGCCGGCCGAAATATCCCTTGTGAAACACTGGACTGTGAACGGGCGATTAGACTGTGTGCCTTCGTTCCACAGGTTGGCAACGCGGATCCTCTGCCGGGGTGAGGTTTCTGCGGCCACCTGGCCAATCTGGATCTTGAGAGTTCTCCGGTCGTCAATTCTCTTTTCGACTCTATGCTCTACCGTCATGTTCGCTCCTGCTGTGCGGCTGTGCCTCCGGCGAATTACCCATCAGGGCGGATCGCCGGCCTGTCGCGTGGTTTGTTTGAAAACCGCGCATTTGGCGCTTCTTGGCCGCTGATGTCAAGCGTTCTTCGACACCCAGTTCAGGGCGCCGGCGATTCCGGCCCCCCCCCGCTGCAGTGATGCCAATGCCATACAGGTGATCCCACCACCGGTTGCGGCTACCTCTTTCGGGATTGAACAAGGCTCACCCCTTGTGACACCATTGCCGGATTGACGAGTTGGCAGGAAGGGGGGGCGGCGTGAAGAATATAGCGGCGTCTGTGGTCGTGTGGGTCGGTTGTCTGCTATTCGCTTTCGTGGCCAGGGCTGAGCCGCCGGCGGGAGAACCCGGGCCGGTAGCGCAGGCCGGCGTTTCAGGCGAGGGGCGTGAGGTGCGCACCTGGACCGCGACATCGGGCGCCAAGCTGGAGGCGCGATTGATCAGCGCCAAGGGTGATTCCGTTGTCCTGGCCACGCAGGACGGCACCAGGAAGACGATCAAGCTGAAGCAGTTGTCGAAGGAGGACCAGGACTACGTCAAGGAGGTCTTTCCGGCTATTGGCGCTGAG
This sequence comes from bacterium, assembly GCA_037135275.1. Taxonomy (GTDB): domain Bacteria; phylum Verrucomicrobiota; class Kiritimatiellia; order SPBP01; family SPBP01; genus JBAXKQ01. Next base: position 3,265 of record JBAXKQ010000125.1, read on the forward strand.
CAGGCGACCGGCGGCAAAGCCGGCCGCGGGCTGAAGGCGATACTCGGCAAGTCAGTCGGTGACCTCAAGCTCTGGCTCGATGCCAGCGATGCCGGCACGGTGAAAGTCACGAGCGGCAAGGTCTCGGAGTGGAAGGATAAGACCACCAACGGATTCAATGCCGTCCAGTCCAACGAGGGCAACCGCCCGACGTACAACAAGGACGCCAAGGTGGCGGAGGCGAAGGGCACCATGCCCATGGTGCATTTCGAGCAAGGCGGCCAGTGGCTGTTCACCGACTGCATTCCCGCCACCGGCAAGAATCCGAGGACGCTTGTGATTGCGGTCGCCAACGTCAAGCAGATTGAGCAGAGCCTGCTGTGCCACCTGCTGCACTATGGCAGTCCGGTGAACGAGAAGGCCTATGGCATCACCAGCCGCGGGTGGCACAGCGTCAACTGGGGCAATCACTATTGGCACGGCGCGCTGAACAGCGGGATTCCGACGGATTCGGGCGGCGGCTATATCGTGGTTGCCAGCTTCGCCGACGGGGCCGACAACTTCACCGTCAATGGCGGCAAGACTTTCACACAGGGTGATAACTGGCCGCAGGGACAGGTGGACACCGGCGGCGCGGCAGGGCAGGTGCACGGGCTGGTCATCGGCGGCAGGATCCAGGGCGGCGAGGGGGCATGGGCCGACTTTGGCGAGGTATTGGCCTTCTCGAAAGCGCTCACGAAGGAGGAGCGCCAGAAGGTCGAAGGCTACCTTGCCAACAAGTGGGGCATGACGAGCCTTCTGCCCAACGGCCATCCTTACAAGTCGCAGAAGCCCTGACTCAGCCGGACTGTGGCGTGCGTGTGGCCGGCCGCACCGCAGGCGTCAGCGGTTCGTGACCTCTGCCGCCTGCCTTTTTGCTGGAAGCTTGCCGGATGAAATGATAACGCATTGCCCGCCCGGACATCGTTGATATCACAAGAAGAAGAGGGGGAGAGAACATGGTTCGCCGGATCGTATGTTCGACTGTTGCCGTTGCCTGTGTGCTGGCGTCCGCGTGCATGGCCGCCGAGCCGAGGATCAAGGTAGGCGTGATTGCCGAGATGACCGGTGATATGCCGGCTGTCGGGGCTTCGTGCAAGAACGCCGCGGTCCTCGCCGTCAAGCAGATCAACGACGAAGGCGGCCTCGATGTCGGCGGCAAGAAGAGGAAGATAGAGCTTTGCCTTGAGGACAACGCCGGCAAGGCCGACCAGTCGGCTTCCGCCGCCATGAAGCTGATTACCCAGCAGGAGGTTGTGGCCATCATAGGACCCAACGCCAGCCGTTATGCCATTCCTGCCGCCGAGATTGCGGAGTCGTCGGAGACGGTCCTCATCACACCCTGGTCCACCAATCCCAAGACCACGCTCGACGTCGGCACCGGCAAGCCCAAGAAGTACGTGTTCCGCGCCTGTTTCATAGACCCGTTCCAGGGGCGAGTGGTGGCGCGGTTCGCGCTCGACACCATGAAGGCCAAGACCGCCGCGGTGCTCTATGACGTTGCATCGGAATACAACAAAGGCGTGGCCGAGGTCTTCCGCGCGAACTACGAGAAGCTGGGCGGCAAGGTTGTGGCATACGAGACTTACACGACCAACGACAAGGACTTCTCGGCCCAGCTCACGAAGATCAAGAGCGCCTCGCCTGATGTGGTCTTCCTCCCGAACTACTACAGTGAGGTGCCGCTGCAGGTCCAGCAGGCACACAGGCTTGGGCTGAAGGCCCCGTTCATCGGCAGTGACTCATGGGGCAGCTCGGAGCTGCTGAAGCTCGGCGGGAAGGACCTTGAGGGGTACTATTTCAGCACCCACTATGCCGCTGACAGCGCATCGCCCGCGGCCACCCGCTTCATCGAGGCCTACCGCAAGGCCTATGGCGTTGTCCCGGACGACGTTGCCGCGCTGACCTACGATGCCTTCGGGCTCCTGTTCACCGCCCTGAAGAATGCGGGCAAGACCGACCGCGAGGCGGTGCGCAACGCGCTGGCGGTGTTGCCGGCATATCCCGGCGTCACGGGTGAGATGACCTTTGCCGATGACTCGCGCGACCCGGTCAAGAGCGCGGTCATCCTGCAGATCCGTGACGGGCAGTTCCGCTACTTCACCAACGCGAAGCCGTAGCGCCGGGGTCGCGGGAGCCGTCGGCCGTTACACGCCATGATAGACTTACGATATGTGCTTCAGCAGGCGCTAAATGCACTCCAGCTCGGGAGCATCTATGCGCTGATCGCGCTGGGCTACACCATGGTGTACGGCGTGCTGACCATGATCAACTTCGCCCACGGCGACGTGTTCATGGTCGGCGCGTTCCTGTTCTTCACGGCGTCAGTTCTGCTGCACCTTCCGTTCGTGCCGGCGCTCCTGTTTGCCATGATCGGCACTGCCATGCTCGGTGCCGCGATCGAGCGCATCGCCTACAAGCCGCTGCGCTCGGCGCCGCGGGTGTCGGCCATCATCACCGCGCTGGCCGTCGGCATATTCCTGGAAAGCGCGATCCTTGCGGTCAATCCGTACCCGCGCAGCATTCCGCAACTGCTTCCCGATACCACCTGGAGCTTCGGCGGGGTGTCGTTCTCGCTCCTGCAGGTGCTGGTGATATCGCTGTCGCTGGGACTCATGGTTGTGCTGGATATTGTCGTGTACCACACGCGCGTGGGCATGGCGATGCGGGCGATATCGTGGGACCGGACCATCGTGCCGCTTATGGGCGTGCCGGTGAACCTGATCATCACGTTCACGTTCGCCCTTGGCGCCGGGCTGGCCGGCGCGGCCGGCAGCATGTACGCGCTGGCGTATCCCGTCATTGACCCGTACATGGGGGTCATGGTCGGGTGGAAGGCGTTCATCGCGGCGGTCGTGGGCGGCATAGGCAACATACGCGGCGCGATGATAGGGGCGTTCCTCCTTGGCGGGGTCGAGATCCTCGTCGCGGCGTTCCTGCCCTCGACCTACCGTGACTTCGTCGCCTTCTCCCTGCTGCTGGCGCTGCTCGTGCTGAGGCCGCACGGGATCCTCGGGAAAGCGAGGCCGCAGAAGGTATGATGCGCGCCATCCAGGACCTGCTGGGCCGGCGGATGCCACGCCGCATGTTCCTCCTCGCGATTGTGGCCGCCGGGCTGGCGCTGTCGTGGGCGATTCCGCATGGCAATTGGGTGAACAAGTACATCCAGATGATCCTGGTGTTCATCGGCATCAACATCATCCTTGCCAGCAGCCTGAACCTGGTGAACGGCTACATGGGCGAGTTCTCCGTCGGGCATGCGGGCTTCATGGCGGTCGGCGCGTACATGTCGTCTGTGCTCACGTTGAAGGTGTTTCATCTCACGGGGCCATCTGCGCTTTTCCCGGTTGCCATCCTCGCCGGCGGTCTGGCTGCCGGACTGTGCGGGCTGCTTGTGGCGTTCCCGTCGTTCCGCACGCGCGGCGACTACCTGGCCATCGTCACGCTGGCGTTCCTCATGATCGTGAAGTCCGTGATCGAGAACATTCCCTACCTCGAGGGCGCCAGCGGGCTGGTGGGCATGAAGCGGCTCACAACCCTGCCGTGGGTCTATTTCTGGATGGTCCTCACACTCTGGACGCTCCGGAACTTCATCTATTCCACCTACGGGCGCGGGATCCTGGCCATCCGCGAGGACGAGCTGGCGGCGGACATAATGGGCGTGGATACGCGGCGCGTGAAGGTGCTGGTGTTTGTCGTCTCGTCGTTCTTCGCGGGGGTAGCGGGCGGACTCTACGCGCACTACCTGCAGTTCATCAGTCCGAGGTCGTTCGATATACTGAAGTCAACGGACATCATCCTCATGGTCTATCTCGGCGGAATCGCCTCGCTCGGCGGCTCCATCCTCGGCGCAACGCTTTACCAGGTCCTCATGGAGGTGCTCAGGCCCGGCACGTTCAACCAGGCGTTCTCCTGGCTGCCGGATCCCGCCTTCCAGTGGCTGTCGGACCGTGTTTTCAGCCACCTTGATGTCTGGCGCATGATGATCCTGCCGCTTCTGTTGATCCTCGTCATGCTGTTCCGGCCGCGCGGGATCATGGGGTTGAGGGAGCTGCCCATATTCGTGCCGCTGCGCGATATCCAGGAGCGGCGCAAGCCGGGCCGCGGAGGTGAACCATGAGCGGCCGGCTTGAGGCGCGTGGTGTGACGCACATGTTCGGCGGCCTGCGCGCCGTTGACGACTGGAGCATTGTCCTCGAACCGGGGGAACTGGTCGGCCTGATCGGCCCCAACGGCGCGGGCAAGAGCACCGTGTTCAACCTGATCACCGGTGTCTACCGCGCAACGCGCGGGAGTATCCGCTTTGACGGCGTCGAGCTGGTCGGCAGGCGGTCGAACCGGATCGCCGCTTGCGGCATAGCGCGCACATTCCAGGGCATTCGCCTGTTCAAGGACCTGACGGTGCTCGACAATGTGCGTGTCGCGCATTACGTGAAGATGCGCTACTCGCTCATGGAGGCGCTCTTCCGGACCGGCCGTTACCACGGGGCCGAGGATCGCGTCGTTGGGCACTCGCGCGAGCTGCTGGAGGCGTTTGGCCTGGCGGAGTATGCCGCCGAGCGGGCCTCGTCGCTGCCATACGGCCAGCAACGCAGGCTGGAGATCGCGCGCGCGCTGGCGACGGAGCCGCGGCTGCTGCTGCTCGATGAGCCGGCGGCCGGGATGAATCCCAACGAAGTCGGCCGGATGATGGAATTCATATCGTGGGTCCGCAGGGAATACCGGTTGACCGTGCTGCTGATCGAGCACCAGATGCGGCTGGTCATGGGCATATGCGAGCGCATCCAGGTGCTGGATTTCGGGGCGACGATCGCGCAGGGGACGCCGGATGAGATCCGGAACAACCAGCGCGTGCTTGAGGCCTACCTTGGTCCGGCGGAGGAGGGCGAATGAGCGGCGACACGTTCCTCCTCTCTGTGCGGGACCTTGAAGTGAGCTATGGCGGCACCCGTGCCGTCAGGGGCGTCTCGTTCGCGATCCGGCCCGGCGAGATCCTCACCCTCATCGGCGGCAATGGCGCGGGAAAATCCACGGTGCTGCGGGCGATCTCGGGCATGATTGCCTGCAAGGGGGTGGTCGAGTTTGACGGGCGGGTGCTGGGGCGGATGACTCCCGACCGCGTGGTGGCGGCCGGGGTTGCGCATGTTCCGGAAGGGCGCGGGATCTTCGGCAACCTCACCGTGCGGGAGAACCTTGCCCTGGCGACGTGGCAGAGGAGGGACCGGAAGGGTATGCGGGAGGATCGCGACCGTGTGTTCGGGCTCTTCCCGCGGCTTGCGGAGCGGATTGACCAGGAGGCCGGTACGCTCTCGGGCGGCGAGCAGCAGATGCTGGCGGTGGGCCGCGCGCTGATGACCCGCGCCCGGCTGTTACTGCTCGATGAGCCATCCATGGGCCTTTCGCCGGTGCTGGTGCGGGAGATCTTTAGTATCCTGCGCGAGATCAACCGGCAGGGGGTTACCATACTTCTGGTGGAGCAGAATGCGCGCATGGCGCTGCGCATGGCAACCCGCGCCTGCGTGCTTGAAGCCGGCGTGATCACGCTGGAGGGAACTGGCTCCGAACTGCTCGTCGACCGGCGGGTGCGGGAGGCTTATCTCGGAGGGTGAAGATTGTAGAAAGTAGAAGGTGGAACGTGGAATGTGGAATGTGGAGGTCGCGTCCTGAAATAGGTTGTCACATGGCCAAGGGAGGAGTAGGCCAT
>JBAXKQ010000126.1:0-8954 GCA_037135275.1 bacterium
GGCAGGCATCCCGGAACTGATCGCCGTGTGATTCCTGTCCGGAATGCAGGACCTCATCGGACAGCTGGTGGGCCATCTCGTGGCGCAGGACTTCGCGGATGCAGGGCCATGTGGCGGCTGTCATGAGACGGCTGTTCAGGACCAGCAGCCTGCGATCGCCGTACCATGCGCCCCAGCGGCTTTCCATTTCCCTGACCTCAAAACCCGGCACACGCATCCGGCGCCGGTATTCCTCAGGCAGACACCACCAGGCCAGGCGCCACTCCATCTTCAGGGCCTCAAGCATGATGCATTCGTCATTCACGTCAAAGAGACTACATGGCGCTCCGGGCTTTTGCACTATCCAATGAACGACAGAGCCGCGTCCGACGCAGCGCCGCTCCGGGGGGGTGGGTGCTGGCGGGTGGCAGGGATTCTCTATTCGCACTTGGCACGGAGAGGATCCATGTACTATTGTCGGCTGTGAATCAGTCCATGAGCCGGGAACAGTTACCAGGCAGGAGATCCATTTGAGCGGTTTCACTACGACCCTGAAGGAGAGTTCCATTCTTTTTGCGGGCCTCGCGGCCATGCTGCTGTGCACCACGGTGTGCCAGGGTGCCTGGTCCCAGTACAGCCGTGACCTGAGGAAGATTGCGGCTACCTACGGACTTGCCCCTCCTTTCGCGAGCGGCCGGAATATCATATTGAGCAGCTCTTTCACGAAGATGGTGTTTGAGGAGGATGCTCGCAAGATGTCCTTCAATGGCGTGATTGTCTGGATGAATGGCGCGGTTTCCAGGTCAGACAACCGTTGGCTGCTGATGGACCAGGACCTAAAGAATGTGGTGCACCCTCTCCTGCGCCCTGACAGTGCCGTGGCTGGAGAAGGCAGCCGGACCGTGGTGCTTGATCCGGGACACGGCGGCAAAGACCAGGGCACTGCAGGAGCCCGCGGAACCATGGAGAAACGAGTCGTGCTCGACGTGGCGAAGAGGGTGGCCAGGAAGCTGCAGGACTCTCAGGTGATAGTGAGGATGACGCGAAGTACAGACACATACCTCTCGCTTGCGGAGCGATGCCGGAAGGCCGGGAGCCTGGGCGCGGACGTGTTCGTCAGTATTCACGCAAACAGTGCCGCCGACAGGTCTGTCTCGGGCATTGAGTCGTTTGTGATGACATCCCAGGGGTGCGCCGGCACCAACACCAGGCGTCCCGATCCCAGGGCCTACAGTGGCAACGGGCACGATCCGGCAAACATGCTCCTTGGTTACTACGTACAGAAAGGGCTTCTCAGTTGCTCGGAGGCGCAGGATAGGGGTGTCAAGCGGGCACGTTTTGAGGTGTTGAGGGATATTGGCAGCCCGGCTGTGCTTGTGGAATGCGGATTCCTGTCCAATTCGAGGGAGGAATCAAAGTTGAACGATCCCCGGTACCGGGATGCCGTTGCAAACGGAATTGCCAGGGGAATACTGACTTACCTGAGTAGAGCCCGCAGTGCAAAGGTCGATCTTGACAGGGCGGCACGGCAGGCTAGAGTGACTGCTCGTAGTCAAGCGGCTGATTGAGTTGACAGGTTCGAAAAATACTGGTGGAGATCCGCCTCGGCGGATGGCGTGGCAACAGAAGAGGAGAGCAAATGATCAGGGCAAAGATAGTTGGGGCAGGTGGTTACGGTGGAGTCGGGATTATTGAGTTGCTGCTTGGTCATGGTGAGGCCAAGATCGCGTGCCTGGTTGACGTGACCGACGTTGGCACCCCCATAAGCACCCTCTATCCGCATCTCCGCGGCTTCTGTGACATGCCGATTGTTGACGCTGCATCGCCGGAGGCAAAGGAACCTGCTGACGTGGTGTTCATGGCAACACCGGACGGTGTCGGCATGAAACTGGCGCCGGAAGTGCTTGCGGGTGGTGCGAAGGTCATAGACTACAGCGGCGATTTCAGATTCAACTCCCAGGAGAGCTATGCCGAGTACGCCCGCCGCATAGGGCGCAGTCCCGACCACATGTCGCCTTCGCTGCTTCCCGAGGCCGTCTACGGACTGCCGGAATTGCACCGGGCCGATATCAACGGCAAGAGGCGGGTGGTCGGTAATCCCGGCTGCTTTGCGGTGAGCTGTATCCTGGGTCTCTCGCCGGCCGTGAAGAACCGCCTCGTGAATCCCGGCAGCATCATATGCGACTGCAAGACAGGGGTGTCCGGAGCGGGCAAGAAGCCGTCCCAGGCATTCCACTATCCCGCCCGGTACGAGTGCATGAATGCATACAAGCTTGCCGGTCACCAGCACGTGTGCGAAGTCGAGCGTGAGTTGAGCCTGCTTGCTGGATCGCAGGTGGCAGTCACCTTCACATCGCACGTATTTCCGATATGCAGGGGAATCATGTCCACCCTTTACGGGGAGCTCCGCGAGGGTGTGTCAGAGGCGGACGTCCAGAATGCTTACCGCGAATTTCACAAGAATAACAAGTTTGTGAGGATTTATCCGAGGGATGCGGCGGTGGCCTCCGTTCATGTTCGCGGGACCAACTACTGCAATCTGGTTGTGGATGCCGATATGCGCACAAGGAAGCTCAGGGTGGTTTCCTACATAGACAACCTGGTGAAAGGGCAGGCGGGTTCCGCCCTCCAGAACATGAATCTGCTCTTCGGTATGCCGGAGACCGCCGGGCCCGGCAGGCCAGGGCAGTACCCGTGATGACGCCGCGTGTTGCCTTGCGGCAGGGATGGTTGACCGGTTGGCTGAGTGCGAGCGGGCTTGTAGCGATTCGTGCCGGGGGGATTCTTGAAGGCGAACTGGTGGGACATCGTCTTGCTGTCGAAGACGGTGCCGGAGTGACCGCCAGTATTGATACTTCGCCGTGAAGTGATGCAGTGCATGGCAACCATGGACCGCCCGTGCATGATAATTGACCAACAGCAGAACCAAATCGAAGGAGTGCAGCATGAGCAAGACGCATCGACTGGGGCGCGGTCTGGATGCCCTGATGACGGACAAACCTGCCGGGAATGGCGACGGGGAGATGAAGAGTGCCGGCGCGCAGCAGATTCCGGTCGGCAAGATTATTCGCAGCCCGTTTCAGCCGAGGAAGGATTTTGCGCAGGAGGGAATGGATGACCTCGTAAGATCCATCAAGGCAAAGGGTGTCATACAGCCTGTGCTTGTCCGGAAGGTGGGGGACCAGTATGAACTGATGGCTGGTGAGAGACGCTGGCGTGCCGCCAAGGAGGCGCAACTGGGGGTAATCCCGGCGATAGTCAGGGAAGCCACGGACCAGGAGGCCACGGAGATTGCGCTCATCGAGAACCTCTTCAGGGAGGATCTGAATCCGATGGAGCAGGCCGAGGGCTTCAAGAAATGCATGGATAAGTTCGGCTTGACGCAGGAGCAGGTTGCCGATCGCATAGGAAAGGCCAGGGCAACGATCGCCAATTCGACGCGGCTGCTTGATCTCCCCGGCGAAGTTCAGGATTTCATAAGACAGAACAGGATTCAGGCTGGCCACGCAAAAGTGCTGCTGGGACTTGGGATTGCCGAGGAGCAGAGTCTCCTGGCGCGCCAAGTTATCAAGGAAGGTTTGTCGGTGCGCCAGCTCGAGGTGCTTGTTGCACGGAGCAAGCGGACCCCTCGCCGGCGCCGCGCGTCGACTGAGGATATCCAGGCCGTTCACGCGGTTGGTATCACCGATCTCCTGCGGCGGCACCTTGGAACGGCTGTCCGACTCTCCTCATGCCGCACGCTCGCCAATGGCAAGAAGGTGAAAGGCAACATCGAGATCGACTATTTCTCGGTCGAAGACCTGAACCGCATTCTTGAAGTGCTTGGGGTTTCGGACCAGAGCGCGCGATGACAAGGGCAGAGATCCCTGATTGGACATCCATGCTGGCGTGCCTTCTTGTCGCAGCCATGAGTGGATGCAGTCGCACCGAGCCAGTCAGGGAGCAACTGGCGTTTCCCCCCAATATTCCCGCAGCCTATGCCCTTGTTGATGGCCGGTCCGCCATTGAAAGAGTCCGGAACTTCCTTGCCATAGGGCAACGTAACTCAGGCACAGCCGGGGCAGAAAATGCGGCTGTTCACATCCGTGACGAAATGCGGCGGATGGGCTTGAATGTGGAAATCGACGAATTCACCGATGATTCTCCTGATGGCCCCAGGGTGTTTCGTAATGTCATAGGCCGGGTCGTGGCGGGTGGCGACAGGCTTATCGTGCTTGGCTCTCACTATGACACAAAGTCTGGACTAGGCCCGAGATTCAAGGGGGCAAATGATTCAGGGTCAAGCACCGGTCTTCTGCTTGAGCTCGCTTCCGCGTTCGCGAAGCGCCCCGTCCAGGGGGCTGAGATCATATTTGCCTTCTTTGATGGTGAGGAATGTAGTGTCGCGTACAGCAAAAACGACGGGCTTCACGGCAGCCGGCGGCTGGCCGGCAATCTGGTCAGGGATGGAGTGCGCGGGAGGGTGAAGGGAGTCATCGTCCTGGACATGATTGGCGACAAGGAACTGAATATCAGCCTTGCAGGCAACAGTACCAGGGCGCTTTGTTCAGAGGTTCTTGAGGCGGCGCATGCTGACGGCGTGCGGCAGGCATTCAGGCTGGGCAGGGGCGGGGTCGTCGACGACCACGTGCCATTTCTGGATGCTGGCATGCCAGCAGTGGACATCATAGATTTCTCCTACGGGTCGGGGCCCGGACTGAACGACTACTGGCACACAGAGGAAGACACAATCGACAAGTTGAGCGCAGAAAGCCTTGAGCTTGTCGGAAAAGTTGTCGTGCGCCTCGTGGACAGGTTGGTCAGCAAAGACACGACATTGACACGCTGAGGTGCGGGCGGCCTGTGGCCATGAGAATCCCAGGATATGCTAGAATTCGTATCTGCCAAGGAGGCCGACCTGTATCCGGTCACCGTCGAAGTCGCTCAGTTCATCGAACTTTGTGAATCTGTAGTTGGCATTGATGTCGATGTGAATCGAGCTGAAAGGCACATCGAGACCGATCCGGATGTTGTAGTGTTGGCCGTCCTTGAACTCGGCAACCTCCTGATTGCCTGCCTGAATACCGGTGTTTCCACTTGTATTGCCGGTAAGCTCATCACTGTCGTAGACCATCCCCACTCCCAGTCCCGCGTAGAGCGTGTCTCCAAGGATGGCGTAGACTTGTGGAATGTACACTATGTTACCATCGGTCAGGCCTGGCGGGAGGATTTCGATATCTGCTTCCAGGCGGAAGAGGTCCGATGACACGAACTGGTATGATGCAAGGTAGGATAGTCCATCCGGTTTGAAGTCTGTATCGATGCTCTTGGTGTCTCCCAAGTATTGAATGCCGATTCCAATTCTATGAGGATCCGCAAGGGAGATCTGGCTGATTGTTGTCAGGGACAGAAAAAGCGCCGCAACGAGGCGACCACTTGCCTTCATCGTCGGTTCCTCCCTCTTTTCTTGCCTATGCTGCGCCCGGCACATCTTCCCGTTGCTCCAGTCCAGGAGATGTCGCACCACGGACAGGTGCCCCGGAAGTCCGCAGGCTGGACGTATATCAGGCGTTCACTGCCCGGCGCTGCGGGGAGGGATGGTGCCAGTGTCCAGGACTCTCTGCACAATCTCCTGGGTGTCTCTGGGGAAATCGCCCCGCAGGATCCACTTGAGGTACTTAGCGTCACTCTTTGCCAGTGCGGTGAGAGGCATACCCTTCTTCTGACCGAAGTTGATGACTACCTCATTACCGACCCACTTCAGCCTGCCGCTCCTGTCCGCCCATGCCGGGTCCCTCGGGTTGCAGAACTCGTCGAGCGCCTCGACTGTGCGTGGGAGGTCAGTATATCTGGCGAGCTGGGCGTCGAGAACCTTTGCCGTTGCAAGAGCGTCAGCCTCAGCGCCGTGCGCGCCCTGCAGTTTTTCTCCGCAGAAGAACATCAGGGCCGCAAGCAAGTCGCGCGGTTCCTTCTTGTGGAAGATGCGCTGCGCATCCACAATGCGACGGCCGTCCAGGTTGAATCGTATTCTTGCGCGCAGGAACTCCTCAGCCAGCATCGGGATGTCGAAGTTGATGGCATTGTAGCCGCTGAGGTCGCAATCGGCCAGAAGGGCATTGAGCTGTGGGGCAATCGTCTCAAATGTCGGACAGTCGACCACATCGACATTGGTGATTCCATGCACAGCCGAGGCCTCGGCAGGAATGGGAACCTCGGGATTGACGCGGAACGTATGAACCTCCTGGCCGCCTCCGGGTGACATCTTTACCACGCATATTTCGACTATCCTGTCAGCCCTTGCGTTAAGACCGGTTGCCTCGATATCAAGTACGGCAAGCGGCCGCGTCAGCGCCAGATTTGTCATTACTATTCCCTTCTGCAATACTGCCTTTTCGTCAACAGTACAGTGCCAGCCATGCACATGCAACCACTTTGCCATTGACATTTGTGCGGCTCTGCACAAAACTCTGCCCCTTATCACCGCCGCGAGGTCTGCATGGTAGAACCAGCTGACCGCCGGCCTGTAAACCGGAGAAACAAGGAATGAGCCAGCATCGCAGTTTGAAATCGGCGACCAAGATTGTTACCCAGCGAAACACTCTGAAGCGTTTTGAGCGCATCGACATCATGCGCCAGCGCGGGAAATGGAAGCCAGGTGACAAACCTTTCGGTTTGCCCAAGACAAAGCCGGCGTGAAGCGCTGTTTGGGCTCCGTGGGGGTTAGTTGCATCCGCAGGTGACCAGCAACCCCCCTGATTCATCCAGTTCCTTTAGCGACGTCAGGCCGCCCTTCAGGTCATAGATCTCCGTGAATCCATGCCCTGCCATTACGGCGGCAGCCTGCGCGCTCCGGACGCCGGAGCCACAGTAGACCAGGTAAGCCTTTTCAGTATCCAGTGCGCCGAGTTGCTCCGCAAAGTGCGGTGAGTTGAAGTCGATATTGGCAGCATTGCGGAGGTGTTCAGTCCCAAACTCGTCAGGTGTGCGCACATCGAGGATAGCGAAACTCGGGTCATTCCCTCGTGATGCGATCAATGCTACGGCCTCCTTTGCCGAGACGAGAGATGCAGTCGGTCGCTCCTGGGTTGTTTCTTCGCTTGTGCCACACCCCTGCTGGGCAAGCAGGCAGAGTGTCATGCCGAGCATGAAGCAGACGACGCGGAAGAATGATGCGTGTTCTGAGGGGCTAGGCTGCACGCTGGAGATAGAGTTCCCGCAGCCTCTTCCTCTGGACCAGCGCGAAAGAAAGCAGAAGGCCGCAAAGCATGCACACAGCACCTGGCTCTGGAATCTCGTTGCCGGTCTCCCAGTATTCCCAGTCGTCAAGGTCGTAGAACTGTGTATCCATAGCACCCAGACCAGTCTGCACATATATTCCTATTGCGGTGATCGTACTCAGATCCGCCAGGAGCAACGCATCACTCTCAACGTCTCCAAACCTGTCCCACCCTTCAGACAGCAGGAAAGACGTATCGAACGTTTCCCAGAGATTCTCAGACGCGCTGTCAAATGACCAATCCCAGATGTCGCCGTCCAATGCCTTGAAGCGTAGCGTCGTGGAGCCGATGTAGTTGAATGACCTGAAATCGAATCTTATTCCCATGCCGGTGAGGTCGCCGGTGTAGGCGTCCAAACTGCTGTACATCATGTCGTTGGTAATTGACATGGGAATGGCGGGGAACGCCATACGAAGGAAATTGGCTTGGCCGCCGCCTTCGTTGAGGTTCGTGAGGGTCATCATCGCGGTGCCCAGGGGAGCAGAATTGCTCCATCCGGCGAGGCCGCCCGTGTTCCAGTTTGTTATGCTGCCGACCACGGGTGTTGCCCGGGTGGACGACGCTGCCATTACACAGACCATTGCAAGAGCAGCCACCGATACCGCAATATGTGAGTGAAGTGATAGTGTTTTTTTTATATTAGCATTACCTCGGAGTTACGCGATAGAAATACGGCCCGTTTTCCAGAGCTGTCGTATCAACATACGTTGTGAATGGCTCACTGAGCGAGGCAGGCACATCAGCTGCAAGCGCCGGCGGCAGGAAGCCCGCACTCAAATCGGTCGTCCGCCACACATCGTAGGAGAAACCAGGTTGCGAAGGCCAGGCGATGGTGATTCCACTTGCAGAGCTCATCATCGAGAGCTTGAAGACGGACGACGCGTCGTGCGGATCTGTCCCGACACGCGTCTCGGCGAGATCACCCATGCCGTCGCCATCTGCATCGTACCTAGACGAAGCAACGACGAAATCATCGATCAGGTATGCCTGTTCCTCGGTCTGGTTCCTGAATATACGCACGCCGATCCAATCCACGCTTTCGATATCGCTGTTGAAGGCGGCCTCGCTGGGCCCCATGGTCCAGCCTGCCGCATATTCGAGAGGTACATCGAACCAGACCCATTCACCAAGAGTTGCTGCCGGAAGCTGAAAGCACCAGTAGTTGCCGGAAAGCGAACTATGGAAGAGGAGTTGGGCTTTTTCCGGGAGTGCTGCGGTGCAGAACAGCCGGAAAGAAACGTGCGATACGTCAGCCGCCTTGTAGTCTCCAACATATCGTCCGAGCGAGGTGGTCGCGTCTGCTTTGGCTATTACTATTCCGGCCGGGATACTGGGGGTGTCCCCGGAACAGTTGGCAAAAGATATTCGCAGGCTGGAATCGAGATTGTCCGCAGCGTATGGCAGAAACCAGTTGTCCACCACACTCCAGTCCTCTGTGCCGGTGTCCCATCTGGATGGAGTATCAGGCAGAACAGCATCACACAGCCCCGCGAGCATAAACGCTGCTGTAAACACAATCACATATTTTGGCGAATCTGACCTTCTCATGATCCCCTCCCCACTGAAACCAGAGAACTCTCCAACCCCCTTCAACCGGCTGGACCTCATCTAATACACCAGCAGTGTATGAAACTTCCCAACGGTTTGTCAATCACTTTGGACGTGACGAATTGCGCCACATTAGATGTTACCGAAGGAAAGCGATAGTATGAGGCTGGA
>JBAXKQ010000127.1:0-8804 GCA_037135275.1 bacterium
GGTCCGATACGATGGCCTTTCTCCCGATTATGTCAAAAGCCAGCGCTTGTGCTGACAACCCCGCGGCCGACGCAATGCAGATGCAGTTGTCGATCATGTCGGGATAGCGGATGACCCATTCCAGGGCCTGCATGCCGCCCATGGACCCGCCTACGACAGCGGCAAGACGCTCGATGCCGAGTTTCTTGAGCAGGAGCCTGTGGCCGTTGATCATGTCTCCAATAGTGATGGGAGGAAAAGCCGATCCGTACGGTGTGCCCGTGGCAGGATTGATGGATGACGGGCCGGTAGTGCCCTTGCATCCGCCGATGATATTGGCGCAGACTACGTGGTAGAACCTTGTGTCGATGCCCTTGCCGGGGCCGACCATGTTGTCCCACCAAGGGGAGGTTTCATCGGCAGGCTCATGATAGCCAGCCACATGGGCGTTGCCTGAAAGTGCGTGGCACAGGAACACGACGTTGTCTTTCTTCTGCGAGAGCGTGCCGTACGTCTCGTATGCTATCTGCAGTTCAGGCAGGGATTGGCCGCATTCCAGAACAAGGCCGCCAGGTGGCAGATCTATGCGTTCTGTCATGGTCTTTGCCTGGCCGACACTGGATTTTGCTGTATTGTTCTCAGCCATGTTCGCATCCGCAGGGACTATTTGCGCACGTCCTGCCGGTTTCCCTTGTCTCAGCATCTATCCAGGCAAGGTATCCGGCCAGGCCACCTTTTATGGGCACAATAGTAATTTCCGGTAGTTCGTACGAGTGATTCTTTCTTATATACGCAACGAGTCGGTTTGCCGCAGATGCCCTTGTCTTAGCGACAAGGAGCTGTTCCGCGGCCGACTCCACACGTCCGTTCCAGCGGTATATGCTGCGGATTGGCATGTATTGAACGCAGGCGGCCAGCCTGGAGCCAACGATAGCCCCGGCCAGCTTCCTTGCCTTTGGCACGCTGTCCACGGTCGTTGTGACGCATACGAACTGTTTTGCGGTAGTTTTCATATTGGTCAGATGTTTTCGGCCGGAATCTACTCTTCCCGGCAGGAATATCAAGTCTCCATGTTCAAGATGGGCTTCTTCACTTGCAAAACATTCCGGGATGTTGGACTATGAGCAGACAGGAGATTCGAGACACTGGGCGGCAATTATGATTCGCTGAAGGATGACGACGGCGTTTGTGCCGTTGTTGTCCACAAGACAGGCGGGCGGCTGTGTCTTTGGGGCGGAATCTGAAGGGGCAAGGCAAAATGAGTATTGTTCAGAAGAACACGTGGTCGGCAAAGGCTGTAAGAACGTGCACGTCAATGATGCCTGTGTCCGGGAGTCGCAAGGGATCATGCAAGCGGTGCGGCATGTGCTGCAAGCTGCCTGCACCGTGTCCGTTCCTGCGCTATAATGAAGCCGGCGAATCCTGCTGCGGCATCTATGGTGTGCGCCCACCGGTATGCAGGAAGTATCCCAGAACCAAGCCGGAACTAATAACGGCCGACACATGTGGTTTCTCCTTCGGCTGAGAATTGACATCCAGCGTGAGGTGGGAATGAAGCGACGTTTCATGACTGCGAGACTGCTGATCATGCCATTGATGGCGGCATGGACTGCCACTTTGCATGCAGATACGAACTCCTATCCGTGGATGGATGGCAGGACCGTTGTGCGAAGCATCGCCGGCTCGATAGCCCCGCCGCGTGGCTTTACCAGGACGAGTCTGGAGCCAGGGAGCTTTGCCGACTGGTTGCGCGGTCTGCCACTGAAGCAGGCCGGTGCGAGAGTGATGCTTTACAACGGCAGGGAGAAACCCAACCAGGCGTTTCACGCCGCTGTTATGGATATCGATACGGGGCCCCGCGACCTCCAGCAGAGTGCCGGCGCGATCATACGTTTCAAGGCGGAATACCTCTTTTCGGTCGCAAGGTACAGCGAGATAGAGTTTCAGTTTACGAGCGGCACGCCAGCTCCGTATGAGCGATGGCGGATGGGATTCCGGCCGGTAGTGAGGGGTGATACGGTCAGGTGGGCCAGGGGGGCCGGGAAAGATTCGAGCCATGCGTCGTTCAGGTCGTATCTGGACAGCGTATTCAGGTATGCAGGCACCGCGTCGTTGGGTCGTGAGCTCGTGCCCGTAAAGGACGTGCGGCAGATGCAGATAGGAGATGTGTTCATACGCGGTGGACCACCCGGTCATGCCGTGATTGTTGTGGACATGGCGGAACGCAGCGAAGAAGGTTCGCGAGTCTTCATGATTGCCCAGAGTTACATGCCTGCCCAGGACATTCACATACTCGTAAACCCGGTCGAAGGCGGCCTGGGCCCATGGTACAGGTTGGAAGACGGAAAACTTCGGACGCCTGAGTGGGAATTCGATGCTGATCAGCTCATGCGATTCAAGAAACCCTGATACTTGCGGACGGAAGCGCCATGCTTGATAAGCTGGTTGCAAAACTGAAGAGCCTGATGCCCGTTCGGGCGGTCTTTGATCCATCACGTTTTGGCGATCCCGTTGCTGTCCAGACTGCCTGGACGCCGGTCAAGGGCGGTGGGACCAACTTCCAGACTCACAAACTGACCAGGGTCGAAGCAAACAGGATCGAGTTTCGTGCAACACTTGGAGCGAAACTGTTTGGTGGCATCTTCCTCATGGCTGGTCTGGCGGTGATGTGCATCGTGCCTGCTTCACAAGTGTCATCCGGGATGTGGTCTGCAGGCCTGCTGATACCGGTGCTGATGGGGGCGGTTTTTGCAGGACTGGGCGGCGGCATGCTCTATTGGTTCACCAGCCCGATCGTGTTTGACGCGACCAGGGGATTTTTCTGGAAA
Source organism: bacterium (assembly GCA_037135275.1). Classification (GTDB taxonomy): domain Bacteria; phylum Verrucomicrobiota; class Kiritimatiellia; order SPBP01; family SPBP01; genus JBAXKQ01. The sequence continues at coordinate 2,808 of JBAXKQ010000127.1, forward strand.
GGTCGCCGATCGCCGGGTGAGGCCGGCAACATCAGCGAGTTGAAAACCTGTGTGCGGCTGGGGGATATTCATGCGCTGCAGATCATTTCCGAATACTGCACCGGGAACAAGAGCTCCTACTACAGTTATGAGCTGAACATGGTCATGGCAGACGCAAGCAGGATCAATGTTGTAGACCACGGCAATCTCGCCAAACTCAGGAGTGACGCCAGGGTGCTGGCCGAGTTTCTCGGCAAGCCCCTGTGGGATGCGCTCTGATTCGAAGTTTCCAGACATCCAGCAGTAGACCGCGGGCGGATTCCCTGATAACGTTCCCGACCCGTCAAGAAGTCCAGCGGTTCACCAGGCGTGCCCCGGGGGCGCCTATTGCATGATGGGAAGAGAATTTACAGTGCAGACCATCGATTTTGAGAAGGCGCTTAATCCCGAACAGTTGGTCGCCGTTACGGCGCCTGACGGCCCCCTTTTTGTTCTCGCTGCGGCCGGCACGGGCAAGACACGCACCCTTGTATACCGGGTGGCTTATCTCGTTCAGAACGGCGTGATCGCTGATCGAATCCTGCTTTTGACGTTCACCAACAAGGCTGCGTCGGAGATGCTGGAACGGGCCAGAGCCCTCGTGGGACCAGGCATCAGCGGGATGTGGGGCGGAACCTTCCACCACATGGCCAACCGCATGCTGCGCCGCCATGCCGCATCTGTGGGGTTCAGGCCGGATTTCACAATCCTGGATCGGGATGATTCCAAGTCGATGGTGGCTGACTGCGTCAAGAAGCTGAATCTGACGCACGAGGAGTTCCCGAAGAAAGAAGTGCTGCTCAGTCTGTTCAGTTCTGCGGCGAATACCGAGATGCCGCTGGGAAGGATTGTGGAACGCCGTTTCGCCGACATCGATGTTGATGCCGGCGACATAATAAAGGTCTGGGAGGGGTATGAGGCCAGGAAGAAGGCGATGGGCGCGATGGATTTTGACGACCTGCTCGTCAATTGCCTCAGGCTGTTCCGCGATGATGGCCACGTCCGTGAGCTTTACCAGAGCAAGTTTCAGCACGTGCTGGTTGACGAGTATCAGGACACCAACACGATTCAGGCCCAACTGGTCGACTACATCGCCGCCAAGCACAGGAATATTCTCGTGGTCGGCGATGATTTTCAGAGTATCTACGCGTGGCGTGGGGCCAACTTCCGCAACATCATGTCGTTTCCGAAGCGTTATGCTGATGCCAGGACCTGCAAGCTGGAGACGAACTACAGGAGCGTCCCGGAGATCCTGGCCGTCGCAAACGCCTGCATAGCCGGCAACCCCGACCAGTTCCAGAAGACACTCCGTGCCACGCGTGAAGCAAGCAAGAAGCCAAGCGTGGTCCAGGTTCGTGACGGTGATGAACAGGCGAGGTATGTTGCGGGCCAGATCAGGCAGCTTCGCCGCGCTGGATACAAACTTTCAGACATAGCGGTCCTCTACCGCGCGCATTTCCACGCCATGGAGCTGCAGATGGCACTGACGCGGGAGAGATTGCCTTTTGTCATAACGTCCGGCGTTCGATTTTTCGAGCAGGCGCACATCAAGGATGTCTGCTCGATACTCAGGATACTTGAGAATCCATTTGACGAGGTGTCGTTCGCGCGCCTGCTCAGGATGATGCCCGGTGTAGGCGAGAAGACTGCCGCCGGCATCTGGCAGAAGCTCGGCTGCAAGTTCGACGCACAGGACGCCGGCGCGAGGAAGCAGCTTTGTGCACTGCTCAGGCCGGCTTCCCTGGCCGTATGGAAGGACATCGAGCCTGTGCTTGCGGACTACAAGCCGGAAGGGTTGAATGAAGATGGCGGGGAGGTCATCCATCGTTTTGCCAAGGCTTTCTACGAGAAGCACTGCGCCAACATCTTTGAGGATTTCGACCGGCGCCTCGAGGAAATTGATGAACTGGTCCTTTATACCGCCGACTTCGGCTCCGTGCAGGAGTTCCTGAGTGACGTGGCGTTGCTGACAAACCTGGACTCGGAAGTCGAAAAGATGGCGGAAGAGGCACAGGACTCCATTCGACTGACCACGGTTCACCAGGCCAAAGGGCTTGAATGGCCGGTGGTGATAGTGCTGTGGGCTACCGACGGCATGTTTCCGTCGAGCAGGGCCCTTGCTGAAACCGATGGCGGAGAAGCTGAGGAGCGGCGATTATTCTACGTGGCGGTGACGAGGGCAAAGGATGAGTTGTTCCTGTGCGTTCCCGAAGTCAGGCGAACACGTGATGGCGGGGTAATCTTCTGCCAGCCGTCCCGTTTCGTGGAGGAACTGCCGCCCGGACTGGTCGCCACGCTGCGACCGGTGCCGTACTGATTACGCAAGTTCTGTCAGGATCATCTCTGCCGCGCGTGCATGCGACCCGCCGTCTCCAAGCTTCGCGGCAACCTCCTTAAGACCGGATATCATCCTGGCCCGCTCGGTCCCGCTGGACAGCAACTGGTCGACTGCGTTGGCAATAGCGTCTGGAGTGGCTGCATCCTGTATGAACTCAGGGCATAGGGTCTTCCCGGCCACGATATTCACCATGCCGGCATGGTCCACTTTGACGAGGCGTTTTGCGAAGAAGAAACTGAGCGGCGCCATCTTGTAGGCTATTACCATGGGGCAGCCCATCAGGCCGGTCTCGAGGGTTGCGGTGCCGGCAGACACCATTGCGGCGGTGGCGGTACGGACTATCTGCCTGGCCTGGCCGGTGACCACAGTCCACCGTTGTCCTCCGGTTTTGTGTCGGGAGAGCATGCCTTCCACAACGGTCGCGATCTCCCTGGAGGGTGCTGGCACCATGAATCCCGCCTTGGGATGGCGGTTCAGGAGTATTGCCGCCGCGTCCATGAACACCGGCAGCATTCGTTCGATGACCTGCTGCCGGCTGCCGGGAAGCACGGCAATGCGTGGCTGTCCACCCCACGGAAGGGCGGGTTCCGGACGGGCCAGGGCCTCGCGGGTTTCGTCTATGAGCGGATGGCCCACATAGTCCACCTTCAGGTTTGTTCCTGAGAAAACCTCTTTCTCAAACGGGAATATCACCAGCAGGCGGTCGATGATCCTGGCCATCTTCGGAATCCTGGACCGGTGCCACGCCCATACCTGCGGGCAGATATAGTATATGACCTTGATGCCCATCTTGTGGGCGCGTGCGGCAAGGCGCAGGTTGAATCCGGGATAGTCCACAAGCACTACCGCATCCGGCTTCCGCTCGCGCGCCAGCTCAAGGATCGAGTTGAAAGTCCGGACGAAGAAGGGCAGCCGCGGAAGGATTTCAGCAAAGCCGACCCCTGCCATGTCGCGCGCGTCGCGCACGATTTCCATGCCGGCCTCCCGCAGTTGGTCGCCGCCTATTCCGAAACACGTGAGATCAGGTTCCCTTTGCCTGAGGGCGCGGACGAGGCCGGCGGCGTGCATGTCGCCCGACACCTCACCGGCCACCACAAGAAGCTTCAGTGGCCTGCTCATGAGCCACCCTTGCGGATCTGCTCGCATATCACTACCGCCAGGCGCAGCGCTTCCGATGCGTGCCGGCCCGAAACCACCGGTTCATTCCTGCGGAGAACGCATTGGACGAATGTGCGCAGTTCATCGGCCAGTGGATCGCTCTTCTCTATCGGCACCTGTTCCATGGAGATGCCACCCGCAGCTTTCCGGTAGAGTTCGCCGGACTGGTTCTGGTAGTCAAGCGACACATAAGTGTTCTCCTGGAAGACACGGATCTTGCGGATGCTCTTGACGCTGATCCTGCTGGCTGTCACGTTTGCGACGCAACCGCTTTCAAAGCACAGCCGGACGTTCGCTATGTCCTCTGTTGAGCTCAGCACCGGGACTCCGATGGCGTGTATTTCCTTTATGCGCGACCGCACAAGGTGCAGGATGATTTCAAGATCGTGGATCATCAGGTCATGCACAACGCTGACGTCCGTTCCGCGGGCGGCCGCTCCCCGGGCCGGTACGGGGTAGGGGGTCAGTCGAACGGACTCTATGAATCGCGGGGCGTGAAGGATTTCTTCCAGGTATTTCATGACCGGGTTGAAGCGCTCAATGTGGCCTACCTGGAGGATCACGCCCTTCTTCTCCGCCATTCTTACCATGGATTCGGCCTGCTCGGTTGTGGAGGCTATGGGCTTCTCCACCATGAGGTGGATTCCCCTCTCCATGAGCAGGGATGCCGCACTGAAGTGGTGTTCGGCAGGCACGGCCACGCTGGCGGCCTCCACGGCGGAGGCAAGCTCCTCCATGGTCTTGAAGACTCTGGTGTGGTACTTGGCGGCAATCTCGGTCGCGCGGGCAGTGTCGGTGTCATAGACTCCTGCCAGCTCAGCCGATTCGAGCCGCGAGTACTTGTCTGCGTGCCACTGTCCGAGACTTCCCACCCCGACAACACCGACTTTCAAACGTTCGCTCATCGGCGTTCCTCCAATGCCACAAGGCTGATATTCAGCCTGTTTGCCTCTTCCACCACCTTCTCGCGTTCCAGAATGATGGTTCGGTTCGCCTCGACGGCAAGGACTGCGGCGCGCACTTTTCTGAGCAGCTTCATCGTGTCCATTCCGATCACTGGTATGTCGAACCGCATGTCGTGTCCCTGCTTGGCTACCTTCACGATGACGGTGCCTGCGCCGTTCAGGTCGTAGGCTCGCCTGATCGCGGCGTTGGTCCCCTCGAACGCCTCCACTGCCAGTATTGTCCCGTTCTTGACGACGACAGTCTGGCCTATGTCCATTCCACTTGTCGCCTTGGCAGCCCTGAATCCGAGTTGGATGTCTGATTCCTCTATTGCCGTTGGGGTCCTCTTTGAGAGTATTCCGGCGGCCGGCATGTGGGATTCCATGAATTGTGACGCAGGGAGCAGTTCGGTTCCGTTCCTGGCGAGTAGATCAGCCACAGCCCCGAAAATGGTCTCAGCATTTCGTGCCTTAAGACGGCCGAGTTCGGAAATGGCGAGTGCATCCAGGCGAACATGAAACAGGGCGGTCGGGGTCAGTTGGCCAGCCATGACCGCATACTTTGCGCCCGTCTCCTTGACCGCGTCGAGCAGCGCCTGCAGTTGCCCTATCCTCAGCCACTTCACTTCGTCGGCGCATCTTCCGATGGCCGACTCAGTCTCATGCTTGAAAGCGATTGCCGCGACGCGTTTCACACCCTGCTGCTTCGCAGACTGTGCCAGCAGCAGTGGGTAGACGCCCTTTCCCGCAATCAGGGCAAGCGATTCCGGCATCGGCGATGCCGACAGTTTCTGGTTCATACTCTGCTCCTGCCTCCATTGACGGTCGGGGCAGAGTGTAGTGTCATTCCGAACGGACGCAAGAAAATCGTTATCTCGCAGTGTCGGTTCCGCGCATGGTACAATCAGCGCGCTATGTCCAAGAAATACCTGTTCCTGCCCCATACCGCCGATGTCAAGGTGCAGGCGGAAGGCAAAACCCTCGAGGATGCCTTTGCGAATTCCGCCCTCGCATTGAAGGAGGCCATTTGCGGGGGGATTACCGTAGAGGCATCGGGCAGGAGACGGATAGCGGTTGGCGGACGGGACAATGAGGCTCTTCTTTGTGCTTTCCTGGAGGAGTTTCTCTATCTGCTTGATGCCGAGGGGTTTCTGTTGTCGGCTGTTGTGTCTGTGAGGATATCCGGCACCAGTCTTGTTGCCGAAGTGGATGGTGATGACGCCGGAAAGTACGTTTTTTCAAACAGTGTCAAGGCGGTGACCTACAGCGAGATGTTCGTTCGCCAGGAAGGAGCCGGCTGGCTAGTTCAGTTTGTGCTGGATGTTTGAGCATCCGGCCGGAATGAGGTGTCTGCCGGGGGAAAAGCAAAAGCGGAAGGTGGGAGCGAGCAAAAGCGGAAAGCCCGTGGGGCGAGCAAAAGCGGAAGACTTTTGGGTATGGGCCTTGAGTGGTAGGGGGTTGTGGATGGAGAGGGAGGGATGAGTCGCCCCCTAGGGGGCGAGCGCCCGTGGAGCGAGCAAAAGCGGAAAACGGCCTATA
>JBAXKQ010000128.1:0-8739 GCA_037135275.1 bacterium
GTGTTCATGCCCTTGAGCCCCAGCTCCATGGCAACCTGCGATGCCAGTGCGTTGTGCACGGAGTTCGTGAAGCACAGCGGCTGCGGGGCATGTTCGTTGTTCGCAATCATGTTCTCGACGAATGACGACGCCTCATTGAGCATGCCCATCCCGGTGCCAACCGCCACACATGCACGCTCCGCCTTGAACGAAGCAAGCAGGCCGGGCGGCAGTCCCTCCCTCGCTGCCACGAGCGCCATCTGCTGGAGCCTGGCAAGCTTTCTCCGCCGCCCCGGCGCCAGTACCGTTTCTGCACCGAATGGTCCAACCACGTACGCCGGAACCTTCGCTGCCGGCAGGCAGGGCGGCATCTCCCGGACACCGGTGGCTACGTGCCCGCCGCGGCACGCCTCAAGAAAAGCCGCGGCGCCCGTGCCCGCCGGTCCGACAATCCCTGCGCCAACCACGGCAAGGCGCTCAAGCTTCCGGCCGGAAGCGACAGCCACCCCGCCACACCCACGGCTCATCCCGGAATCACTCTTCGCGCGCCCGGCTCCCGGACGGGAAAAGACCAGCGATGCGTTGTTCCCGCCAAAGCCGAACGAATTGCTCATGACATGATCAACCGCGGCCGGCCTGCACACACGAACCGGCTCGAGTCCGATTTCCGGATCAACGGTGTCAAAGCCCGGGTTGCCATGAACCCGCTGCCGTTCCAATGCATCGAGGCAGACTACAGCCTTCATGGCCCCGCTCGCCGCAAGGGTATGCCCGAAGAACCGCATTGTGGATGAGAATGGCGGCGGCCGGCCGTCAAAGACCAGCTTCAGCGCCCGCGCTTCCATGAGATCGTTGTCCCTGGTGGCGGTGCCGTGCGCGTTGATATAGGAGATGTCCGAAGGCTGTAGACCAGCCCTCTGCAGGGCCGCCCGCATGGCCGCTGCCGCGCCGGCACCCTCCGGCTGGGGAGCCGTGGCATGGTATGCGTCACAGCTCAATCCCCAGCCCGACAACTCGGCGATGACACGGGCGCCCCGCGCCCGCGCCGCCTCCTCCAGCTCAAGCACCACGAACGCGGCACCTTCGCCCAGCGCGATGCCAGCCCGTGTCGCATCAAACGGCCGGTTGCCGGCCGGATCAATCAATAGCAGTGACCCAAACCCGTTGAGTGTGAGCCGCGAAAGGGAATCGCAGCCGCCGGCAAGGACGCGATCAGCGTCACCGGCAACAATCATCTCGGCCGCAGCGGCAATGCCCATGGCCGATGCCGAACACGCGGAGGAAAGCGTTATGCAGGGTCCCTTTGCGCCGGCGGCTCGCGCACAAGCCATTGTTGAGCAGGCGCATTCGTGGAACCGGAACGGACCGCAGCGGAACTTGTGCTCGAGCAGCAGCGTCCTGACGACACCCTCACTCTGCCCCATGCCGCCAACCGTACCGCCAGTGACGACTCCGAAACGCCGCGGATCCCGGTCGCTCCTCGAACCAGGCAGGAGGCCGGCGCGCGCAAGCGCCTCGTTGGCCGCTATCCAGGCCAGCCGGTCGGAGCGGGAACCGCGAAATCCTGCGGTCAACCTGCCGATATCCGCCGTGACCTGGCCGACAAGGACATGCCCAAAGCGGGTGGATTTGAAGAGTGTGAGCGGCCCGAGCCCCGATCTGCCGGCTTCCAGCGAGGTGGAGACTTCGTCAAGTCCGCAACCGGCCGCGCAGACAATGCCCGCACCTGTTACAACGGCTTTTCTTTCTTGCATGATGCCTGGTTTTCCGTGACGAACTTGGCCAGGGCATTGACGGAAGCGAATGCCGTTTCAGCCACGGCCGTACTCCCGATCACAATACCGTAGTCCCTCTCCAGCATCACCACAAGTTCCAGCCCGTCGATTGAATCCAGCCCCAGGCCTGTACCAAACAACGGGGCGGCCGGATCAATGTCCGAGGGCGAGACGCCCTCCAGCTTTACAGCACGGATGATCTTTCCGCACAATTCTTCCACAAGAGGATCCATTACGTTCTCCTGGCTGAAAATAACAGGCCCAACAGTCGCCTGACATCCCCCTGTCAGTCAACCCAAAACTGATGCGCTGCACAGATCGCGGCAGAGGGTCCGCAAGTCGGCCACGGCGCGAAGATCAAGGTAACGCCCCGTGTCGTTCTTCAGGTGCGGCGCCTTCCCCTCGAGAAAGACCGCGGCGGCATACCCGCTGGCGCCGCCGACGCATTCCGAAAGGCCGGCCGGCACGGTAACGCCGATCGCATCACACTGAATGCACAGGCACGATCCAGCCTCGCCGTTGTCCAGAAGGTCAATCGCCTCCTGCATGACAGCGTTACAGCCGTCTTTCGCCGTCATGAAGCACCTCACAGGCCCACGCAGCTTGTGCCGTATGCAGATCTCGCCGATTGCCGTGCTGGGGAGCGTGTACGTGAAGACGCTGGGACTCCGGGTCTGCAGGAAGCTGCAGTCCGTTGCGATGGACCCGAGACCCGTTCCCAGGCACACGGCAACTCCACTCTTCTCCTCGTCGGACAAGCCGGCAAGCCGCCCGGCCAGGAGCTCCGTGGCGATGAGCGTTAGCTTGCAGAGCGGATCGGCCCGGCCGAACCTTGGACATTCCGACCCGAAAAAGTCGGACCAGCGCAGCGACTCCCACCAGCCGCCGGGGTGCGCGCGGTCCAGCGCAGCAGGCCAGGGGCGCAGTCCCATACTGTCGCTGCCCCACGACTCCGGATCAATGTAACTGGCCGCTCCCACCGCAAACGTCTTCATTTGTTTCTCACTTCCATCACAAGCGCCGCGTTCATTCCGCCAAACCCGGAATTTGTCTTCAGGATGTAATGCGGAAACACACCCGGCTTCGGTCGTGCAAGTATCGACTGCGGGGCAACCGGATCAGGCGTGCCCAATCCCGGTGTGCCGGGCAGCGTCCCCGACCTCCCGGCAATGAAACAAACAACAGCCTCGATAACGCCCGCCGCCCCGAGCGTGTGCCCGAACATGCCCTTGGAAGCGCTCACCGGCGGCACCTTTTCGCCGAACACAGTCTTGAAGGCAAGCGACTCCATGGCGTCGCTGTAGACGGTGCCGGTCCCGTGCGCATTGATGTATTCGATGCGTCCTGCAGGCAGAGACGCCGCGCCGAGCGCACGGTTGATCGCCAGGGCCAGGCCCGCCCCGTCGCGTGACGGACCGGTCAGGTGGTTCGCATCATTACTGCTGCCGCAACCAATGACCATGCAGCCCGTGTGGGCCGGAAAATCCGGTCTCACAAGCACAACCGCCCCGGCGCCTTCGCCCAGCGACAGACCGGCCCGCGTAGCGTCGAACGGCCTGCAGCCGCGGGGATCGAGGGACTTGAGTGAGCTGAACCCGGAGAGGACGAATTGCGTCATGATGTCAACACCCACCACGCACACCACATCCGCCTGTCCCCTCCTCAGCAGTGTGCACCCCTGCTGCAGCGCCATTATGCCTGACGTGCACGCGAGGGATACGCACTGCACCGGCCCCCTGGCGCCCAGCAGCTCAGCCAGGTCACCGGCAAGCCCCATGGGCAGGATATGCCGGCAGTGGCCGGCCGGCGCCGGGCGACCATCCACGGCGGCCTCCAGCGCAAGAGTGTCGGCCTTGGTCGTCGAGAGCACCACCGCAATCCGGCCGGGGGGAATACGTGACCACGCGTCGCCCATACCGAGCTTCGCTTCTGCCGCGGCGGCAAAGGCCAGTCGCAGCGGCACGGTGTCCGCGGCGGGCGGACACAGCGAGTCAACCTGTGCCATGACGGCCGCCGGGATGCCCGCCGCAACCTCCGACTGGTAGCCCTTGCCGGCAATCGCGTCAAACTGCCTCACGGCGCTGGCGTTGCCAGCCACAGCCTGCTCCAGGCTTCGCATGCCGCAACCAAGCGCAGTCACAACGCCGCAGCCGGCCACGGCAAATTCACGGGCTGTCACGGTAGAGTCCATTCCGTTTCCCATTTCTTCTGCAATTCGCGGAACAATGGCGGCCAGACGAGGATCAGTTGCCGGTCCGGGGTTGTCAGCACCTGCACAGTACGGCCCGTCGCAACCGGCGTCCGGTCGGGGAGCAGCCGTATCTCATAACCGAACTCGAGCTTGACGCTGTCGGATTTGTAGAACCTGGTGACGACCTCAAGCGTGTCCCCCATGCGGGCCGGGGCGTGGTATGAAATCGAAGCAGACACCACCGGCGCGGCAAGATTGTTCGCCATCAGCACGGGATAGTCCATGTCGTGCTTTGCCGCGAGAACCCGCCGGGCCTCCTCGAAATACCCGAAGTAGTTCGCGTGCCACACGATCCCCATCACGTCAACCTCATGAAAGCGCACCTTCACCTCGGCCCGCGCTTCCATGTACGGCCGCGGGTCGGTCCGGTCCTCGTGGAACCCGCATCTCTCATGCGCCTGCCTTGCCATAGCACCCCCCCGCCTTCCGTCCGGCCGTACCGCCAGCCGGCGGCGGCTGTTGCGCGCTGCCGGCTCCCGGGTCCGACTGAGAGTCCATCCCGGTCCCCTTGTCCATCATTGCGGACTCAACTGTTGCCACATCGCGCCCTTCACGCCGCGCTTGCGGCTGGCTTCAGCGAGCTGGTTCTTCAGCTGAAGGCTTCGGCCGACAACAAGCCAGTTGCGCAGGTTGCCAAGCTGCCTGCACCGCTGCGCGAACCTGTCCTGGTCAAGCAGCGGCGAGATGTAGAAGCGTGTCTCCATGAGCGAGGTGGTGGCCGTCACAACCCCCTCTTCCAGGGCCAGCTTGAGCAGGTCGGTGCCGGGGTAGATCCTCATACCTACGAATCCGAACACAACAGCCTTCCGGCACTGCCCGGCCCGCGCAACTGTCTCCTCGAGGGTTTCCATCGTCTCGCCCGGCCCGCCGAGAATCAGGTATAGCGCATGCGGAATACCGACCTCCTCGCAGACCGCCGCCGACTTCAGCACGTCGTCAACCGTGAAAGGCTTGCGCCACCGGGCCAGCAGTTCCGGACAGAGTGTATCCACCCCGAACTCGATACCGTCGAGGCCGGACTGCTTCCACAGCCTGAGGTCATCGGCCGAAATGCCACGGGGCATGAAGTAGGCGGTCCATTGGACCGGCATCTTCCGCCGGATTATCTCCCCGGCAAAGGCGCGTGACCTCGCCGGGACCATGTTGAATACCGAATCCACGACAAAGAAGCGGTCCACACCGTGCTGCTCATACATGGCCTGCATCTCATCCACAGCCGCGGAGACATCCCGCGCCACGATGCGGTGACCGTCGAGGATCGGGTAGGTGCAGTACACGCACGAGAACGGGCAGCCCCGCTGGAGCTGGAGGTTCATGATGCCGCCATGTTCCCAGTAGAAGCGCACGAGCTCAGGGGTCCGCGGCACGCCGGCTTCTGTGCACGACTTGACCTCGCCGGCCGTCATGGTGCAGCGGTCACCGGTACGCATCACGACGCCGGGAATATCGGCGGGCGTCTCCTTCGCCATCACCTTCCTCAGCAGCGGCACAATCCTGTGCTCCGCCGGTCCCACCACGCCGAAGTCAGCCTCGGAGCGCGCGAGGATCTCCGCCGGAAAGAGCGAGTAGCCGCTTCCGCCGATCACAATCGCAGCCCGACAGCTCCGGCGTATGTCGCTGACCACAGCAAGGAGGTCGGGCAGGTAACAGACCGTGTTGGAGGAGTCGTTGTTGTCGAAGTTGCGCATGGAAACGAGCACGACGTCGGGGGCAAAGTCCTTCACGACGTCGCCGATGCCCTCGCCCTGCGCCTTGAGAACCCGGCAGTCGGCGATCCGGGTCGTGAACCCGTCCTGCTCGAGAGGCCTGCGCAGGCATTCGAGGCCGAGCGGGTAGACTGGATAAGGGTTCTCCTCGGTGTTGGTGGATACCAGCAGGACCCTTGGGGCAGCCTTCCCGTTCACGGTCATGAGGGAATTCCCACCGGACCGGCCGGGCATTCCGGTGCCGCCCGGAGGAGCTTCTTCTGGGCCTGCTTCGACTGTAGCAGCCCGGTGACCCGGGCGATGTCCTCGAACAGGGGCCGGTCAGCGAGGAGGGGCGCGGATACTTCCCTGATCATCTTCTGGAACGCCCTGCTGTCCCTGCCGAATACGCCGGGCCCCCGTATGTCCGCCGCCTGCGCGACAGCAAGCGCCTGTATGGCGAGGATTCGCCACACGTGTTCCGCCTGCGAGCGGGCCATTCGGGCGGATATGCAGCCCATGCTCACGACATCCTGGTTGTTGGCGTTGGTCGAGATGGTCTGCACCGAAGCCGGCGCGCTCAGCAGGCGGCACTCGGCCGCAAGCGAAGTCGCCAGCAACTGGCAGCCCGCCAGCCCCGAGTTGAGCCCCGGCTCCGCCCGGCTGAGCAGCGGCGGCAGGCCGCAGCTGTACTTCCAGTTGACCAGCCTGTCGAGCTGGCGCTCTACGAGCAGCGCCACGTTCGCCATCCCGATCCGCAGGTAGTCGCATGCCATCGAAACCTGCAATCCGTAGAAGTTGCCGCCGTGTATGATCGAACCGCTCTTGGGGAAGGCAAGGGGATTGTCCGTCGATGCGTTCAATTCCCGGTTGACCATGTAATGGATGTGCCAGAGCGCATCCTGTACCGCACCGAGGACCTGCGGGGTGCAGCGAATGGAATATGGATCCTGGATCTCCTGCCCCGGTTCGGGCGGCTTTGGAGCAGTGCCCCAGGCGTGCCTGTCAATCTGCCGCCTGTACTCGGGATGCGTCCTGAGATAGGCGGTAATCCGCTCGGCCACAACAAGCTGCCCCCTGAACCCGCGCGCCTTGTGAATCTGCTCGCACAACACCTCCGGCGACGACGACATCAGTTGGAACATGCAGGCCGAAAGGAGTTCCGCCCAGCCCAGCATTGCCGTCGCCTCCTCGACCGACAGGCAGGCAAGGGCCGTCATGACCGACGTCCCGTTGACGAGGGCAAGCCCTTCCTTGCACTGGAGAACGACCGGTGACAGGCCGGACCGGCTGAGTGCCTTGAGCGCCGGAAGCCGCTTCCCCCCCACCCTGGCATGCCCCATACCCACAAGAAGGCGGGCCATATGGGAGAGCGGCACGAGGTCGCCGCTGGCGCCTACCGAGCCCAGGCTCGGTATCTCGGGCAGGATGTCGCGGTTGATTGCCTCAATCAGCAGGTCGACGACCTTCTCGCGGATGCCCGAGAACCCGCGCGCCAGCGCGTTCGCCCTGGCGCACATTATCGCCCTGGTCTCGACGGGCGAGAACAGGGGCCCCTGCCCCACGGCAAGGTGGTGCAGCAGGTTCACCTGGTGCAGGGCGAGGGCATCGGCATCCACCCTGGTGCCGCTGAGCGGACCAAAACCGGTGTTGATGCCGTAGATTGCGCGCGGCTCCTTCGAAAACTGCTCCACCATTTCACGGCTGAGGCGCATCCGCTTCCGGGCGCCGGTGGCCAGTTCACACTTGTCACGGCACCTGGCGACGTCGCAGAGCTGCTGTATGGTGAGCTTGTGTCCATCGAGCCGAATCATAGTTCGAGTCCCTCCACGAGGCATTACGTCACCAGCGCCGCACACGCATGTCCGGCAACCTGGTCAGGCACGAAACACCTTCCGCGCGGATCACAGTGGCATGTCGCCCGCAACCAGCCGCGACCCTGCGCGCCTGCCTGATAAATGGGTGCCGAAGACTACGCTCTTGCGATGTCAAAAGCAACTGGATAGTGTCTCACCCATGGTTGCGTCATATCATCCCGTGGACCGCATGAAAGCTCCTGCAAAGGCACGCAGGCGCCCACCCCGCCTGCCGGTCGCCGCCGCACTGTTCCTTGCCGCCATGCTCCCGCTCGCACCCGGCCTGATGGCCGGTCCGCAGGTCTGGTACGACGACACCCGCCGGGTCATGCCGCCGCTCCTCGCCGCCACGAAGGATACCGGCGTCGTTTCGGCATGGGGAACCACGGATAACGGCGAGACGGTGTGGGATTTCGACGTCGGCTCCGACATCCCGCTGTGGCAGACAGGCACCAGCAATGCCTTCCTGGATGTGGGTGCAAGGTTCATCGTGTCCAGCCGCTTCCAGTTCAACTCGGAATCGTTCAACCTGTGGGGCAGCGACTTCTGCGGTGGCCTGGTGTTCGGCCGCAAGTGGGCCAGTGGGTTCGCTGTGGAGCTCTTCGGGTACCACGAAAGCTCACACCTCGGCGACGAGATGCTGGATCTGGAGTCCAGGCAACGGCTCGACTGCAATGTCAACGGGGTGCGTGTCCTCTGTCACGGGCAGTGGCCGGGCACGCTATCCACGTACGGCGGCTTCAGCTACCAGGGACCGAGCCAGCCCGATGCCATCGCCGGCTTCGGAGTGCAGCTCGGCGTGCAGGCCACCGGTCTGCCCCCGTTCAAGCGGGGATTCGTGGCTGTGGATGCGCAGTCCTGGGACTGGCGGGACTGGAGCCCTGACGTCTGCGCACGTATGGGCTTCACCTTCGGGGTGGGCGGCAATCTCGAATCAAGGCATGTCTCGCTCTTCTTTGTGCAGGCCTACTCGGGACGGGTGGATCTGTGGCAGTACTGGGACGAGACCGAGACAACCTTCTCGGCCGGCCTCGCGCACCACTGGTAAGGCGATGAGACAGACAAGACGGGTCCTGATCTTCCCCGACGGCAACGCATTCTCGCACGTCGCCAGGGCACTGACGCTCTGCGCGGCTCGGTCCCAGACCATCTCGGCGACGAGCCAACCCGGCGGTCTGGCACCAGCCAACCCG
>JBAXKQ010000129.1:0-8665 GCA_037135275.1 bacterium
ATTCAGCCCTTTTCACCTTCTCGGTTTCGGTGTCATTAATTGTGAGGCAATGCGCTTCCGCGTCTCGCATACGTCTTTCCGTTGACGCATGAGCGCCACTGATATATCCTCGGCCGCTTGCACTTGCAAACGTTGACGATGGGCCGCTAGCTCAGTTGGAAGAGCACTTGACTTTTAATCAAGGGGTCGCGGGTCCGATTCCCGCGCGGCTCACCAGTTTCTTTGTCTTTTATTGCCACCGGCAGGACGGTCGGGCGGAACCAGGCCCGGCCGGACAGAATCCTTGCCGCAGGTGGTGAGGGTGTCTTCAACTCCAGCATTCCGCAGTCCCAGGGATGCTGCCGCTGGGCATAACTCATGAGCGTCGGCCTAATGCTTCGGGGTGTGATGGAAACAGTGTTGGCGTACGCCGGCCTGGCCATCATACCGTTCCTGTCCAGGGCAACCATCGTAAAGTTGTCACGGCGTCTGGGCTTGCTGGGTTTCAAGTGGTCCGCAAAAACGCGCCGGATCGCAATGGCCAACCTCGACATTGCCTTCGGCAACAGCCTCACAGCCGCCGAGAAGGAGGCAATTGCCAAACGATCCTACCAGACACTGGTGCTCGCGGTTCTTGATGTGTTTTGGTTCTCGCGCAATACAGACGAGAGGCTCCGTCGGTACGTTGACCTCGATGCGCTGTACGCCAGTGTGAAGGATATCAAGCCGGCGATAGCCGTTACCGGTCATTTTGGAAGCTGGGAAATCCTTGGCCAGTCCATTGCGCTCATCGATCCGCCCTTCCTTGCCGTGGCAGCCCATATCAAGAACCCGGGCGTGGATCGTGTGCTCGAACGGCTCCGGAGCAGGGGAAGCCAGCGGATCTCGTTCCGCGAGGGCGCCATGCGGGATGTTATGCGTATCCTGAGGGATGGCGGGCGGGTCGGGTTGCTGCTCGACCAGAACGTCCTGCCGAAAGACGGGGGGGTCTTCGTCGATTTCTTCGGCCTGCCGGTGGTGATGTCCTCGGCGGCGGAACGGCTTTCAAGGAAGACCGGGCATCGGGTAGGGTTCGGGTTCTGTGTTCCGGATGATGATGGCTTCTACAGGACGCATGTGCCGCCGCCGATAAGTCCAGCGGACGCCGGGGCGGCGGATGGCCAGATCACCCAGCGGATTGCCAATGTTCTTGAGGAAGCGATACGCGGCAATCCCGGCCGTTGGATCTGGATGTACATGCGGTGGAAGTACATGCCACCCGGCGCGTCTCGTGAAAAGTATCCATTCTATGCGCGCCCGGTTGAGTTGGCTGGCAGGAGCAAACGACAAGGGAGGACGGAATGACTATCGGGATCATCGGCGGGTCGGGTCTCTACGAGATGAAGGAATTGCAGAGCATCAAGCGGCGGACGGTGAAGACGCCGTTCGGGAATCCGTCGGACAAATTCACCTGTGGCATACTGGAGGGCAGGGAGGTGGTCTTCCTGCCGAGGCATGGCGTTGGCCACCACATCCTGCCTTCTGAAATCAACAGCAGGGCCAATATCTGCGGGATGAAGATGCTCGGGGTCGACAGGGTGATATCGGTCAGTGCGGTTGGCAGCTTGCGGGCAGCATACCGGCCCGGCGACATCGTGCTGCCCGACCAGTATTTCGACCGCACAAAGGGTTCCGAGCGGCACACGTTCTTCGGCGGGGGCATTGTCGCGCACGTGTCTTTCGGGGATCCGTCGTGCGACAAGCTGCGGAAGGCCATAGCAGGCACTGCCCGCAGGTTTATTTCGCGCGAGTGGAAGAAGGATGTCCGGGTCAAAGACCGCGGGGTCTATGTCAACATGGAAGGCCCCGCCTTCTCCACCAGGGCTGAATCCAACGTATATCGCAAGCTGGGTTTCGACATCATTGGCATGACCAGTCTCGCAGAGGCGAAGTTGTGCAGGGAAGCCGGGCTTTGCTACCAGGCCATGGCCATGGTGACAGACTACGACTGCTGGCACCAGGCGAGGGAGGTTGTGACGCTCGAGATGATCATCGGCGTCCTTCATGCCAATGTCGAGCTGGCGCGGGGAATTGTCCGCAGGCTTGTGGCCGAGTTGCCGGAGTCCCGCGACTGCGGGTGCGGGGACTTCATGAAGACCGCGATTGTGACCGATCCATCGCTGGTGCCGCCGGCGACCATGAAGCGTCTGAAGCCCATCGTAGGCGAATTCTTCCCATGACACCGGGGTTGCAGTGAGTGTGCGAGGCGTCACGTCGCGGTGCGCGTGGTTTGTCAGGGCCATGCTCGATATGGTTTGTCCGCGGATGTGTGCCGGTTGCGGCAGGCCGGTTGGTGAGGAGGCAAGTCACATATGCTGGGAGTGCCTTGCAGGACTCTGGCCGGTCCAGTTCCCGCATTGTGCGGTCTGCGGGAATCCTGTGCAGGGGAAGGCTGAGGGCGAATACACCTGCTCCATGTGCAGGGGCCGGAAGCGCAACTTCGACAAGGCCAGGTCGGCCGTGCACTTCGACGGCCCGATCACACACGTGCTCCACGCGTTCAAATATACCCAGGCCGCACACCTCGCAAGTGACCTTGCAGGGCTTCTGGCCGTCTGTGCGGAGGTTCACTACAGGCCTGCCGATGTGGATGCCGTGACTTTTGTGCCTCTTCACCACCAAAAGGAAAGGGAGAGAACGTACAACCAGTCCAGGCTCCTTGCGGGGGATCTTGCCGCGATCATTGGAAAACCGCTTCTTTCGCGGTGCCTGGTCCGCTGGCGGCCGACAACAACCCAGACCGCGTTGAGTGCCGTTGAGCGGCGGGCAAACGTGAAGGGCGCGTTCCGCGCCATGAACGGGCGATGGCTTGAGGGCCGGCGCATCCTGCTCGTCGACGACGTCATGACTACCGGAGCGACGGTTGATGAATGCGCGGACGCTCTCAAGCAGGCCGGGGCGGCAGAGGTGCGGGTGGTGACCGTTGCAAGGGGTTTCTAACCCGGAGTCACGGACAGTGCGCGGATGCGAGCAGCGTGAGTAGTGAAGCGTGGGTCTCGATCACGTTTCACGCCATGTGATGCGCCGGAGGGAGTTGGATCAATATGACCGGAGAACCTGAGGCCATACGCAGGCTTTATGAGCTTCACACCATGGGGGCGAAACTGGGTCTTGAAAGGACTCAAGCCTTGCTCGATCGCATGGGCAACCCCGAGCGGCAGCTTGCCGTGATCCACGTTGCCGGGACCAACGGCAAGGGCTCGGTCTGCGCCATGCTGGATTCCATCCTGCGGGCTGCCGGCTACAAGACCGGCATATATACATCCCCGCACCTGATCCGCCTCAACGAAAGGATACGTATCAACGGCCTGTGCATTCCCGATGCCGACCTGATCCAGCTCATAGACGAGGTGGAGGGGCATGCGCAGGCGATCCGGTCCGCCCACGGCGAGGTCACCTTCTTCGAGTTCACGACAGCCCTCGCATTTGAATACTTCAGGCGGAGTGGCGCGAGCCTGGTGGTTGCGGAAGTCGGCATGGGCGGCCGGCTGGATTCCACGAACGTCGTCATGCCGCTGCTTTCCGTGATCACGGGTATCAGCGTTGAACACGCGATGTACCTTGGACCTGATGTACCCAGCATAGCGCGGGAGAAGGCTGGAATCATCAAGAAGGGCCGGCCGGTGGTCTGTGGCAACCTGCCTGATGATGCGCTCGCGGTCATCAGGCAGATCGCCTCGGCGAATAAGGCGCCTATGGTGCTCGCGGCCGATGCGGTAAGTGCGCGGCTTGTGTCGCAGTCGCCTGCCGGCCAGAAGATCGCGATATCAGGTGGGAGTGAAGACTACTCAACCGTGACCCTGCCGTTGCTTGGACGCCACCAGGTGGAGAATTGCGCCCTTGCCGTCGCGGCGGTGGAAGAGATGTCGCGCGCTGCCAGCCTGCCGGTTCCGGCGGATGCGGTACGGGAGGGGCTCAGGACGGTTGATTGGCCGGGGCGCTGCCAGGTGATGTCTACGGAGCCGCTGACGATTCTCGATGGCGGGCACAATCCAGGGGCGGCGGAGAAGCTCAATCGAGCCGTGAAAGATCTTGCGAAGAAACGCCCCGTGGCGCTGGTTTTCGGGATGTGCGACGACAAGGATGTCGAAGGCTTCCTGCGTCCCTTTGCCGATATCGTCAAGGCGTGCTGGGTGGTGACGATCCGCACTGACAGGGCCATACCGCGGGCGCGGCTTGCGAAGACCGCCGCAGGGTTCGGCTGGAGGGTGAAAGAGGCCGGGCTGGGCGAGGCGATTGATGCGGCAAAGCTGTGGGCGACTGAAAACAAGGGTGTTGTATGCATTGCCGGCTCGCTATACCTTGCCGGTGAAGTTCTCGAGCTTGTTGGCTACCGGCCGTTCGAACCGCGGCCAGGGCTGCGCACGCAATAGACCAGGAGGGGGCATGGCTGCACACAAAGATAAGAAATGCAAGACGGCTGCCGCGGCGCCGTCGACATGCTGCGGAGCCAGCCGCGAGATTGAAGTCATAGCGAGGGGCGTGTGCATCAAGGGTGGAAGGCTGCTCTTGTGCCACAGCAAAGGTGCGCCCAACACGTATTTGCCCGGGGGACACGTTGAGTTTGGAGAGGACGCCAGGGAGAGCCTGCGCCGCGAGATGGAGGAGGAGATGGGGCTCCCGTTCACAGTCGGCCGGTTTCTTGGTGTTGTTGAGCACGCCTACAAGCGCAAGGGCGAGCCCCAGCATGAGGTCAACCTTGTCTTTGAGATGACGTGCAGGTCTCTGGGCGTTGCCGGCCAGCCGCAGTCGCGCGAGGACTACATTGAGTTCCTCTGGGTCCCGCAGGCAGAACTGGGCACAGCCGGTCTGGAGCCGCATCCGCTGAGGAAGCTTGTGAAGAAGTGGGCATCGTCCCCGGCCGGCCCCGGCTGGGCGAGCACAATGTAGAACGGAGCTTTGCAAAACCCATTGGGCTGTGGTACAAAGCCCGCTCTGTTGATTCTGAATTGAATTCCTACCCACGCCGGGGTGGCGAAATGGCAGACGCACTGGACTCAAAATCCAGCGGTGGCAACACCATGAGGGTTCAACTCCCTCCTCCGGCACACTCAATAATCACAAGTCTGATACGCATTTGCATCAATAGTATCAGGCCTATTATGCACACGCCGGCTTTTGTGGCCTTGCCCCTTCATGCTTTTGTGTGCTTTTCCTGGTGCTACCGTTTGGGAGGGGCGAAAAGGTAGCATAAAGGCAGCACCCCCAGCTCTGTGAATAGCGAAAGGTTCCGGCAAGGCGTTTCTAGCCGTGCGGTTTGCCCTGTAGCGCGTTCGGGAGGGGGTGGTGCGGTTGTTTTCGGCCGGCGCACTGTGGGACTGTTCGCAGGGTTGTTGTGACCAGACGGGCTGCTTGCATCGTGTTCCTCCGGCTGACCAGGGTGTCACGAAAACAAGGATGATTGCCCCAGCAGAGGCCACCCCACCGACGGGCCAACGGGGGAAGATCGGGCCGGGGTTCAATACGATACCACCTCTTCGGTGGATAACCTATTTTCCATGAATGCAGGAACCCACTTGCTGGTCATGTGGCGAACGCGGCGGGGTGTTGTGGCGTCTGTACAGGATGACGTATCGCGGTGTACAAAATGTTGAGTCAGCGGGACCAACCTATCCTATTAGGTCAAAATGCTGGGCCAAACAACAGAGCACGACGAGCACTAATTGGTGTTGAGTCACTCTCATCAACCGTTCTCCACTATCCGAAAAGACAATAGGATATTCACAATCAATCCCAAAAAACAAATGAAGAGCCCCGGAAAGGGTACCCAATAAGTAAAAGCGATGCCTGCAAAACTGCCGAATACATATGCTATGAAACATAGGACCGCAACAGTTTGACCCAGTGGTGTGCCGCGTGTCGATTCATTGTCACCCGTTCGAAGCCGCCAATACCATGCAAGCGCGGCAACAAGCGCCCACATTAGCGCACCTACAATCAGCCAACAATTTATGCAAAACTCAGAATCCCACATCCTAAGCTTCACATAGTTGCCGTCCTTGAGCCATGCCGCCGTAATCATGCCAAGAAGATACGTGGGCAACACTATGGCCATCACCATCGTGTCTGAGATTCTTCTCGATGTCATCCCTTCCCCTTTGTCTTCCACTGCCAACACGGCATGGAACGGCTACTAGAGAGACTACAAATTGAACTCAATACTGAAAGGCTATGCATTACCAGCTCACTCATCAAAGTATCCGCTTCCCGCCGAATATGGCAAGACTGCTCTACGCTGGATTCTGCCGGTGGATTCTGGCGGGTGAGGCCTCGCCGGGGACAAACAGTTGTTACTGATAATCAACGAGTTGCAGCCGCTGGGAGGTCTGCGCTACCACGAGGGTGCCTTTGATCACGATCACCGGCGGGTGTTGTATCGTGGCTACCCGGGTCTTCTTTTCCAGCTTCGAGCGGGAGAAACGCCGTTTCTCGGCCGTGCGGGGCGTGCCCCGCACGGCCGACGGCAGAATTCAACAGCGTGCTTGCACCCAGACCATCTTTCCGGCATCTTACCACCATGAAAGGGCACGTTTATGCCGGTCTCGACAGGCAGTTGCCACACGTTGCGAAAAGGGATTTCTTATCAACTGGCAGATAAGACACGGGCAGGTAACGGGTGTCCAGGTTTGCTGCAAACGGATCCTTCCACGACCTTATCGCCTTCCTTCGCCATATCCGCCACTCAGGAACCAGGCACAGGTTCGTAATTGAGCATCGGGGCCCTTGCCCGTGGTCTGATTCCGAAGCGAGTGCAGCGAACAACTGGGCGTTGAACAATCCCCGTTGGGGTTGGTCAGGGCGGGGATACAGATTGGTTACAGTCACCAGTTTCATATCATTGAAGATTGCCGCCAGGGTCAGGTGGTTCCGGCACAAGGAGGTAAGGAGCAGCATGAAGAAGTCTCTTCATGCCCACAAGTTGTCAGAACATGGCTGGAAGTGCAAGCGCGATAATGATGACTGTTCCTCCTCCGCCGGTTTGCAGGAGACAGTTCCTGGTGAAAGGGCTTTCCCGCCGGAGCGGGGCGGGGAGGTGAATCGGGTGGAAGGGGGGCGCTGCCGGCTTGCCGGAGTGATTCCGGATTCCCGCCCGGACAACCCGGCTCGGTCCTTCTCGCAAGTCGCTCTTCAGAACATCAGAGGACAGGCCGCGGCGGACGTGTGACGCCGGTCTCTGATCTTTTCTAGCTGTCTTTTCTATCGCTTGTCGCTATTTTGGGTGCCGCCGGGAAGACGGGGATGGTTATCGCCACTAACGGCAATGTTCTGTGGGACATGATTGAGCACTGGTTGGCCGGCGCATGGGAGTTCCGCAATCATCCATCCCGGTTGCGGAAATGTGAATAGCGAACATCAAGTTGTGAGGCGAACATGACAATGAAAGCAGGCAGGGCCGGCAAGGCCTGCCGTGAACTTGTCCACAATGTATTTCAGCGGTTTGGTTTCGATATATACCGTTATCCGCTCCCTTCCTACCTGTTTCCTGATCCTGCCTCGGAGATGTGGAAGCGTATCCGAAATCCTATTCTGAAAGAGAAACACATTACCGTGGTTTTGGACATAGGGGCAAATATCGGACAATACGCGCAATGTATGAGGAATTCCGGGTATGGCGGGAGGATTGTCTCGTTCGAGCCGCTGTCGGCGCAGTATGAGATGCTCAGCCGACAAGCGGTCGCGGATGGCGAGTGGGAATGTCGAAGGCTTGCGTTGGGCGATATCGATGGAGAGATGGAAATCAGCGTGGCCGGCAATTCTGTCAGCAGTTCACTGCTCCCCATGTGCGATTCTCATGTGGAGGCGGAACCACGATCGGCATATGTCGGGACTCAGCAGGTCGCTGTGTCGCGCCTGGACTCGATTGCCCCGGGGATCCTCAAGGCGGACGATCGCGTCTGGCTCAAACTGGATGTTCAGGGTTATGAGAAGAATGTCATCCTTGGCGCATGCAACACCCTGTCGCAGGTGGCAGTTGTGGAGTGCGAGCTGTCTCTTCTTCCACTCTACAAAGGGCAGGCTCTCTATCATGAGATGATCGGCCTCATGGAACAGAACGGGTTCACGCTTGCCTCTGTCGGGGATGCGTTCAACGATCTTAGGACGGGCAGGCTCCTCCAATTTGACGGCATCTTCACTCGGCAGACTCGAGGATGAAGAGGCAATACAGGTGCTTCTTCTGCACGGTGCTTGAAATGGACAGGCTTTTCCGTTCTTCCTGGTCGGAGGAAAGACGCGATCGTGCCCTGTCTCAGATGCACGACGAGGAAAGGATGCGAATTGACTCAAATGAATAGACACGCAAGGTGGAGTGTTCCCGCCCTCTCTAACACGCCGCTAGACGCTAAGCGAGGATCAGGGTTTAGGCTTGCTATCTGGTGTCTTGCGCTCAAAACTCGCCAGACACTAATTTGATTTGTGTCGCCGGTGGCGGCGGTATTCGGTGGTTCGTCATTGGCGAGAGCAAAGTTCAGTGTCGCCAAGGCCGAAGAGTCGCCAATGTAGCCAAGGGCGTTTGCCGCTTGTCGGCGAAAGATCGCTTCCCACTCTCCTTCGTCGGACACGTTTCCAGTTACGGGGGCGTTCAACATCTTCAGGAGGTGGGGCACTGCTTGCTTGGCACGGAGCCTGCCAAGCGCCGCGATCGTGT
>JBAXKQ010000130.1:0-8642 GCA_037135275.1 bacterium
CGGAGAGTCATGGTTTGGGTGCCGACTATCACGCCACATTCATGCGTGATCTGGACGCCGTCCTGAGCCTGACCGGGATAGCAGAGTAGTTGGTGACCTTGCCTGGATCTTCTCCCCGTCTCAATCACACTCCCGCCGTCCAAGACTCTCGCGGGGACAGGCCTCCTGTCGTCCCCATCACCTGGCGAGGCTGCGCCGAGCCGCGTGCGCCCTGCCTGATCGCGGAAGGACGGAGATGTCTCGCGCAGAGAACGCAGAGTCCGCAAAGGAAGAAGTTGTCAGGTTGCCAGGTTGCAGCCCGGCACAAGTCTACCGCCCGTAGGGTCGCCGTTCAACCGTAGTTGTCGCCTTCGTCGTCAACCGATTCTGCCTCCGTTCGCCGGACGACTAATGTGGAAACCAGACCTGTCCCAGGACAAACGCTGTCGCTCCTTGCCATCATCTCTCCGGCAACAACTATGCGCCTGCCCCAAACATCCCACCCCCAGCTATTCTTTATTCTAAGCGCTGCACCCTCGAATTCCTCGAAGCGCAGATGATAGATTAGTGCTTGCGTTTGTCCGCAAAGATGCGATATTTTCGGACATATCGTTGGGAGGATGTGTTGTGCAGTCTGTTGAACAGCAGATACTTAGCAGAATATATGGGACCGGCAGGGATTGGATCTTTTCTCAATCCGACTTTGCCGATCTCGGGACACGTGCGGCAATCGACAAGTCTTTGCAGAGACTGGATGCCAAGGGAACTATTCGCCGGGTGATCCGTGGGATCTACTACTATCCCAAATACAGCAAGATGCTGAATGTGACGATGGGGCCGGACATGGACACAGCAATGCCGCCCAGCCAGAGGGCAACTGTTGCGGTACTTCATCCAGCTCCGTACCGTACTTGACCGCCATTTCCAGGAAGAACTTCGCGTGGAAGAAGGCTTCGACGAACGGCCGGGTGTGTGCGGTCCACTGTTTGTTATGCTCAATCTTCCAATCTTTGCCGCTGGCCCCGTGCTGAATTATCTCCTCGAATTCCGCACAGAATGTTGTTCCTGCCGGGGCAATACGCCTCAGGGCTTCGACGATCCGCTGCGTCACACTCTGGAGATGGTAGACTTTGAATGAATGATGATAGAAACGATACACCTGATCCTCGTAGGTCCAGTGCGAGGTCGTTTCTGCAAGAAGGGCGATCAGCTCGGGAAGCTGCGCCTGGATATTGGCCAGCAGTTTTGCATCACGATTGATTTCTGTCATACTTTCCCCCGTGAACGGCGAAGCCAGCTTCGTTTTGCCGCAATGATCTTTACCTTGTGCACCGGCATCAGGCGCCACTCCCATCGCAGCCGCCCTGACCGCCTCATATTCCTCCGGGAAACGCGCTTTCAAGTACGCGCACTGATACACCAGCAGGGCAGCGGCAATTGAGCCGGCCTTGCAGGCACAATGCCCGACGGACTCCAGCAGCGTCTCGAAGTACAGCATCGCCTCGGACCGGGTCAGAATACCCTTCATGATACAACCATCGGCGAATCGCTCAATCTGACCGGTAACCTCAGGCGCCGTCTTCCCCTTGATGGCATTACGCATTTCACCAGCTTCTTCAGGTGAAGAGTATCCGAATGCCCCTGTCGGATCCCCTGCCAGCTCGAACACTATGCGGTCGAACTGTTCATCGAACAGGATCAGGCCGCAGGTCTCCCGGAGAATGGGCTCCAGAGCCGGATCTTCATATACGATCGGTGCCCGCCCCGCCTTCCGCTGGATGTACTGTTCCAGGAGGTGAGATTGGCCGGGCCGGCAAAGCGCAATGAGAATAGCCAGGTCCTCGATGCTCTTGACGCCGGCGCGACACACCGCGTCTTTTACAACGCCGGCGTTTGACCGGAGTACATCGTCCATATCACCGCCATTGATCACGGCAAGTGCACGAACGTCAGCCGTTGAGATGTCAGCCAGCGAGATGGACAGACCGTGATGCTCTTTGATCAACCGGACCGTAGCCAGATTCAACCCGGTCGTCGCGCAGGCGTTGGTCAACAGGCTATGGCCGGCTTCTTGGTGCTGACGGGCGATTGAACAGTGCGACATGGCCTGTTTCCTTTTCCACCATCATCCCATAGACGGACGGACATATAGCGTCCGTAGCAATTCATACCGGGAATCTCACAAGGACACCATTTGGCCGTCTGCCACGCTAGAGTGTCCAAGAAACCAGGTATGCGTCCTTTGAATGGCCTGGGGACTATGCCGACATTGGGCAGGGCGGAATGAACTGACAGGCCGACGAAGGCGTTCCCGGAATGTCATTATGAGCACAGGTGTGAATCGTGAAGTGGCAATAGACAGGTGGGGAAATGCAGGGAGACCTTCTTCCGGGGAAGGCGCCCCTTAGTTCAGCATCCAAGGCGTAGCGACAGGAGGATAAAGCGTGAGCGAGAAAGAGATAGTCGCCCAGTACTTCGACATGAAGAATAGGATTCTCGGATATGGCAACCCAGATGACAGGGTGTGGTTTGTCGGCATCGAGGACGGCTGGCGGACCAAAGAGAATGAAGGAGCTGCCACTCACCGCCGACGGTTACGCTGTCGTCTCTTCCTATGACGGACATTCTTTGTCCGTCGGTTCTGCTACCGTGGCTGGCATGAAGAGCAACGCCAGGAAGGACGGGCAAGAGCGGCAGCAAAGACGCCGGCACACCTGCGGGCAAGCCGGTGGCGCGGTGGATTTGATGTTCGCGCAAAGGCTGCACTGTCATTTGCCACTACGCCGCACAGGACGGATCAAGACGACACTGCGTACGAGCCCTGTGCCTCGGCGGCATCCCGGCACCATCGGGGTCACAAGTTACGTATGCGGTGTGGGCAAGACAACCGTTGCATGCCTGCTTGGGTACTCCCTGGCGCAACAGACCGGAAAGAGGGTCCTGCTTATCGACGCTGACCCGGCATGCAGCATGTCGCTGGCATATGGCTTCACACCCGGCACCATCGACAGACCGCAACTTACCGTCTACGACCTCTGCCGGCCGGCAGGGCGGGCTCGTGGCGCCTGTGTCGACTTCGACAAGTACGCGCTTCGGCCCAAAGCAGCCCTCGCTCCAAAGAACATCCGCGTAGTGTGTGGAAACTTCCACCTCAACAGGCTTAGCGGCGACATTGGTGAGCTATGTGAATGCAACGGCAACAAGCGCGTCGGGCAACTCCATAGGCACTGCGCGAAGATGTTCAACTTCTCGGTTATGTGGTCAACAATGCGCGCCGGCCAAACGGCACAAGGAGCGGCAAGGCCAGCGCCAGTGAGTTGGCTTTCCACCATGCGACGGCCGGCATTCTCAAGCCCCGTGATCCCGTGGAGGAGCAAGTGCTGGGCGTTTCGCCTGAACTGGGCACAATACCGCGCATCGATTCCATCTCCGCGTTCTTCAGCATGGCCGATCCGAAACGCTCATTCCCGGGCTTCAAGCACCGTGCGCCACGACAACCGTCCGTTGACGACGTCATGGCTCCTCTTACGACCATGATTATCCACAGAATGGAGGCCTATGAACGATATTCTGATTCACGACGAGCAGACTAGCGATATGTGTGACGAGGACTGCCTGGCGCCCTACACTATGTTCCAGGACCGGCTTCTCAGCCTGGATGGTGTCAGCGCAAGGGAATGCGCCGACATGCATCGCGCCATAGCAACTCTGCAGTTGATGGAGTCCGACATCCGGGAGTTTGTCAGTGAGGTAGACATGCATGAGATCTTCGGGATGGAACGCGAGGATGTAGACAACCTGATCGCCGCCTACAGCCATCAATTGAAGCGACTTAAAGAGAAAGAAGGCGTGAACTTCGACGCTTCCTCGGAAAGCCTGGCAAACTGCGTGAGGTTGGCAGTGTTGTTCCGGCTATTTATGTACGGCTGGTGTAAGAAGTTGTGTCCAGTCCGACTGTCATCACGCATTATTGGCCTGATTGAGGATTTGCCGGCATGAGCTTCTCCGCGGCAAAGCAGTCAAGGTCAGCACATCACAGCAGCGTCATGGTGTTTCCACTTTCAGCAACGGACATCATTTGGCCGTCCATCGTGGCAAAGTGTTCTCCAAAAGAAAGGAAGAGGCAAACAATGAGTGGAAGGTCTGGAATACCGGTTTCGACAGCGGGTGAACACTTCGTCGCATACAAGCTCTCGACATTGGGCTATCTGGTTGCCATCACGCGGCAGGGAGATCTATTGGTGGGCGACATGGACGCCAATGACATTGCAGCCGTTCATGTCACTACTTCATGTTCTGCTTGGCGAGAATACAGGAAACATCCGGAGAACAATCACTTGGAATGGCCAGTTTGCCCGAAAGATGCACTTACGGGAGACAATGTCTTCTGTGCATTCGTAGATCTGAAGTCCGGAGGCGGAACGCCGGACGTATTCATTGTTCCATCGACCGACGTTGCCACGTATGTAACTGCCGGAAGGGCAACAATGGGAACGTTCCGGCTGATGCATGCTGCCAAGAACAAATACCTGGAAGCATGGCATTTCATCGCAGATCAATTGAATCCAAGGAAGTTGACCGTTCTAGTCGGTGCCCCCCAGCGGTGTCATCACAAGTGACGACCCGCACTGCACCCCTTCCAGGCATGTCTTTCTGACAAAGTTCTTTGGAATCCGGAGGGCAGGCAGGCCAGAACAGTTGAGTGGGCTGGTTGATTTTGCGGTTCGTGAGGGTTTCCACCGAAAGAGTGGTACTTGTTGGTTCAATACACCTTCGCCATCCGCTTGACCTCATCTGACACCATCTTTTTCAGTTCAACCGGCCCAAGGACTTTGACGTGGCTGCCCCATGCCAGGATCCATCGCTGGATCTCAAACAGGCCGGATGCATGGAAGGTCAATTCGATGCTGCCATTCTTGCGCCTGGCAGTCTTCTGGTTAGGATGCCAGATGCGTTCCGATACCCATGGCGCCACTTCCTTGTCGAACAGCAACCGGATGGCGTGACTCTCGACGCCCACGAATCGGGAGAATGTCCTTGAGACCAGTTTCTCCGGGTCAAAGTCCGGCGGAAACTCGAAGGGTTTCTCGCAAAGAACGGCGCTCTTGATGCGCGCCATGGCAAACTGCCTGATTCCGGGGTGGGTATCGCTTGACCCGAGCACATACCACTCACCCTGGAGGTTCGCTATGTGGTACGGGGCCAGTACCTGCTCCCTCGCCTCTTTCGCTTCAAAGGCATGGTACTTCATCTTGATATACCGCTGATGCAGCAGACCGCGTACAACACAGGTCCATATCTTCTCATCCACCGGCTTGCTGGGAGGTGATGTGAAGCTGAATCTGGAGAAGATGAGCTCCGGATTCAGGGTTATCTTGTCCGGCAGCAGGTCCGTGATCTTTGTGAAGACCCGTTCCAGTTCCCTGGCCACCGGCGTGCCGCGATAGGCTTCAAGCGCCTTGCTTGCAACGAGGAGAACAAAGAGATCACCCTCGCTCAGGCTCAGCGCCGGCAGGAACCAGGTTTTGTCTTTGTAGTAGAAGCCCTGCCGTTCCCTGTCATATTCAATGGGTGCGTTCATCTGGTCCCTGAGAAAGTCAATGTCCCGCTGGATTGTCTTCTGCGAGACCTCATAGTCAGTTGCGAAAGTCAAACAGTTCGGATACGTGCCGGCACGGATCTGTCGATCAAGCTCCAGCAGTCGTGGAAACTGAGCCTTGGTTCTCTCCATAGTTCGCATGCCTCCAGCCTATTACAGCACCCCGGTCAAATGGTGTCTGTGCAGAAAAGACCGATGTCGCAGATCACGGACACCTTATGTCCGTCATCCTATGCTACCGTTCTTCAAAAAGAAAACAAAAAGAGGTGGCAGATGCATCATCACATACGGGGCGGCAGTCTCAGGCAGGGCATGCGGTATGGCAATGGCGAGCTTCACATGTTGGGGCTGGATCAAGGCTCTCGCGGGGACATACCCCCTGTCGTGCCCCAGCCTGTTCGGCAATAGTCGGCCGCTCCCACCAGCGTCTCCCAAAGCGCCCGCCAAGAGATGCTGACTGCAACATCCTGCTATTCAACGTGATGGCGACGTCTGTCCCCGCGTTGGCCTGTCCGTCCCCGCGTTGACCTGTTCAGGGTCGGGGTCGGGGTCGGGGTCGAAAGACAATCGTGACGGCAGATCCGGACTGTCTCGCGCAGAGATCGCAGAGCCCGCAGAGGAGGAGTTGTGGAACGTGCGGCTCGGCGATTCCGCCACTCGCTTACGCTCGTAGCTACGTGGCGAGTGGCGAAGCCGTAAGCTGCCGGCAACGGCATGTAGCTGCGAGCGTAAGCGAGCGGCAGGCACTGGGGAGGAAGTCGTCAGGTTGCCAGGTTGTGGCCCGGCACAAGTCTACCGACCGTAGGGTCGCCGTTCATCGGCGACCGATGTCGTGTTCAGTTGCGCTATGGTCCGCCTTCGCAAGCGGAGGCCCTACGGCGGGACATGGTCCGCCTTCGCGCAGACGCTACGGCGTGACGTGGTCGGCCTCCGCAAGCGGAGGCCCTACAGTCCAGCGGTAGTGAAGGACCGAATTGCCTCGCGCAAAGGCGCCAAGATCGCAAAGAGACGAGTTGTTGGGTTGCCAAGGGCGCAGCCAGGTTTTGCTTTCAATCAGGTCTCCGGTCTATGGTCTACGGTCTCCTGTCTTCCAAAGGGCTCTCGCGGGGACAGGCCTCCTGTCTGTCGATGTCTGTCCCCGCGTTGACCTCACCCGGCTGAATACGTTTGCTGTAGTCTCAGTTGGCAGCCTGTCGGCCGGGCAGATTGGTCCTCTTCTCCAGGTGACCGTTGATTTGCCCCTCGAGGCCAGCCAGTCCCTGCAGGATCTCTTCCCACCCCGGCGCCCGACCGAAGATCATTGCCTGCATCTGCAGGTAGTCTTTCCGGAGTTCCTCTGATCGTCCCGAGGGAGGCAACAGATGAAAGCTCCCTCGCACTGCCGTCTCATAGTGTGCCCACGACTGCGGGAAGAAGAAACCCTTGTGCTTCACGACCCTTTCCAGAAGTTCGCCGCACGCAAGAGCCTCCTGCCCGATCTTCTGCCTGGATAACCTGTACAGGTCGTAGTAATGCCGCGACAATCGTCCTTTGTCGGGCTTGTCAACGGGGCGGTGATACTCGGCGTGCAGAATTGTTGCCTTCTCCCAGAAGGTGCGGCGGGCGTCCAGTACGCGAACACGACACACCGGCGTAGTCGTGAACACCTTCGGAAACGCTTCTGCGGCATATGGGGATATATCACGATCATCTGCCGGCCAATCATCAGAACGGGCACCCATTTCGAGCCGAACTACGGGGCTGATATACTCCAACGCCAAGCGCGATCCGCTCCGAGGATATGCAAAGATTAAGGTTTGAGGATCTTTCGTGTCCAGTTCCACACTCCACCCCTTATCGCCAAGAATCGACCTGAAATCAGAACGCAGTTCAGGCAGGAGACGGGCACTGATGACTTTCCGGCATTCTTCAACCAGGGCATCCATGCGCCTTTTCGCTTCCCGCTTGCTGATTCCGCTCCGCTCTGGATCACGGTCTTCTCCGAAGCCGAGATCCTTGCGGCTCAGGGAAAGGTCAACGTCTTCAGAGAAACGCTCAATAGCTTGAAAGGCCTTTGATAGTGATGTGCCGCCCTTGAAGATTAACTGCGGACGAAACTGCATGACATCGAACAGTCGGTACAACGTCCAACAGACCCAGAAGTCCTTCTCAATGATTTCCGGTGCATGAACCGGCCGACCTGTTTCAGCGGTTCGTTGAAAGAGGTCGGCGCGATCGGCTGAGGCGGCTTGAGCAATCCTGTCCATCAGGTATGTCCTCCACCGGCAATCTGTTCCAGGATCGGCCTCATCCATGCGGAAGCGTACCGGATGTTCCGGATCAGATCGGATTTGTCTCTTTGCTTCAGGCTGGTCTGCAGAAGGCTGATGTTCGCAGGTGTCATACCGCGTCTTCCCATCCAGCGCAATGCCTGGAAAATATATGGGGCAATTCTACCACTGACATCCATGGTTTTTGGACCGCGGTTGAGGAAACGAACGGGAGTGTTGCCGAGCCGTATGGTCTGCGTTCGCCCGTTCGTGTAGTAGATGATTCTTGCGGGAACCTGGCAGGAAAGCCTCAGAAGATTTGCGGCGTGGGCACCAGATGGAACAATCCGCAAGCCATTGCGGCTCGCCCATGCTCTTGCCAGACTATCAACCGACGTTGTCATTGGCTGGTTCAACAGACTGCTGACGCGAGGCAATACATATAGTCCCCGACCAACACGCAGTATCGTGCCCTGCCGGACGAGGCGAGACAAAGCCTGATCAATGGCTGCGCGCCCACCGAGAACAGAGAGGTCGCCAACCGATACGGGCTCGCCTTTCACTGCCCCTAGTCTCGCAAGTATCTTATTTGCAATAGGATGTAATACTTTCATGGCCTTCTATTGTCAGAAACAACGCTCGCTATTTCTGACATTAATACTCCAATCCTCTGAGAAGTCCAGCCCCTTCTGCTTTGCGGACACGGGCATCTGCAGAAACGGGAATCCAAGGGAAAAGCAAGTTTCTGCAGTTGTCCAGAGGCTCTCGCGGGGACACACCTCCTGTCGTGCCCGCTCACGCTCGTGGCTACGTGG
>JBAXKQ010000131.1:0-8601 GCA_037135275.1 bacterium
CCGCCAAACCCGGCCGTTGCGGTTATTGAGTACATCACCGGCTGGAACCAGGCCTGGATGGTGTGGCTGTTCGTGACGGCGGTGAAGGTCCAACTGTTGGTGGCGGCCTTCACCAGCGAGTCCACGACGAGGTTGGATACGGAGTAGCCGAGGTTGGTTGTGATGGAGAATGTCTGGTTGGAGCCCCAGGACACGGCCACCGCGCCGCTGGGGACGATCGAACCACCCGGACCGGCGTTGGCGTTGATGATGGATGTGGCCTGCTGGAACCACACCTCGATCGAGTGATCGGCGGTGATGTTCGTGAACGTCCAGGAGTTGGTCGGTCCTTTCCATTCGCCGTCGACGAGCACATTGGACACAGAGTAGCCGGCGCTGTTGCTGACCGAGAATACCTGGTTGGAGCCCCATGTCGCCGTCACGGTACCACTGGGATATATTGCCCCGCCCTGGTGGGCAGTGGCCGCTATCGAGAAGACCCGTGATGTGAAGTTCGCGACAATATACATAGTGCCTGTAACCAGGAAGGATGCGGTTTGGGCGTTTGTTGCCACGCTGCCGGACCAGGCGGACCAGGCGTAGCCGTCGTTGGTGGCTGCGGCGGAAATGGTCACAAGCCTGTTCGTCGGGTACTGGCTGTTTGTCGGGCAGTCTGACGGCAGCGGCCAGACGACCTGTGCCCATCCGGCCTGTGCCGGCTGGTTGGATACTGACACGGTGTAGAACGATCCTGCGTAAACAGTCCTGCTGGCCTCGGGCGTATTGCCGTACGCGCCCTGGTTGACGGTCATGCCGTTGTAGAGTGTCTCGCCGGAGAATGTCGACCACGGATCGCCAGCGTCGATGCATGGGGAATAGGCCGGGTCACCCTCCCAGATCCCAGAGTGGTAGGAGCCAGCCGGTGACTTCAGGTGGAAGTCCAGTGCCGAGATGTCGACAAACTGCGGATCGGTGCTTATGCTGTGCAGGTCGATGACCAGCGAGTTTGTCCACTCCCCGAGTGTCTGGCAGATGTCACGAGCCGCGTTCGTTGCACCGACGGCGGCGCCTTCCGTGGCGTACAGGTTGTTGTAGTCGCTAGCGAAAACCTCGGATCCGACCGGCAGGGCTTCAATCCACAACGCAACGGATCCGGATCCGTCCGCGCAGATGATGTTGTTCCGGTTTGTGACCATGTAGGGGTCGGCAACGTGCATTCCGTTTCCGCCGTTAAGTGTGTTGTTCTCAATCAGCGACGCGTGGGAGGTGTCGGGCAGGTCAAGCTGGTAGCCGGCGTTGTTGAACAGCAGGTTGTTGCGGATAGTCGCGACGCCGGCCCCGCCGGCAGACAAGCCAACGCCCTGGTTGGCGTAGGAGGTGTTTCCTGTTGCCCGCAGGTTTGAGGCGACAAGCTTCAGGCCCTCGAAGGTGTTGCTCCAGCAGACGTTGCCGGCGACAAGGCTTGAGTTGCCGTTGCGCAGATCAAGGCCCTTGTACGGATTCCCGTAGCAACGGTTGCTGCTGATCGTCTCGCCCGTGCTGCTGACGCTGCTGTAGTCGACCAGGATGCCGGTCCCGAGCGGATCATCCGGATCGTTCCACGTCTGCTCGTGGCAATCGTTCATGGACACGGTAGGATTCATGGTTTCGGAAACGCGGATGCCGCACCATCCGTTGTAGTAGCAGTCGTTGTTCCACAACCTGCCGCCGGTGCAGGAGTCGAGAAGTATTCCGTAGACGCCGTTGTTGAAGCTGAGGGAGTTGCTCACTACCGGGTCGGTGCATGACACCAGGCGTATTCCCATGGTGGAGTTGCTGCAGGTTGTGCAGTCCACAACCTGCACTCCGCTGCAGCTGTTGGCGTCCAGGCCGTACGAGCCGCCTGTCATCACGAGATTCTCCAGCCGCACGTAATCCGCCGCCAGCGAAACTGCCGCGTCTCCGCCGCCGTTGATGTCGAGTATGCTGCCCTCCAGGCCGGTGGTCCCGCGGAGCACGATATTGCTTCCGGCGGCGCCTGCGTTCCCCGCGGAGACACTCACAGGGGCGGAGATGTAGCGGCCGGTGTCAATCCACACCACGTCGCCGGGGTTGAGGTCGTATGTGTCCAGGATGTACTGGACGGACGAATTTGGAGCGGCGACATCGGTGCCGCTGTTGGATATCAGGCCCGCGGCGGAGCAGTACAGGTCGCCCCCGGTGCCCTCGTTGTTGACGTAGTAGTTCGCAACGCCGGCAACGTAAGGCGGCGCTGTGGTGAAAGCGGTGGTTGTATCCGCCCAGTCGTAGCTGGCCGGTTCATCAGAGTTCGTCGCGAAGCACCTGAAATAGTAGGTTCCGCCGGCGACCAACCCGGCGACGGGCGCCGAGAACAGGCCGGGGGTCGAGCTCAGGACGATGGTGTTGCTCCAGGCCGCGGCGTTGTTGCTGCCGTCGGTGGGGCCCCAGTAGATATACGCCGTGGCCGGCGGGTAGGAGGTGGTCATGAAGCCGTTGAGTGTGGCAACGGTCCACTGCACGTTCGACGCGCCGCGGTTGGTGACGATCGGGGGGACGTTGTCGTCTTCCTTGATGAGCACGTTTGTCAGGCTGCTGCCGGCTATGGTGCAGTTGCTGGCGCCTGAGAGTGTGAGGTAGAAGAACCTGTTTCCGCCCTGTGCGCCGTTATCTATGATCGGAACGGTGAAAGTCTTTGTGACGCCATGGCCGCGCTGCCAGTTGAAGGTGCCGTTTGTGGCGGTGTATTCGCGGCCCGCCTGCGCGGTGCCGTCAGAAGTGGCAAAGGCGACCGATGCGAGCTTCTCGGTGTTTGTGCTCAGTCCGACAGTGATCACGATGCTGCCGCCGTTCTCCATCACGATGTAGGGGGTGCCAACGAAGAAGACCGAGGGGGCGCTGTCGTTGTCCATGATGGTGTAGGTGCAGTTGGTGTTTGGACCGGCCACCGCGTTCTGGACGTTGGAAACGCCCACGATGATGGTCTCGTCATCCTCGTCGAACGCGTCGTCAACAACCGTGAAGCCAATGTTCGTTGATGAGTCCCCGGCTGCGACGGTTATGCTGCCGGCGGGCATCACGTAGTCTGTCCCGTTCGACGCAGTGCCGCCGGTCGCCGAATAGCTCACTGTCACCGGCAGGCCGTAAGTGGATGGCGCGGTCAGCCGGAGTTCAAGATGGCCGGGATTGACCGACTCGGACTCGTTTGTGGCAGTGGAGAGGAACTGGATCGTCGGGGGGCCGGTCAAGAGGTTTGTGGTTTCCGGCGCCCATGCGCCGCCGTAGATGTTGCTGGCGTAGCAGCGGTACCAGTACTGCGTGTTCCTGCCCAATCCCGTTACATTCGTCCCGAACGTGGCGACCGGCCAGATGCCCATGTACTGGTTGGTGGCCCATCCGGACTTATTCGTGTCGCCGTTCTGCGACCCCCAGTAGATCCATACGCTGGTAGGGGCTCCGCCGGTGGACAGCAGGCTGCCGTTGAGGCTTGCGGAATTCGAGGTGACATTATCCGGTGGATTGTTGGCGATGACGGGGGCCCCCATGTCGTTGTCGACGATCGCCACGTTTGTCACGCTGTTTCCCTGAAGCGTGCAATTGCTGAACGCGGACAGGGTGAAGTAGAAGAATTCCTCGTTCTCCTGGTCGGTGTCGTTTGTGACGGCTATGGTTATGGTCTTTATGCCAGATTCGCCAGGGGCCCAAGTCAGCACGCCGTTTGTGGCAGTGTAGTCATCGAAATTGGTCGCCGTGCCATCCGATGTTGAGAAGTCCACCGAGACAGGCTTTCCCGACTCCCTGGACAGGGCGACTGCGACTGTGACGTTTGTCATGCTCTCCAGGACGGAGTAGGGGAGATTGGTGAAGTAGACCAGCGGGGCGGGATCATCGTTCTCGATGGTGTAGGTGAATTGAGTGGTTATCCCTGCGACTGCGCCGCTGGTGTTGGTTATGGCCACGATAACCGTTTCGTTGCTCTCGTCGATTGCGTCATCTGCGATGACAATGCTTATGTTGGTGGTCACCAGGCCGGGGGGAATTGTCACCGTTCCGTTTGTCAGCGTGAAGTCGCCTGCGGATGCGGTACCGCCCACGACGGCGTAATCGAACGACACCGGCACTCCTGAAGTCGTGGACAGCACGACAGGCACAACGACGGGGCTGCTCGATTCGGGGCCGCTGGATTCGGCCGTGCCGAATTCGACGCTGGCCTGCAGGGTGGTGAATACGGCCGGGTAGACGTCCCAGTTCGAGCCGTATATGTTGGTGGCAAAGCACCTGTAGTAATACGTCTGCCCCGCCAGCAGTCCGGAAATGTCGTTGGAGAAGCTGGACCCGGCAGTCTGGGGGCCGATGTTGTTGCTGAAACCCCAGCCGGTATTCGTAGGACCGGGGTCGTTGGTGCCACAGTAGAACCAGACGTTTGGCGCCGGTCCGCCGGCAATCATGCGGCCGTTCAGCCTGGCTGAGTTTGTGGAGACGAGTGTGGCGCCCACGTCGTTTGTCACCTTCGGGCCGGTGAGTGTGGTGTAGACGGTCTTGATCTCGAAGTAGTCGTAGTAGAGCCTGTCGGAAACGGAGTTGCTTGTGTTCTCGACTAGGATCTCGCAGTTGGTAATCTTCTCAATACTGTCCAGGTAAGTCGACACTGTCCAGACATAGCTCGTTTCGTTGCTGTTGCCGTACGCGATGAAGCCGCTGTTGGTAAAGGGGCGGTTGGTGTAGGACGTATTTACCGTGGACCACTTGGTACTGAACCTGTTCGTACTCAGGTGGATTATCATCCAGCCGCCGTTTGTCCCGCCGTAGTCGACTCGTATCTCAGTGCTGGATATTGAAATACCGGACGAGG
This sequence comes from bacterium, assembly GCA_037135275.1. Classification (GTDB taxonomy): domain Bacteria; phylum Verrucomicrobiota; class Kiritimatiellia; order SPBP01; family SPBP01; genus JBAXKQ01. The sequence goes on from JBAXKQ010000131.1 coordinate 4,829, forward strand.
GCAGGTTGTTCGTGAAATACACCGCGAACCATTTCCTGCTGTTGATGTTGTTAGAGAAGGCAGGATAGGCGCCCGGCTGCTTGAGTGACCACGCATTGGTGGCGGTGAGCGCGTCACCGGGCTCTGCATCGTCTTGAATACTGGCCAACGTGGCTGGCCTATTGGTGAGAGGAACGCCGACTCCACCACCCTGGTATGTCCACCCGCCAACAACCTTGCTGGTCCACACCTCGGCGGATGCTGGCAGGACTGACAGCAAGGCGGCGGCCAATACGGCATACGGCGCCGCCCGCCGGACGGTTACACCACGCGCTTTTTCCTGGAACAACCTGGACAATTCGACACCCGCTTCCTGTGGACAACACCCGAACCTGTCCAACCCTCTCATTATATTACCGGCGGACAAGGCGGGTCAAGCTTGGCGCCGGCAATCAACTTGAAGCAGGCCGCGTTCGAAACGTGCTGCGACCCCTGTTATCACCTGATTTCGCGCAATACCTGTGCCGGCAACCCGTGCCCTGACGTATTCGGACGTCCAGCCCGTGCCCCGGCCTTTCCCCTCGGCGTGTTCCACGAGGACCGAAACCTGTCTACCCACACAGCCGGCCGAAAATGTCTTTTTTGCCGATGCTCCCAGCTTGAGCAGCCGCTTCGCCCGTTCTTTCCTGACAGCCTCCGGCACCTGGCCGGGCATTGTCGCGGCCCTTGTCCCCGGGCGCTTACTGTACGGAAACACGTGGATGTTTGTGAACGGCAGTTCGAGGGCCATGCGACATGTGGCTTCAAAAGCCTCATCATCTTCGCCCGGCAGGCCGGTGATCAGGTCGGTGCCGAGGCCGATGTGGCCAAGCTTCTCAAGAGCGTGATCCACGGCGTGGCGGAACCCCGCAACAGTGTATGCCCGCCCCATCCTGGCCAGCATTCCGTCATGTCCGGACTGCAGAGGCATGTGGAGATGGCGGCATATCTTCGGGGCGTCAGCCATGAAATCGATCACGGCCATCTCGCTCGTACCGGGCTCGATGGAGCTCAACCTGATGCGTGCCACCGTGTCCAGCTTGTGGATCGCGTCAAGCAGGTGCACGAGGCGTCGCGTGCCGTCCATGTAGCAGCCAAGGTTGACTCCGGTGAGGATGATCTCCTTGAAGCCGGCATCGCCGAGTCGCGAGACCTCGTCAACGATCTCGCGGAACGGCCGGCTTGTCGACGGGCCGCGAACGTGCGGAACAATGCAGTAGGCGCACCTGCAGTCGCACCCGTCCTGCACCTTTACCCTGGCCCTGACGGTGGTGAACCGGGGCAGCGGGAGGGATGCCGGCGGTGAGGAGGCGCGGCATCTCTTGATGCCGGCTGACCTGTTTGTCTCGCGCCCGGAGGGATCTGCCTCGTCGCATCCGTCTGAGTCCCGTGCCTGGAACGCTTCAAGACGCTGGCGCAGGATGGCAGGAAGCGAGAACTTGTCCACCTGGTTGGCAAGGAGATCAGCACAGAGGGCCCCGGCATCGTCTGTGCCTTCCGCGCCGGATCCGGGGGCTACCGCGGCGCATCCGGCCAGGACCACGAATGGCGCGGCCTTGCCTCTCTTTGCGCTGCGCGCCAGGCGGAGGCTCTCCCTGTGGGCCTTTTGCGTAACCGTGCAGCCGTGCACGACGACCACCTCGCACTTCCGGCCGAACGGGACAACATCGTATCCGGCAGCCTCAAACTGCGACCTGATCATTGCTGTTTCGGCCTGATTGAGCCTGCAGCCGAGGGTTTTGAACGATACATTTGGCATGTGATGCTGCCGACTTGACGGAAGGCGCCATGGTGATTCCCGGCCGCCGTAAAACCGGAATACCCGCCAAGGCCACGACGCAGCGTGGCCCTCCGGGACTACTTGGCTCCGATACCTGCGAAGGCCGTCGCGAGTGATGTTGGGCGTGACGGGCCTAGACCACAACAGCGCCGGTAGACGCGCTCTGGACCGACCTCGCATAACGCGCAAGGTATCCAGAAAGCGCCTTCTGCTTCGTTTCCCGCGGCTGCGCCCGCCTTGCCTGGAGTTCCTGCTCGGACAGCTCCACCTCGAGGCGGCGCCCGGGAATGTCGATGCTGATCATGTCGCCGTTCTTGAGCAACCCGATAGGACCGCCTGCTGCCGCCTCCGGTGAAACATGGCCGATGCAGGCTCCCCTGGTGCCGCCCGAAAAGCGGCCGTCGGTGATCAACGCCACGCTTTCGCCCAGGTTTCTGCCCATGATATAGGAAGTCGGCGCGAGCATTTCCTGCATGCCGGGTCCGCCGGCGGGTCCCTCGTTGCGAATGACGACGACATCACCGGCCTTGACGCAGTCTTTCAGGATGCCTTCGCACGCCTCCTCCTGCGAGTCGAATATGACTGCAGGACCGCGGAAGACCATCATCTTCGGGGACACCCCCGCGGTCTTGATCACCGCACTGTCGGGCGCCAGGTTGCCGCGGAGGATGGCCAGGCCGCCGACGCTCGAATAGGCGTTGTCGATGGTGCGGATGACGGTGGTATCGGTGACCTTTGCCCTGCGGACACTCTGCCAGACAGTCTTGCCGGTGACAGTGGGCGCGTCCTTGTGAAGGAGGCCGTCGATCTCGCCGATGACCTTCATGATCGCACCTATACCGCCGGCCTGGTGGACATCCTCCATATGATACTGGGAAGACGGCGCCACCTTGCAGATGTTCGGGCACTTCCGCGATATTGCGTCGATCCGCTCGAGGTCATACTTGAGGCCGGCCTCGTGGGCGATGGCGAGCCCGTGGAGAACTGTGTTGGAGCTCCCGCCCATTGCCATGTCCAGGGCGAAAGCGTTGTCCATGGCTTCCACAGTGACTATTTCGCGCGGTTTCGGGCCGCCGTTTCTTGCCATTTCCACGATCCTGGCCGCAGCCTGCCGGTAAAGCCGCTTCCTGGCCGGATCCACCGCCAGGGTGGTTCCGTTGCCTGGCAATGCCATGCCGAGCGCTTCACAAAGGCAGTTCATGGAGTTGGCTGTGAACATTCCAGAGCAGGAACCGCAACCCGGGCAGGCGTTCCGCTCTATGCCCAGAAGTTCGGCTTCGGTTATCTGGCCGCGACCGCAGGCGGCAACACCTTCAAACACGCTGATGAGGTCGAGAACCTTCCCGTCCGGCGAATGCCCAGCCTTCATCGGGCCGCCGCTCACCATGATTGTCGGTATGTTGGTCCGGACTGCGCCCATAAGCATTCCGGGAATGATCTTGTCGCAGTTGGGAATGCAGATCATTGCGTCGAAACAGTGAGCGCGAACCATTGATTCAACGCAATCGGCTATGAGTTCCCGGCTTGGAAGCGAGTATTTCATGCCGGAGTGGCCCATGGCGATGCCATCGCAGATTCCGATGGTGTTGAACTCGAACGGGACGCCACCGGCTTTGGTAACGCACTTGCGGATAAACGCCGACACCTTGTCCAGGTGCACATGGCCGGGTATGATCTGGGTGAAGGAGTTGCAGATTCCGATGAAAGGTTTGCCGAAATCCTCTTCCTTAACGCCGACAGCCCGCAGAAGGCTCCTGTGCGGAGCACGCTCATTACCCATCTTGATTTTGTCGCTGTTCATGGGCCGATAGTGTCCTCCCGGGATTGTAAAATCAAGGAGGAAGATGAGCGAGCCAGCGGACGCGAGGGGCCGGGAGGGGAGAGGCCGGGCGGTGTCAGAAGACGGCGGATTGCCAGGCGGCGTCGCATATTTGGGTTGAAATACGCGGGTCGCAAGTGTATAAGATCGGCCGTA
>JBAXKQ010000132.1:0-8517 GCA_037135275.1 bacterium
CCTGCTTACATCTCTGAATTCAGCCGCAAGCCGGCAGACTGGCTCCATGAACAAAGCCAACGAATGAATGCCAGCCAGGAAATCCGCGAGACCATTTCAGACCTCTATGATGCTGAGATCAATTTCGTCGATGGCTTTGTGGAACGGCTCTTCAAGGAAGTCCTGCCCGCAGACAACACGCTGGTGATTATCACCGCCGACCACGGCGAAATGCTCTTCGAACACGGGCTGTTCGGCCACGCCCAATCCCTGTTCGAGCAGGAGCTTAGAATACCGCTGATCATCGTCCCGCCCGTACCAGGCGGATTCAAAGCCACTGCTGTAAGCGCGCCGGTAAGCAGCATCGATCTCTATCCGACGATACTCGACCTGGCTGGAATACCAGTGCCAGCCCAAGTCCAGGGCCAGAGCCTGAGGCCGCTTCTGGATGGTCAACCGGCCAACAACTCACGCGCCATGTTTGCCGAATTCGATCGCGGCCCCCTGCCCGTGCGGAGCCTTGTCGTGAACAATTGGAAACTCATCTCCGGGGGCGACGAGGCTGGCGGCACGATGCTCTTTGACCTGAGCACAGATCCCGGCGAGACCACCAACCTTGTCACCTCACACTCCGACAAGGCGTCAGCCCTTGGGCGTCAACTGGACGAATGGATTGCACTCCTCAAGCCTTTCAACGCACCCAAAGGCACTATCCAACTCACAACGGAGCAGGAGAATGTGCTGCGGTCGCTGGGGTACGTAAAGTAGCTTATCGCGCATCCGGGAGTCCGGCAGGAGACAGTACGCCGCCACGAACGCAATTCATCAACATGCATGGACCCGTCCCTTCTGCCCACAGTCGCCGGAGGCAGCTACTTCCTAACCCGTATGTCCATCTCCATGCCCTTCAACATCTGAATCAGAACCGTGGCGTCAGCACCGGCGGTGTGATACGGATACAAGATCTTCGGCCTGATAGCCTTCGCCGCATCAACCACCATTTCCGCTGTCATGGTGTATGGTAGATTCATCGGCAGGAACGCGCACTCGATGTTGCTTATGCTCTTCAACTCGGGAGTATTCTCTGTGTCACCCGCAACATATATTCTCTTGTCTCCGAACGTCAGGACATAGCCATTGCCATTGCCCCTGGCGTGCCATGGGCTGCCTTTGTCATTCCTGTTGGCAATGTTGTAGGCTGGAACCGCCTCGATCTGTATGCCAAGACAGGTCATGGACGCGCCATTTGTCATGACAACTGACCCGGAGATCCTGGCACCGGCTGCCGCATTGGCAATGACTGTGGTGTCTTCCTTCCTGAGAATCTGTATTGCTCCGGCATCGAGATGATCCGGATGCTCATGCGTTACAAGAATAAGATCAGCCTTCGGCAGCCTGGAGTAGTCCCCCAGTTTCGTCCACGGATCTATGTGAATCACTTTGCCGCTGAATTCAAACATGAGCGAGCCATGTCCGACGCACGAGACATACAGGTTGCCCGCAGAGGTCTTGATCACGTCGTTTTCCGGGGTTTCGCGGGCGAGTGTTGCGGAAAGAGGTAGCAGGAGCCACAGCGGAACACAAAGGGACAGCGCCGATACTGCCAGGAGTTCGTGACGCAACCGAGCCAAAGAGGTCATGGGATGCCTCATGTTTGCGACTATGACAGCTAACCTGCACCAGAAGCGCACACGATTCGCCGACGAGGAAACGGGCCGAACCTCTCAACACTGCCTGGTCCGCTCTATTTCCGCCTCAAGCTGCTTTACCCGCTCCTTGAGCTCAAGAACGGTCGTTCTCAATTCAGGGAGCTGCATCAGGGCAACGTGGCTTCTTTTGAATTTTCCATGCGGAATCGCCGGAAAACCCATCACGTATGACTTGTCCGGCAGGTCGGCGGCAACCCCGGCTTTGGTGCCGATTATGCAGTTGTCACCCACCGTAACATGGCCCGTTGCCCCGGATTGTCCGGCGAACATGCAGTTCTTGCCGATAGTCGAGCTGCCGGCGATACCGCTCTGTGCGGCCATTGCAGTGTTCTCCCCGATGCGGACATTGTGGGCGATCTGAATCAGATTATCGAGCTTCACGCCTTTTTCGATCACCGTCTTCCCAAAACGCGCACGGTCAATTGTTACGTTCGCCCCGATCTCGACGTCGTCGCCTATCTCCACAATACCAAGCTGAGGGATCTTCTTCCAACCTCCCGCTTCGCGCACATAGCCAAAGCCGTCGCTACCGATCACCGCTCCGTTCTGAACAATGACCCTGTTACCGATCCTGACGCCTTCGCGCACCGTGACCGACGGATACAATCTTCCATCCTCGCCCACAACCGCGCCATGACCGATGTAGACGTTGGCCACCAGTACAGTCCGCGCTCCCAGCCTGGCCCCTGGCTCAACGACGCAGTTTGGCCCGACGTAGACATCAGTACCGATCGCAGCGTCCCCCGCAACAACCGCAGATTCATGAATGCCGGGCTTGAACTGGATGGGCTTTGGTCCGTATATATCCGCAACCTTCGCAAATGCGCTGTCAGGATTCTTTACGCGAATGAGTGCGCATGGCGATGTGCCGCTCCAGCTCTCGGCCACAATCACTGCCGATGCCATGGTGGCTGCAAGCGCGGATGCGTACTTTGGATTGGCCAGAAACGATACGTCCCCGGGGCCCGCCTCACGAAGGCCGGCCATGCCCTTGATTTCAGCCGCCCCATCACCTTCGAGACAACCGCCAAGTTTTTCAGCCAAAAGGGCTACGCTCATGATCATAGGCGATTCTCCCGAATTGGTAGTTTCCGAAACCAGCCCGGCTGGCACCGGGGCATACGCCCGGAGTGATCTGAGCCGGCGAACATCTTCGTGACAGACCATGCCAGAACAATGCCATGAACGCAAGAGCGACATAAAGGGTGTTGCGCAGCCTGCGGCACTATTCCGGACGCGCTGTAGCGGCAGGCTTCGTTGATCCCGTATGGGGTTGACACCAGCGGACGCGTCGTCGCACTATGAGGGCGTCCGGAGGATTTGACGAACCACCATGGAGGGCACATAATGAAACAGGCCAGCAATTCCTTTTCGTGCGCGTCGAAACGCCTCGCTCATCTGGCGGCGGTACTTGCCGCAGCGTTGCCTCTGTTCTTTACCGGTTGTGGAGGCGGTGATGAACCGGCTGAGTCCGAGCCTCCGACCCTCGCTGGCGTGTGGGACCTCATGATCCTGGACAGCAACGAACTCTTCACGCTGATGCTGACTCAATCCGGGAACAACGTCACAGGCACATCCAGTGCCGGCATGTCGGTCAACGGAACTGTTGCCGGCAATCTGTTTCCTTTTGTCATGAAGATGGGACAAAGCGAGCTGACATTCACGACAACGCTATCCGATGACTGGAACAACATGGCCGGCACATTCCTATCCAACAACAACTACGCCGGCACATTCACGGCAATCAGGCGTGGTACCGGCGAAGGGGTCGACATGACTGGATCCTGGCTGTCTGAGGACATGACCACCAAGGCGAGCCTGACAATGCAGATTACCCAGGACGGGAACACCCTCACGGGCATTCCACAGGGTTCCCAAACCCCGCTCGCCGGCGTCATCAGTGGAAGCCAGATCGCTTTCTCCAAGCAGACCGCGGGCAACAACATCTCATGGTCCGGCAATCTGTCATATGATGGCAATACCGTCATCGGGCGCTGGGTCAACAGCAGTGTCCCGTCGGTTGGCGTCTGGCGCATGACACGTCAGTAGGCAATCCCCGTGGTGACTCATTGCCAGGGGCTGACATCTCATGCCTGCCTGGCCATCTTTTTGCTTTGTTTGCCCTGGCCATTGGGCTACAGATATCCCGCTGTTTGTTCACTGTGAAAGGAGCGCCTTGAGAAAGACATTCTTACCCTTTTCGAAGCCGTCGATCTCAGAAGATGAGATACGGGCCGTCGGAGAAGTGCTGCGTTCAGGTTGGATTACAACAGGGCCGAAGGCTGCCGAGTTCGAGCAAAGGTTCACCGCTTATGTCGGCTGCAAGAGCTCTGTGGCCGTCACCTCGGCAACTGGCGGCATGCACGTCGCTCTCAAGGCGCTCGGCATCGGCCCTGGCGACGAGGTCATAACCCCGTCCATGACTTGGGTCTCTACACCCAACCTCATTACACTTGCCGGAGCCAAGCCGGTCTTCGCCGACGTTGACAAGAACACCCTCATGGTCTCCGCCGACACCATTGCCGGCCTGATCAGCGACCGCACGAAGCTTATAATACCCGTGCATTTTGCGGGTTCCGCGGTCGACATGGAACCAATCCGGACGCTTGCCGCCGGCAGAGGCATTCAAGTTATCGAGGATGCAGCCCACGCCGCCGGCACCGAGTATCGCGGCGAACGCGTCGGCAGGAAGGGCACCACGATCTTTTCGTTCCACCCTATCAAGAACATGACCACTGGCGAAGGTGGCATGGTCTGTTCGGGCGACGACACCCTCCTCGACCGCGTCAGACGTCTCAAATTCCACGGGCTGGGCGTCGACGCCTTTGACAGGCAGACCCAGGGCCGATCCCCGCAAGCCGAGGCTCTCGAGCCCGGATACAAGTATAACCTCACGGACATCGCCGCAGTTCTTGGGCTCGGCCAACTCGCGCGGATCGGCGAATTCAACCGCAAGCGCACTGACCTGGCCATGCTCTACCGCGAGCGGCTGAAAGACATCGAGGAAATCATCCCGCTTTCTGAACCACCCTATGCGACCACACACTCATGGCATCTGTTCATTGTGCGGCTCGACACAGACAAAGCCGGCATGAGCCGGGACGACTTTATGCGGGATCTGAAGCAACGGAACATCGGCACTGGTCTTCATTTCCGCGCGGCTCACCTTCAGAAGTTCTATGTGGAATCCATGAATATGCGCCGTGGCATGCTGCCACACACAGAATGGAACTCCGACAGAATCTGCTCACTGCCCCTCTTCCCTGACATGACACCCGACGACATTGACGATGTGGTGAATGCCATAAAGGAAACGCTTTGAAGCTTGATCCTTGCGCCACGGTTGTGCCAGACTCATGCACATGAGCGGCACCTTAATGTTGTCGGTGGTGATTCCTGTGTTCAATGAGGCGGAATGCCTCGGAGAACTTGTCAGGCGCTGCCTGTTGATCTGCGGGGCGATGCACAGGCCTTTTGAGATCGTGCTCGTCAACGACGGCAGCACCGACACGTCCGCCGCCCAGATCCTGACCGCGGCGGAGAAACACAATGGCAAAATTGTCGGTGTTCTCCTCAACCGCAACTACGGCCAGCATGCGGCAGTCATTGCCGGCCTTGCTCACGCAAAGGGCGATATCATTGTAACTCTCGACGCCGACCTGCAGAATCCCCCGGAGGAAATCCCCAGGCTTGTGGCCAAACTTGAGGAGGGTTACGACGTGGTCGGCTCTGTGCGAGTGCCGCGTTGCGACACCATCCTCCGCCGTCTGGCGTCTTACATGGTGAACCGGGTTGCCCAGAAAGCAACCGGCGTCAAAATGCATGACTATGGGTGCATGCTCAGGGCCTACCGCCGCCAGGTGGTCGATGCTGTCCTCCAGTGTGAAGAGCGAAGCACTTTCATACCGATCCTCGCGAATTCGTTTGCCTCCAAGACCACAGAAATAGAGGTCAGTCACGAAAAGCGGACCAAGGGCGACTCAAAGTACGGCATCTGGAAGCTCGTAAGTCTCCAGTTCGATCTTCTGACCAGCATGACAACTTTCCCGCTTCGTCTCCTCAGTGTACTTGGAACTCTCATTTCGTTCCTTGGGGTAGGATTCGGCATCTTCCTGCTGGTCATGCGGATTCTCGAGGGGTCCGAATGGGCATCCGAGGGCGTATTTACACTCTTTGCCGTGCTGTTCATTTTCATCGGAGCCCAGTTTGTCGGGATGGGGCTGCTCGGCGAGTACATTGGTCGCATCTACTACGACGTCAGGGCGAGGCCGCGATACTTCGTTCAAAAGGTGGTGGGCCGGAGCTGATCCGGCGGTCAGGCCTGATCTAGGTCTATGAAGAATGTTGTAGAAACGTCACGGTCAACGTTCAGGAAGAATCATTCAGTTAGCAGGGGACGGAATTCATGAAAGCTGTTGTGCTGGCCTACAGCAATATGGGTTGTGCGGGCATCGAGGCCCTCCTGAAGAACGGGTTTGACATCGCTGCGGTCTTCACTCACCGCGATAATCCGCAGGAGACGATCTGGTTTGATTCCGTTGCCGAGCTCGCAGCTTCAAAGGGCATCCCGGTATTTGCCCCGGAAGACATCAATCATCCAATGTGGGTCAACCGCATAGAGGGATTCGCACCGGATATCATCTTCTCCTTCTACTACCGAAGCATGGTGACAAAGCCAATACTCGACATTCCGAACGCGGGATGCCTGAACCTTCACGGTTCGCTGCTGCCGGCATACCGGGGGCGATGCCCATCCAACTGGGTGCTGGTGAACGGGGAAAAGCAGACCGGCGTCACTCTTCACTACATGACAGAGAAGCCTGACAACGGCGACATAGTTGCCCAACGCAACGTCGCGATCACCGGAGACGACACCGGGAAGACCCTCTTCGATAAACTGACATGTGCCGCCGCCGGAATGCTCGACGATACGCTACCCCTCATTCGTAAGGGCACCGCACCCCGCCGCAAACAGGATCACTCGAAGTCTTCTTACTATGGCGGCCGCAAACCGTCGGACGGCCTGATAGACTGGTCAAAGCCTGCCAAACAGGTCAGGAACCTCGTACGCGCGGTCACCCGCCCCTACCCCGGTGCCTTCAGTTTTGTCGGCGATCGCAAGGCAATGTTCTGGTCTGTGACAGAGCTGCCGGCGGCGCGTTCAAAGAGGGTGATCAAGCCCGGCACGGTGCTTTCAACACAGCCGCTGGTGATAGCCTGCGGCAAAGGATCCCTGAAAGTAGACTTCGCCCAGGTTGACGGGTCTGGCGTCTATACCACCGGCGCCCAGGTTGCCCTTGAGCTCAACCTGGTCAGTGGCTCGGTATTCGGCCCCCGTGAATCCGAGCTTGCCGAGATCAGGCGCAAGAAAAGCGTGCTGATCCTCGGCGTCAACGGCTTCATCGGCAACGCCCTCGGCGAACGGCTGCTCGACAGCGGCAAGTACGAGGTTCATGGCATGGACCTGCGATCCAATCAGATAGTCCACCTGGTCAAGCGACCCGGATTCCACTTTGCCGAAGGCGACATCTCCATCCACACCGACTGGATCGAATACCACGTGCGCAAGTGCGACATCGTCCTGCCGCTCGTGGCAATCGCAACTCCGATCGAGTATACCCGGAACCCGTTGCGGGTCTTTGAACTGGACTTCGAGGAAAACCTCCGCGTCATCCGCTACTGCGTGAAGTACGGCAAGCGAGTGGTGTTTCCGTCGACATCCGAAGTCTATGGCATGTGCGATGACAACGAATTCAACGAGGACACATCACGCCTGATTCTGGGTCCCATACGAATGCAGCGCTGGATCTACTCCTGCAGCAAGCAGCTGCTGGACCGCGTGATCTGGGCGTATGGCCAGCAGAGGGGGCTGAAGTTCACGCTGTTCAGGCCATTCAACTGGATCGGGCCCAGACTGGACAGCCTCGACTCCGCAAGAATCGGCAGCTCGCGTGCAATAACCCAGCTCATCCTCAATCTTGTGCAGGGTACTCCAATACAACTAGTCGATGGCGGAAACCAGAAGAGGTGTTTCACGGATGTGTCCGACGGCACAGAATGTCTCTTCAGGATCATCGAGAACAAAGGCGCTGCCTGCAATGGGCAGATCATCAATATCGGTAACCCTGACAACGAGGCCAGCATATGCGAACTCGCTGAGATGCTGGTGGCACGCTTCCAAAAGCACCCGCTACGCCATAAGTTTCCTCCTTTTGCCGGCTTCCGCGAGGTTGAGAGCAGCTCCTACTACGGCGCCGGTTACCAGGATGTCCAGCACCGGAAGCCGAGTATCCGTAATGCAAAGCGCCTGCTGGGCTGGTCCCCGAAAGTCGGGATCGAGAAATCAGTGGCCCAGACACTCGACTTCTTCCTCCGCGAGGCCGACAACTCTGGCGGTTTCTGAGCTTACTCCATGCTAATAGGCCTCAGGATAGACGTGGACACCTTCACCGGCACGAGAACCGGGGTGCCTGCCCTGTGCGAGGTCCTTGCCGACCATGCCATCAAGGCGACCTTCTTTTTTTCCGTCGGTCCCGACAACATGGGCCGGCACCTCTGGCGTCTTGTGCGGCCGGCGTTCCTCACGAAGATGCTCCGCACCAAAGCCGCGAGCCTGTACGGATGGGACATATTGCTGAGGGGCACGTTTTGGCCCGGACCGCGCATCGGCGATAAGCTGGGAGGGATAATTCGCGCCGTCGCTGACGCCGGCCATGAAGTCGGCTTGCACGCGTGGGACCATCATGAATGGCAGCAGGGAATAGAGCGAATGGACGCGCCCGGGATTCGCAGGCACCTGCGCAGAGGCTTCGATGAACTAACCAGGGTG
>JBAXKQ010000133.1:0-8477 GCA_037135275.1 bacterium
GTCATAGGACGCGTCATCGGCCACTGGTCCCTGAATCTCCACTTTGCCGAGGCTTCCATCGGCCCTGAACTTCCGGCTATAGGACTCGACGTCATCCCGGTAGTACTCCACGCCGTACAACCAGTTCCCGTAGCTGCCCTCAGAGCCTAGTTGGAGGCATGTGCCCCAGGTGGCAACGTCAAACCCCTGCAGATCGCTCTTGTCGTCTTTCCTGACGCGATAGAGATCCTCCTCCTGTCCCTGCCGCGAGACAGTGAGATCAATAGCATCGACAAGCCCCCGGAGCTTCTCGCCGCCGTACTTCATGTATGCCAGGTTGCGGCGCTGGTCATATGAATGGACCTTGTCGTCGCCAGCGGCGAGACCTGACCAGTCAATCCCGTAAATGGTCCGGTGCGTCCGCCAGGCATCGTCCTGACTGACTGACTGGAATCCGGCGCTAATGCGAGAGTCCGCATTTACATGGTAGTCAACGCGGGCGTCATAATCCTGTTCATTGTAACCCGTGTGTTCCTGGCGTCCAACGCTCCTGCCTCCTCGCACATCGCCGTAGTCCTTAAGGGACAACCCGCCAACGAAGCCCAGTGCTTCGCTGACGCGGCCGGCGAGTTGGACACGTCCGGACGCTGATTCGTCACCTGTGGCGCTCCTGCAGAACAGACGCCGTTCCCACACAGGCGAGCCGTCATACTCTGGAGGCGCAACAGGTATGGCATTAACGAGGCCACCAACTGCGTCGCTGCCATAAAGCACCGATGCCGGCCCCATCACCAATTCGTAGGCGCTGACAGACAATGGATCCACCGTATTCCAGTACTGGTTGGGACCGTCTCTGAAGACAGAGTTATTGAGCCGGATTCCGTCGATAAGGCACATGGTCCGGAAACCGGTGAATCCACGGAGATAGGGGGAGCCCTGCCCGTAACCGGTCTTCTGTATCATTGAGGAAGGAACACCCTTCAGCACATCCGGAGTCGTCCGCTTAGCATCGCCGAGCACGGCTTTGGTGCCGCTAATCTGGTACACAGCACTTGGTTCGGACTGGATATCGCGCCTGCTGCGGGAAGCCGTCACAACAATGTCAGACGCGCCTGAACCGTGCTGGACAGTGTTTGTTCCCCCCTGTTCTGGAGATTGTGCTGCAGGCTCTTGTGCGGCGGCAGCGGATATGCTGGCAGCAGCGGAGACAGCTGTCAGGATTGCCACGAATGTCATCTTGACCTTTCCGGCAAACACATTTCGCATCGTTCATACCCTCCTGTGCTGTGTGGTGAACTGCTGTGGCGATTAGCAATCAAAGCGCGGTGCGGGTCAATCCGGTTCACTGCTTTATGGTTGACTGTCCTGCGGAAGACACCAAACTGCGCCTCTTATGGAAGAACCCAGTGATTTCGAGCTTATGGCCGGCATCAGGGATGGCAACCAGGCCGCCTTTCTCCAGCTCATTCGTCGACACCAGAACTCTCTGGTGAACTTTTTCTTCAGGCTCGGCGCTCATACTGATGCGGAGGATCTTGTGCAGGAAACATTCCTTCGCCTCTTCCGATACCGCCTCAAGTATCGGCCGGATGCGAAGTTCACTACGTTCCTGTACACGCTGGCCCGCCATGCATGGGCAGACGGGCTTCGGAAACAGAAGAAGCAGGAGACGGTCTCCGAGCGGGTGTCAGTTGAAGCAGACATCCAGGATCGTGTTGATAAACACCACGCTCAGGCGAGGATGGATGCGCAGGCTGCCCTGGACACTTTGCCTGAGAAGTTGAGGATTGTGCTGGTTATGAGTTTCTACCAGGGGCTGCGATACGAAGAAATCGCGGGGATTCTGGAAGTACCAGTAGGCACTGTCAAATCCAGGGTTTTCCTGGCCATGGAGCGGATGAGAGATGCTTTGGATGTCAAACAATCGTAATGCCGTGTCGCGCGGTAGGGCGGCATGCATGTCTGGCGAGGACGTGCTCGCTTGCCTGCGTGGTGAATCTTCGTCTGCGGAGCAGGCTGCATTTGAGGAACACTGCAAATCCTGTCACGCCTGCAGCAGGCTTGTTGCCGGGTTCAGGGCGGTTCAGGATCAACTGCGCCATGTGCCAACTCATTCCGCCAGTCAGGATCTCGCGTTCAGGATTCATGCGGCAATTCCTGAACATGATTGGACGCGAACTGTGAGGACGGCCGGTGTGTTCCCGGCTCTATCGCAACTATATCGGGTCGCGGCCGCGATTGTTCTCCTGCTGGCGGCCGCATGGATAATGGTGTACGGCGTGCGACAACATGATGAGGTGATTACTAGCGCAGCTGCGGCAGGGCGGACCGATCCCGCCGTTCAACAAAGGAACCAGGCCATTGCCGGAGGATTGGCCTGGCTGGCGGCCAATCAGGAAACGGATGGCTCGTGGAGCGCCGAGAAGTGGGGTGCAAACAAGGAACATGCGGTTGGAATCACAGCCTTGTCAATCCTCGCCTTGATCGGCAAAGATCAAGATCAGGCTCATAACCCCTATGCCGGCACCATCAGGAGCGGTATCGAATTCCTGATTAGGCAGCAGAACAAAAGCGGGCGAATCGGCCCGGCCTGCGCCAACGCCATGTACAACCATGGCATGGCTACCGTTGCCATACTCAGGGCTTATCGCCTCGATATTGGAAACAACTGGAAGGGATCCGGTGACAGGGCTATCGGGTTCATCTGCACGGCTCAGAAATCGTCAGGCGGATGGGGCTACGTTGCGGGGAATGAAGGTGGACCCAACACCTCCGTTTCCGTCTGGCAGCTGCAGGCGCTGATTCTGGCAAAGGGCCAGGGCAATACTGCGCTCGCATCACGAATTCACCGGTCGATGGACTGGCTCCGCGGCATGGTCGACAACAGTGGCCACATGGGATACTCGAGGGAAGAGCCATCGCCCGACGGCGAGGAGACGCTGACGGCCGCAGGCGCTCTCTGTCTTCTGGCGGACGATACGGAGCAGAGAGATGAAGCCGGCGCTGCACGGCTCGTACGGTCCCTGGAATCCGCAGCCGGACGGCAGGACATGACGATTGACTACTATCGGTGGTACTTTGTAACACAGGCTCTTCAGGCCGCCGGCGGCAAGGTGGCAAGAGACACGGCCGGGCACATGAAGGATGCGCTGGTTGCTCAGCAGGCTCATGGCGGACCGGGCGCCGGGAGCTGGGATCGCGCCGATCGCTGGACTCCTGCCGGGGGGAGAATATACAGCACGTCGATGGCGCTGCTGTCGCTGGAGTAGGGTGTTGGTTGATGTTTGTTTGTCGCGCTTGGGCTTGGAACGATTGCGTCGTTTGTCGACGCCCGCATAGAGTGCAATAATCGGAACAATGATGGAGTCGGAGGATATGACATGAAGACACTGATGGTCAGACAATCGGTTGCTGTCGCACTTGCGGCGTGCGCTGTCACAGCCTGCTCTGTTGCCTCGGCCAACGACGGCAGTGGCACGAATTCCTTGAGGGTAAGCATAGGCGAGCCGGTGGCCAGGGTTGCCGTCATTGACCCGTCTCTCGCCAGGGAAACCGAGGCGGCGATATACAAGGCCCTCGACTGGATGGTCGCCAACCAGCACCCTGACGGATCATGGTCAGACACCAACTACCCGGCCCTGACAGCCCTGCCTCTTTGGGCTTTTGCCCGCAGCAATCATCCCAGGAAGAAGGAAGTCTGCGACAAAGCAGTGCAGTTCATCCTTTCATGCGTACAGTCTGACGGCGGCATATACCGCAAGATCGCCGGCCGCCCGGGCGGTGGTCTTGGCAACTACAACACAGCAACCTGCATGACCGCCCTCTACGCTACCGGCCGTGATGATCTCCTACCGACTGTGCAGAGAGCGCGAAAGTACATAGCCTCTTCTCAGTACATGGGTGATGACGCCTACAGGGGCGGGCTCGGGTACGATGCCGCAAATCAGCGCAGCTACACGGACCTCATGAACAGTCTGTTCGGGTTCGAAGCCATGCGTCTGACGGAAGGCGCTGAAGATTTGAAGCCCAAGACGGAGGCGCGGACGGACCTCGACTGGAATGCAGCACGCAAGTTCCTCGAGCGCCTGCAGAATGACGCTAACTCGGACAAGGCTAACGCTGGCGGATTCCCGTATCGTCCCGACGAAAGCAAGGCGGGAGTGGTAACCAACGATGCTGGGAAGATCATATTCCAGTCCTACGGCAGCATGACGTACGCCGGGCTTCTCTCGCTCGTCTACTGCAAAGTAGATCGCAATGACCCGAGGGTGCGCTCTGCGTTCGACTGGTCCGTGAAGCACTGGTCTCTGGAAGAGAATCCCGGGATGGGGCCGCAAGGTCTTTACTTCTTCTACTACGTGCTCACAAAGGCGCTCGCCGCGTATGGACAGGACCCTCTCCCGGCTGTCGCCGGAAGGAACGCAGTTGAGTGGCGTTCAGAGGTTGTGAAGAAGATTCTGGGACTCCAGAAGACCGATGACGGGAAGGGCTTCTGGCTGAATGAATCAGGACGCTTCATGGAGTCCGACAAGGTGCTTTGCACAGCATACTGCCTGCTGACACTGGAGATTGCCTCCGGAATGTAGCAATATCAGGCAGGCAGCAACTGCACGCCCACGTTGTCATGCCCGGCAGCAGACCTGCCGGGCACCCCGTGATACTCCGCCTCCTGACCATGGATTCAGACCCATGTCAGGAACGCCTGGAGATCCTCAGCACTTCGTCCAGCCACAGGATGTACAGACGACGCACTTCTCCTGGAAGGAGAGTTCTCCGTTGCACTCCGGAACCGGGCACTTGACTTTGAATGCGCTCGCGTTAGGGTGATGATTCTCGCCGCCGCCGCCGGTTGTGGCTGTTGCCGTTGCCGCTGCGTGCCCCATGGCGTCCTTGACCGGGTGTGATGGATCGACCTTCCCAAGCAGCAGCGCCTCAAGCCCCGCGTTCTTTCTTGCGGCCTGGTACTTTCGGATCGCCTTGGCGAGCGAGTCACCAAGCGATGAGATGTGCCCGTCCTTCGATGGAACCGACAGGCTCGACCCGATGCCAGTCAACTGATGTACAATGTCGTCAATTGATCCGTTGACGCGCAAATACAGCGATATCACCCGGCAGATGGCCTCGAGCGCCGAATACGCGACGTCGCCACCTTTGCCAAGCTGGGCGAATACCTCGCGCTCCCGCCCAGTGTCAGGATCAACGACGATCATGACGTGCATGTTGCCGTGGGGGGTCATCTGCTTGATTTTGATGGCGGGCAGAACGTCCGAAACACGAACCGGCTTCACGAACACATTATTCGCCGGCTGTTCCTGTTTCTTCGCATCCTTGCCGTCGGCGAGGGCCATTGGCTGATTCTCGCGTGACCCGTTACGATAGACGGTCACACCTTTGCATCCCTGCTCATGGGCCGTCACGAATATCTTTCGGACGTCGTCCTCGGTGGCACTGTTTGCAAAGTTGATCGTCTTCGAGATTGACGAGTCGCAGTGCTTCTGGAACGTAGACTGCATGCGGATGTGCCATTCCGGAGCAATGTCGCGTGCCGTGACAAAAACCCGCTTCACATCGTCCGGAATACCGGCGATATCGCACAGAGATCCCTGTTCGGCAATCCGCTCCATAAGCTCAGTTGTATGGAAGCCGCGCTCGCGAGCCGTCTGCTCGAACAGTTCATCGGCCTCGATCATGCGCTTGCCATCCAGGACGTTCCTGTAGAACAGCAGGGAGAACAGTGGCTCGATGCCGCCAGAGCAGTTGGCGATGATGCTGATCGTTCCAGTGGGAGCGACGGTGGTGGTGCATGCGTTGCGCATGCGGACGCCCTTCTTCTCCCAGACACTCCCAACCCAGTTCGGAAATACACCGCGTTCCTCTGCGAGTTTCTGCGATGCCTTGTGTGATTCGTCGTTGAGCACCTGCATGAGCCTCTCGCCCATGGCAATGCCTTCTTCGCTGTTGTATGGTATTCCCATAGCGAACAACGCGCTGGCAAAACCCATGACGCCCAGGCCGATCTTCCTGTTGCCCCGCGACATCTTCGCGATTTCCGGGATCGGGAAGTTGTTGATGTCGATGACGTCGTCCAGGAACCTGGTTGCGAGATGCACTGCGCGCGTAAGGTTCTCGTAATCAAACACCACCTTGCCGTTGGCCTCTCGCTTCACGAACTTCAGCAGGTTGATGCTGCCCAGATTGCAGCTCTCATAGGGCAGCAGTGGCTGTTCCCCACAGGGATTGGTCGCGCAGATGCGACCCATGTGGGGTGTTGGATTGTCGCGATTGATCCGGTCGATGAAAATCATGCCAGGTTCACCGGATGTCCACGCCCTGTTGACAAGGACATCAAACAACTCGGCTACCTTCCAGTTTGAGCCGTCGGCTTTCTTGACGAAGCTTTCTTTCAAAGTGTGCGGGTTCACCACTATGTGGTCGGCGTTCGGCGTGTCCTTCACGCGCTGCATGAAATCGTCGGTGACGCTGACCGACAGGTTGAAGTTCGTCAACTGGGTCAAGTCCTGCTTTGCGTTGATGAAGCTGATGATGTTTGGATGGTCCACCCTCATCATGCCCATGTTGGCGCCGCGCCGGAACGCGCCCTGCTGTATTGCGTTTGTTGCCTCGCTGAAAACTCTCAAGAACGAAAGAGGTCCGGAAGTGGTGCCGCCACTGGACGACACGAGGTCCCCCTCTGGCCGGAGCTGACTGAAATCGAATCCGGTTCCCCCGCCGGCTTTCTGGATGAGGGCGGTGTTCTTGATGCTTGCGAATATGCCATCGATACTGTCCTCGATGGGCAACACAAAGCACGCCGAAAGCATCGCCATCCGGCGCCCGGCGTTCATCAGGGTGGGGGAGTTGGGCATGAATTCACCCACGGCCATCATATCGTAGAATGCGTCCCTTACCGTCTCAACTGCGTTGTCGGACAGGCCATAGGCCTTTTCAGCAGCAGCAACCGCAGTAGCGACGCGCAGCACCAGGTCCTCGGGCGTCTCGCATGGTTTGCCGTTCTTGTCCTTCTTGAGATACCTGGCCGCCAGTACAGTCAACCCATTTCGTGTTATCTGAACCTTCCGGCGTCTTCCGGCCTCGACATCTTCCGCTACCCCAGCGACTTCCGTGCTCATGATGCTGCTCCTCGTACTATATGCCCGCAACCCGCAATCGGGCCGCAATAGATCAAAGCTGAATTACCAGATGTTACGTTTTCAGGCCTCATGCGCCACCAAAGGCGACCTGACGACCGTTCGCCTGCTTATCAAGCTATTGTGGTGTTAACCTCCATGAACCACAACATGATGTACAGCACCACACAATACGCCGATCCTACTTCCCTGCAAGAAATTTTTCCAAGAAAAGCATCCGTACGACACAAATCCTTGCCGGGCAGGCAGGTATAACGCCGTACTCATGAGAGAAACTGTCAGTCCCTCCCGCCGCCACCGTTTCCGTACCGCGGCTTGTAAACCTTCTTTGCCGCCGACTCGCGCGCGACCGGCACAACATTCTCCTGGCCGGCAAGCTCGCCAACCTCCTGAAGCAACGCAAGCGTGGGGTTCACCGACCACTTGCGATTGGCCTTTATCCGGACAGCGGCCTTCGGTTGCCCTGCCGGACAAAGAACGATGTTCAGTTCACAATCGCCGCGGTGCCGCTCTATGACCCCGCGCAACCGGCCCAGCCAAGTTGCATCATCGCTGTGACCCTTGCACCGGACGATAACTTTCTCAGTCGCCCTCTTGATGGCGTCCGCCAGGGTTTCGATAGTGTCGATGGAAATGGTGGGTTTATCGGTTCGCCGCGATACTGAGCCAGTGACAAAGAGAATGGCGTCTCCCTTGACGATCTGGCCGTACTTGTCGAAGTTCTCCGAAAACAGGAAAGCATCGCACTTGCCGGTAAGGTCCTCCAACGTCAGGATACCCATCTTCTTTCCTGCTGACTTCCCCCGCTTTGCAAGCGTGATGCGCATCTGTGCGATAGAGCAGCAGGCGGCCACGGGCCCGTAGTCGGGCTGCTTCGGCACCTGGGCGATGGTGAAGCCTCGCGGCCAGTTGAGGCCATCGCTGATGTTCTTGACGTGCTCCAGCGGGTGGGATGAGACGTAGAATCCAAGGGTTTCTTTCTCGTTGGTCAGCATCTCGTCTCTCGACCACGGCGGCACGTCAGGCAGCCGGGCTATCTCCTCGCCGGTATCGCCGCCCTGCTCAAAGAGCACAGTCTGGCCGACTCGCCTGTCAGAAGCATGCTTCTGGCCCGCCGATATCGCCTTTTCGAGCCCGGCAGCCATGGCCGCCCTGTGTTCCGGCCCCCCGGAGATTGTGTCAAATGCACCGCATTTGATCAATGCGTCCATCGTGGTGCGATTGACCGTGCGGAGATCAACAGTTCTGCAGAAGTGCCACAGGTCCTTGAACTTCCCAACGTCACGCCTTGCCTGTGCGATTGCCTCCACAGCCTTTTCGCCGACGCCCTTAACCGCGGACAGGCCGAAC
>JBAXKQ010000134.1:0-8263 GCA_037135275.1 bacterium
CTCCTCGCGGCGCGGCAAGATCCTGGGGACCGACGCGGACGGTTCGCGTCAGATCATCCGGGCGCTGGCTGTGGCAGTGCGGCAAGTTCTTTCCAGCATGCATTGAACGCCTTGACAACATCAGGATCAAATTGCGTTCCCGAGCCAGCATTGATCTCGGCAGAAACGGCATCAGGGGACCCGAACTTGCGCACTGCCCCGTTCAGAAGCACATCAATCGCATCGGCAACAGAAACAATCCGCGCCACCGGGTGAACTCCGTTGCCAGCGAGACCGTTTGGATAGCCCTTCCCATCCCACCGTTCATGATGAGACAGAGCCACCTCAGACGCTTCGTAAGCCATTGGGAAGCCCTGAAGAAGCCTATAGCCCATGCCGGTATGCTTACGTGCAACATCCTGCTCGTCACGGCTCAGTGGCGAGGATCTGCCTAGAATAGCGTCCGGAAGACCGAGCTTGCCAACGTCGTGGAGCAATGCGCAATTCCTTATCACTGCAGCGTCTTGACCAGAATGTCCGATGGTGCCGGAAAGAACAGAGGCATAGCTCGCAACCATCCTGGCATGACGCTCCGCTCCGTGTTCATGCGCCGCAAGCAGCGTGATCAGCATCTCAACGGTGGAAGTGAACGACGATTCCGGCCACACATAGCCGGTGGGCGGAGCGCTCCGAATGATCCCTTCATCTCCACCAGTTGAGCGTTTGATATCCAGGATTTCCTCCGCACCAGGATAAGGCTCTGTGACAAAAGCGATGGGATGGCTCACATTCTTCAGCACGTCGGCGATGCCGCTTGTCTCCCTCACAATGTCGCGCAGGCTGTTTGCAACATCCTCAGGATCCATGGCCCCTTTTTCGAGCATAAGATTCATGAGTTGCGCGTTTACCATGATGACAGTCAACGACTGGTTTACATTGTGCATGAGGGCGCCGGCCAGTGCCCTCACAGCTTCTTTCTTGTGACTGATCGCCAGAGATGCCGCTTCCGCCTTCTCGTCGCTGACATCACTGACTATCACAGCAGCAAGTTCACTCTCCTGCCCTACGCCCACCACCGTGAAATGCAGAGTGTGACCACGCCCGCCCGCAAGCGCAACGTCAGCCTCCATCTCTCGACACCCATCCCTGCGAATGAGCATTCCCATCACGCTTTCTGTTCCGGGAAAGATGTCTGCGAATCGTTTACCCAAGACCTCCGGATAGCCGGAAAACCCCAGCAGGCTCAGAAGCGCCTTGTTGGCACGGGAGATCCGCCCATCGCGATCAACCAGAAGAAGGACCTGTGGATTCAGGTCGATCATCTGCTCGAGTTCACGCTTCGCCCGCGTTATCTTGTCCTGTATCTGAACCATTAACATATGCGACCCCGTGGAAATATTAGATCATGCTTTGGACAGGCAATCAAGCATAAGCGGAGTGCCACAATCATCGTTTTGATTGATTGCTTAACCGCTACGCGATACAAGGTCATCGGTTGATGTCCTGTTGCATGACCATGTCTTGCGGACAAGTCACTATAGCACCAAAGGAACCCAGGATGCGCGAAGTTGATGGACAACGTGACCCGCTGATGCAAATGCTGCGGGATCTCCAGAACGAGACCGGCCGCCGGAAGCATGACCGCTACACTGTAGAGGAAGCAGAGCTCGTCCGCCGCGCCATCGATCTCGGCTCACCGATAGAAGCCGTGGTCGCCTCGGATGTCTTTGTGCGGTCAGCCGAAGGACGCCACCTCCTCGACAAAGCTGCAGCAGCCGGACTTGATACTTGCTCTGCATCTCCCGGCTTACTCGGAAAGATGCTCGGAGCCAAACCAACACCCGATTGCGTCGCGATCGTCAGGCGGCGTCTGGCGTCACTGGACAGCATCCTCTCATCGCCATCCCCACTCATCCAAATGGTTGAACATTGCGAAAGTGCCGACAATCTCGGAATGCTTCTGCGCTCCACTGATGCCGCTGGGACAACCGGGGTATTACTGACCGCCGACACAACCGACCCATTCAGCAGGCGTACCGTCCGCGGATCTCGCGGCGCCGTCTTCACTGTGCCACTGTGCATAGTGTCGGGAACAGCAGATGTCTTTGAGCGTGCCCGCAAACTCAATATCCAGGTAGTCGCAGCTTCTGCAACCGGCGACAGGTCCTATGACATGGTTGACATGACGCGACCCACGATGCTTGCCGTCGGGAACGAACACAAGGGATTGTCTGAGCTTGCGCGCAGCGCAGCCGATGTGTGCGTCCGCATTCCAATGCTGGGCAAAATCCATTCTCTGAATATCGCAGTGGCGGCGAGCGTTTTGCTCTACGAGGCCGTGAGGCAACGGCAGCGCAAGGCCCGATGACTGGCCGTGGCGACGCCGCGTCCGGAAGGCAGCGCACGTCTGCGCACAGGCTGCTGCGTGATGTCGGGGAGACAACTCTCATGTCGATTCCTGGCATGGGCGGCAATACTTGTCCAGCTGATCGGCACATTCATACGTGAACAAAGAAAGATTGTGGCTCTTGTTGCCGCAGACAAAGGCACTTGTTGCCCAGCACTGTTCTTCAGTTTCAGCAGGCGCTCGCGCACTCGCGCACTCTCATGCGTTCTCAGGTATGCCTCCATTTGGGCGATGATGTCGGCCAGGCTGACCTCGCATGAGAGCGGTTCGGCTGTCGCGAATACGTCAATTCTCCTGAAGATGGGCATCGCCCAGTCAAGATGGTCCTTCCTGCTGACAATATAGAGTCGCCGCGGGGCAAGATCCCTGATCACTCCAGCAGTCAGCAGAGCGTTCTCCCTGGTGGAGCGGGCCCTCTCCTCCAATAGGATCGAATTGGTTGACACTCCCATTGTAATTGCGAGGTCGGCCATCATTCGTGCCTCGGTGATGGTGCCGCTAGTGGGCCCGCCGGTGAAAAGCAGTAGTGCGCCAGGCTGCTCTCTCTGGACCGTCACGGCCCTGTTCACTCGCGCAACCATGTCAACCGTCGGTGTATTGTCATCTAGCGGCTCGTTTCCGAGGACGACGATGACGGCATCGAGTCGCACCTGCACGTTTGAAGATCCACCGGCGCTGCAAGATGAAACTGAAAGCAGAAGGCAGGTTCCCAGCAATGCGATCATCCACATAATCTCCGCGCTCCCTCCGGAAACGGACGCTCGTTGATAGGGGCTCTGCCTTGTCGATGTCCAATGCCATGCGCGGAAGGCGAAACATACGCACGCTTCGCACCAGCAATAACGGCAAATGAAACTACTTGCCGATGGTCAAGCAGGTCAGAGACTCGAAGTACGCAGTACGCGGGAACATGTCGAACAAGCATGCACTGGAAACACGGTAACCTGCCGCAGTCAGCAAGGCCACATCACGCGCCATTGTGTCTGGTGCACAGGAGATATACATGATCTGGCCGAGCTTTGCACCGGCCAAAAGGTCTATTACGCCCCTTTCGAGTCCACGCCGTGAGGGATCAACAATCGCGGTTGTGGTCGCAGGTGCCACGGAACGCAGCACTTCCTGCAATCCGGCTTCCGCCGAGCGTGCCAGGAAAGCGCATCCGTTCAGGTTACGCACGTTCGCATTCCTCTGCGCCGCCCGAACAGCCTCAGGATCGTTGTCGACACCAAGCACACGCGGCACCCCCGCATCAGCAGCCGCAAATGAAAACAGTCCTGCCCCGCAATAGAGGTCTATAACAGCGGCGGGGACGTTTGTCTTGAGCTGCTCGATCACCCGCTGGACAAGAATACCGGCCAACGCGGAATTGATCTGAGAAAAGCTGTCACGAGGTACCAGCATTTCCCCCACAACAACGTTTTCCTTGAGCCACGGATCATTAATCGCGCTCTTGCCCACCCATGCCAGCGCACCATCAGCCGGTGTGTATCGCAGCGTCAACCTCCTGCCCTGCACCATTGTCGACATCATGGCAGAGTCGGCGCGAAGCTCGGCAACCAGCAGATTGATCTCACTCTGCGCAAGCAGGCATTCATGTACATCTACAATTGCCTTGTTGTCGTCGGCAACATACCCCAGCAGCGGCTTCTCAGCCGTGCCGCCCCCGTGCAGAACGATCTTGTTGCGGTACCCCTTTTCAACAGGCGACGGAACCGCAGGGCGTATTACGTCCTTGTCAACCCCGGCGATTCTCGCCATCAGGTTGATGAACTGCGACTGCTTGAGGCGGATCTCCTCGGAATAGTCAATGTGCTGGTAGCAGCAGCCAGGACAACCTGATGCCGGTGAGCCATCACGATGAAGGGCCAGTGAACAAGCGGGGGTGATACGGTGCGGTGATGCTTCGATGACTTCAACCAGACTGGCTTCAGAGTAGTTCTTGTGGTGCTTGACAATCCGGGCCCGCACCTTTTCTCCGCAAGCGACGCCTGCAACGAAAACCACACGTCCGTCCAGGCGTGCGATCCCCTTGCCGCGATATACAACGTCGCTGATCGACAACTCTACTATCTGCGGAGTCTCACTCATTTTCAGACGCGATCTCGATCCCCTTCACATCACATTTCCCGGCCCGGCTGTCGAATACCCGCCCTAGACCACCGTAAAATCCAGCCGCCTGTTGTCGAAGTCCACCCTGGTCACACAGACCTTCACTGCGGCTCCGCTCTTGAGGCTCGGCCCCCTGCCCCTTTGCGCATGCCGCTTCCTGCCTCGTGCCTGACTGCCCGCCATGGAACCCTTGACGAGGCCCTGTATCTGGAGTTTTACCAGTTCAACGAATGCGCCGAAACCCGTGACCTTGACCACAACAGCATCGTGTACGACCGGCTTCTTCTCCTTGAGCTCCTGGGCAAGTAAACGGTACTTCTTTATCTCGAGGAGGGATCTCTCGGCCATTTCCGCCTGTTGTTCTGTTCGAGAGCATTCATTGGAAACTGCGGTAAGCTCCGGCATCTTGTAGCCAGAAGGCGAAGACTCCAGCGCTGCCGCAAGAATCCGGTGAACCACCAGATCCGGGTACCTTCGTATCGGAGAGGTGAAATGAGCATAGAAACTCTTTGCCAGCCCGTAGTGCCCCTTTGGCGCAGGCGAGTAGACCGCTTTGCACATGCTCCTGAGCACGGCGGTCTGTACCTGACTCCAGAGCGGATGCCCCTCGACTGAAGCCAGGAATTTGACAATTCCATCCCGCCTGTTCAAGTCGCCAGGCCGGAACCCCATTTCGATCAGCTTCAGCGAAAGCTCCTCAATCTTCGACACAACAGGCGGCTCGTGAATGCGGTGGACCAGAGCCAGCCCCCTGTTCGAAAGCTCGTGGTCAACCGCCTCGTTCGCGGCAACCATACACTCCTCTACAAGCTGATGCGACTCATCGTATGGCACCTGCCGGACGTCCGCAACAGCCCCGTCCGGACGCAGTACAATTTCATACTCCGCCATATCAAGATTCAGTGCACCGGCAGCGAACCGCTTCCGGCGCAGCTGCTGAGCAAGGCGGCCGACTTCCTTCACAAGTTTAACATTCTCGGCGGTCATGTCGGCCTTCCTGAGCGGATGGCCGTCTGGGAGCTGAAGCGCTTCCATTGCCTGTTCATATGTCAGGCGAAGCCGGGAATGGATAATACTCCGCCCGAAAGTGCTACTCAGCGGATGCCCTGCCTTGTCCAGTGTGATGAAGACTGAAAAGGCGAGTCTGTCCTCATGTGGTACAAGGCTGCAGGCTCCGCTTGAAAGCGCATGCGGAAGCATCGGAATCACCTTGTCTGGAAAGTAGACGCTGTTTCCACGTCGACGCGCCTCAGTGTCCATGGCTGTGCCGTGCCTCACAAAATAGGCGACATCAGCAATATGCACGCCAAGAACCCTGTTCCCATGCCGGTCAACTTCCAGAGACAACGCATCGTCAAAATCCCGGGCTGTCACCGGGTCAATCGTGAAAATATACTTGTCACGGAGATCGAGGCGCCCACCTGCATCAGCCGGTATGACCTTCACCGCCTCCGCTTCCCTGGTCACCTCTGCCGGAAACTCTTCACTGTAGTTGTAGTGACGAAGGATTGTCATGGTGTCGAACGATGCGACGTTGGACGAGCCTATCACCTCTACTACCTTGCCCTCAGGGTACTCATCCCTGTTTTCCCATTTCACAAACTCGATAACGACCCTGTCATCAATCCGCGCCCCGCCTGGACCTGCAACCTTGAACCAGTGCGCATACACAGCATCAATAGGGACAACGTACAGGAGGCGGCCGGATGTCTTCAGGGTTCCAACAATCTGTTTTCTACCCCTTGTCAGCACCCGCACAACCCGCGGCTCGCCGTTGCCGCGACCCCGCGCCCCTCCCTGCGGCATGGCAACCTCAACAGTATCGTCAGGTAGAGCCGTTCCGAGGTTATGCTCAGAAACTCGAACATCGTCACGTCCGTCACCGGTCGACAGGAACCCATCACCTGACCTCACAATAGTCAGGCGCCCTGTAAGGATGGCGACTTTGCCGTTACCGGCAGCCACAAACCTGCCCCCTTTTTCGGTCACGGTTCCGTCCACAACAAGACGATGCAGCAGCTTCTGCAGGTGTTTCCTGGCCTGTCCCTTGAATGCGAGCCCATCGGCAATTTCAGACGGGAACATGGCTTTGCCGCCCCCGTCACGCAGGAGGGAAAGCACGGCCTCATTTACATCTTTGTGTTTCATATCAGATTCTTTCCGCGGCACACGTCTTCTCATGGGCCCACTCTTACTACCGCTGGAGTATAGTCTTCAGGTGGTTCATAACCCAGCAGGCTGATGCACGTGGCCGCCAAGCTGCTGATGCCAAGCCCCTGCTCGCAGGACAAAGCCAATGATGCCGTCCCGGAGGGATCGTAGACGTAGACTGGAACGGGGTTAAGGGAGTGCGCTGTGCGCGCCATGCGTTCCCCCGTCTGTTTGTTGATCTTCACTATTCCCGTCTTGGCGTCATGCTCAAACATTTCATCTGCATTTCCATGGTCCGCCGACACCACCATAATGCCATTGCTGGCCTTGATGGCCCGCATGATGCGGCCCAGGCATAGATCAACGGTTTCAACAGCCACCTGAGTGGCCTGATAAATGCCGGTGTGGCCAACCATATCGCCGTTCGGGAAATTCAGACGCATAAACGGGAACGCACCACGCTCCACTTCGCTTATCACGCGATCCGTGATATCGGCAGCCTTCATCCATGGCCGCTGCTCAAACGGAACCCGGTCCGACGGAATCTCCACGTACTCCTCAAGTTCATCGCTGAACTTCCCTGATCGATTCCCGTTAAAAAAGTACGTCACGTGGCCGAACTTCTGTGTCTCGCTTATCGCAAACTGCCTGACTCCGGCCCCGGCAAGGTATTCGCTCATGGTCCTGTCTATGGCCGGCGGCTCCACAAGAAAGTGGCGGGGGATACCCAAGTCGCCGTCGTACCTCATCATGCCGGCATACTTCACCTTCGGCCGCGGGCTTCGCTTGAACTCCGTCAAATCGTCATCTTCAAAGGCCCTGCTGATCTCAATTGCCCGGTCGCCGCGAAAGTTGAAGAAGACCACACTGTCCCCATCAACGATCGGGCCAACAGCCTTCCCGTCTTCCACGACAACAAATGGCGGCAGATCCTGATCTGTGACGCCGGGATTATCTTTGCGATGCTGCAGGATCGCCTCGCGTGCCGATGAAAACGCAGGACCGAGACCCGCTACATGGGTCGCCCAGCCGGTCTTCACCATGTTCCAGTCGGCACCGTAGCGGTCCATCGTTACTTTCATACGGCCGCCGCCCGATGCAATGCGGTAGTCTGTACCGCCACCGGAGTTGAGTTGCGCCAGAAAAGCCTCGAAAGGATCAACGTACTCAAGCGCTGATGTTTCGCCCACATCACGACCATCAAGCAGAATGTGGATTCTCGCCTTTGAAACTCCCGCCTTTCTTGCGGCAGACAGCATTGCTTTCAGGTGATCGATGTGACTGTGGACATTCCCGTCCGAAAACAGTCCGATGAAGTGAAGAGTTGACCGGTTTTCAAGGCAGTTCTTGATCAGGTCAAGCCACACGGGGCCACGGAACAATCCCCCGGAACCAATGGCATCGCTGACCAGCTTGGCGCCCTGCGCAAATACACGACCGCACCCGATGGCGTTATGGCCCACCTCGCTGTTGCCCATATCCTCGTCGCTCGGGAGGCCTACAGCGACACCGTGAGCAAGGAGGCTGGATGCAATGGCATTAGCGCCAAGCCAGTCGAGATTCGGCTTGCGGGCGGACTGGACAGCATCGCCATCACTATACTTGCCGATGCCTACG
>JBAXKQ010000135.1:0-8142 GCA_037135275.1 bacterium
CCTCTACTTGTTCACATCAGGCCTGACGCCGTCACCGGCACCGGCGACCAACTTGGGATTCGCGTACAACACAACCCCTGATAAGCGGCCGTGAAAGACCGGCACAAAACCCAGTTTGCCAACATTGAGATCCTGCGCCATCCGTTGGTTCAACACAAGAAGATCGTAATCTGTGACTGGCCGGGCCACTTTCGCCGTGTAGGGCAGCATGCGGTCATAGTGTCGCGCAACCCTGTAGAAATTCATGGAAGGCTTATAGAACCAGCAACCACCGACATGGATAGTGCCGTTGGTCCGGCCGCCGATCTCTTGAATCTTCCCAAACACCGCGCGCGAATCCGCGTCGTACTTCCATATCCGGAAATACGCCACGTTCAACGACGTGACGAACCTCAGCACCACCAGCAGGCACATGGCCATGACCAGGGGCGAAACCCACCTGTGCCGGCGTCCAGCCT
The DNA here is from genome assembly GCA_037135275.1 of bacterium. GTDB lineage: Bacteria > Verrucomicrobiota > Kiritimatiellia > SPBP01 > SPBP01 > JBAXKQ01. Next base: position 459 of record JBAXKQ010000135.1, read on the forward strand.
CAACCACCCCCAACGTCAGGCCAAGCGTAACGAGAGGAATAAAGTACAAGGCTGTCCGTTCAACCGGATACCTGACATTCAGGGTCACATGCACGAGGAATGTGGCGCCAGCCGCAAGACATGCCGAGGCACAAAGAAGGAGCAAGGCGCGTGCACGCGGCGAAGACCCACACCTGCCCTGCCTGATCCACCTGACAAGCAGAACCAACGCGACCGCTGCCACGGCACCGAGGAGCGTAAGCAGCGCAACTCCCGCAAGCCAGTTAGACAACGGTTTCGAATCCGCCACGAAAGGTTCCGAGCCCATCCCTGTCTGCCTGTAGAAGAACTGGTGGTATATCAGATCCCTCCCGGTGCCGGAAAGTGCGCTGTGGCCAGCGTAGAACTCCTCACGGTGGATTACGCCAAGATAAGGCACATACAAGGCAGCCACTGTGCACAATCCCGGTGCGGCAAGACAACACGCGGCGGCAATCCAACGGGTCGCCGTCGCCACCCCGCTTGGCCTCCTCCGCTCGCTACCGCCCGACACATCCACAGCCACTGACTTTGGCACACGGCGCACCAACACCATGAGCAAGGATACCGCCCCTACGCCGGCTGCGCCAAAAAGGAACGACAGGTTCGCCCCGATGCAGAGTCCCAGGAACAGACTTGCCATGGCGCAGGACCGGAAGAACCTGCCGGTCCAACCATCTTCCTCGATGCACTGTATCAGGAAGAAGACAGCCCACATGAGGAATGCAAGGGCAAGGCTGTAGCCGCGGGCACAGGCGAGGAAGTCCATGACAAGCGGGTTGAGGCTCCCAAGCGCCACGACAACCAACAACCACGGGCCTGAACGGGCAATCCTCAGGGCCAGCATGACCAGTGCTGCAAGATACAGTGCCGCGCCGGCCAGTGCCGGAGTGCGAACCACGAGCTCGGATGTACCGAAACACAGGATCGCTCCCTTGACCATCCATGTGTGCAAGATATGATTGTTGGCGGTATAGCCAAACAGGTTACCTCCGTGCGGGGCAATGAACTTTACGTAGGTGATGCTCTCGTCATGTGTTATGGATTGGGTCGCGGCGCGGTAGATACTCAAGCCCATCACACAGCAGGCTATGGCGATGGTCGCAATCAACCACCGATCTGGCCAGCGCAACTTCTCAGGCGTTGATTCCATGACAATTCCGGTTCAATCAAAGTGGCGCATATGCTGTCAGCCCCTGGGGCGCGTTGCTGAAGTCCAGGCAATGTGTACGACCCCCACCAGTCGGCTCAATCCCAAACATCAAGACGCACTATTCCCTTGCGGTGGAGCCATCCAACCTGTACTTTCACTCATCCGCCGGGGTTGAGATCGAGTGACTCAAAACCCAGCGGTTTCAAGATCGCACAGCACTCACGACCGATCAACAACAAAAGCAGACGGCCAGAGGTGGAAGGCCGCGAAAATTCGCTGAGCCAAGCCGTCCTGTCACGGTGACACTGGCTGAACGTACTCTACGCCTCCTGGAATCCGTGGACCCCGACAGGGCACGGGCGATAACAAAGGTGACTGACGCGGCGACTCGTTCTGCGTTACCTGCGCAGGAGATGCGAGTTAGACTTGTCGAGGTCGAAAAGGGCGTCGGTTTGATTGTTGTGGGACCGAGCACCAGCCTGAGGGATATCCCGTGGCTCAAACTGGTTGAGATATCTCCCACCAACCACATCCTGGTGCTTCCGTCAGGCGTGCCTGTGGAGCAGCTTGAAGTGACCATTGCGGACTTGATCGAGAGTAAGTCCGGCCTGCCCAGCCACGAGAGGCTTCTGTTGAGCGAGTTGCGTTCATGTCTCTCGCGTCTCAGGCGCGAGAAGAAGATGTGCAAGCATGAGATCATACTTGCCGAGACCAGGGATGCTAAGTAGAGCCGCGGTGGATTGATTGCACCACCTGGCCTCCGCCGACCGATCGGCGACCTCTCTACTTCAACGCCCACTCAAGACTGTCCTTGACTCGTAAAGAATCAACGCCGCCAGCAGTACAAGTACCAAACCATCGCCATGTCCCACTCAACCGCGTCGACGTGTCGCCAATCAACAGTCGGATCACTGAAGCTCCCCTGCTCAGCCCTGCCCCTACGGCTGCGGCCTCATCCTGCTTCTGACATGGACTATCACGGCCTGAATAAAATGGGCGCCGACAATCAGTACGAGCGGATCAGTCTCCCATCGCATCCGGTCGTTTTCACCAACCTCCAGCCCGATCGAACAGGCCATGGCCCAGATGGCTGTCGTCACGGCAAATGCGATGAAGATTCTGGCGGTTCCTCCTCCCGATGCGGTCTTTCGAAGCACGACAAAAGCGCCGTACAGGAGAACCATTGGATACACAACGATCAGGATATTCGGTTCGGGCCTCTTCCCGCTGTTTGTGAGATATGGTTTGCCGAGGAAAAGATAACGCGTGGTTATATCCTTCCATCGCTTCACCCGCTCGAAATTGTACTTCACGAGGAAGTGTGTGGAATTCGGACCTGGCTGAATGAACAGCATGAACCCATCTTTGACCCGCAACAAATACCTTCCAGGATACTCACGAACTAAGGCAATTGCGCCTTTGAGCATATCCTGCGAGATACGTGCATACTCACGATGGTTGAAGTTAGGTCCGCCATGGCTTGTGCAGGGAGCACCATCCGCTTCATGCAGGCCAATTGAGTTAGAGGGGGCAAAGTAGCCGAGATCGCTGTATTCATCTGGCTCCTGAAAGGCTCCCTTGAGCCACACCTTCGGCACTTTGCCAGCCGCCACCAACCCGTCCAGTTCGGCCTTCGACAACTGCCATCCGTCATTTCCGCCAGCGGAGAGACTACTGGAATGGGCAAGGTTCATGCCAATCCACGAACTCGACGTATACATGCCTATCTGAGCGAGGTTCTTAGCATACCAGGCGTTCACCACGATGAACGGAACAACGGCGCAGACCAGCAACTTGCGCCTCAGCTCCCGTGGCACAAGCAAGACCAGCAACAGCATCAGGCCGACAAACCAGACGGGGTGATACAACGACCGTGTCAGCATTACAGCCGCACACCCCCATGAAAACGCGTGCGCCCAGCCCGTCCTCCCGGTCTCGGTGTACTTGATGAGCACTGCCCCGGTGGCAAGCAGCATTGTTGCGACTGGCGCGGTATAGAAGATCCAGTTCACGTAGACCATGAACGTGGGGTGAAACGCAAACAGGGTACACAACGCCGCATTCAGCGCATTCCAAACACCACATTTCCTCATGACCCATGCCATTCCGAGCAGCAGGAACAACCCGGTAACCCAGAATACTACTCCACATGCCGTGCGATGGGACACCGGGAACAGCTTCAGCATCACACCGAGAAACACCTCAAACAGCGGCGGCTGCGAATGAAGATTCCAGAGTGAACCGAGCAGGTCATCGCGAAGAAGGGGTGCATCCAGGTACTGCCAGAAGACACGAAATCTATTTCCTGACACCCGTATGCCCAGCATATGTGCGACGACCATGCTGGCCAGAAAGACCACCACGACCCACGCATATACCCAATTCTTGCGCACCCAAGCTGTCGTATCCGGCAGAATTGAACGCATTTCAACCTCACCAGGCAGCAACATCAAGTCACTGCGACTCTGACCCATGCAGGAGTGTCCACGGATATCGGCCAATCGCTCCGTGGTATTCCCGTTTTCTAAGTAGAAACCATCAAGATCTGTGGGCTTATCTCATAAGAACCGCAACCGTTCAACAGGAAACCTAACCCCAGGCAATTCGACACAGGGCAATGCTGCCCCCTGTTGGATTGACGCATTTCGCGAGATGTGAGAGGCTCGAAACAAGTGCTTCGGAAACCTCGGGGGGGGGACGCAATGCCGGGACAACAGGGAGAACGATCGGTCAGCCGCCGTATTCTGGCCGCCTGCCTGTCTCTTCCATCCCTCACCTTGGCTGCTCTGATCATCTTCGCTCTCTACCACTCAGTACTCAGGGCCTGGATGAAGCGAACAGGTTTCAAGGTGGGAGCACTGGAGTGGCGCCGGCAATATGTGCCGTTCTACGCCAACCCGCATTCTGATCCATGGCTGTCGTGGTGGCTGGTTCCTGCCCTGGTCATCGCGGTTCTCTTCCTGCTGCTCATTCGCCGCCTGTACCTGCGCGGAGCTCTGCGGCCGGCGCTGTTGCTGCCGGTCACAATGGTCTTCTTTGTGGCCATATCAGCCAGCGTTGCCATGATCGATGGCACACACACCGAGAAGGGCGGAAAGATTCCCGCCCTGCTGAGTCCCTATACGCGTGTCAGGTACGAGTACTACGGGGATGCGCCGAAGGTGGCCACGAACGGGCTCGTTGCGTTCCTGGGGAACTACGCCAAGCCAGCGTTCTTCAAGACGCTGTCCGGCCACGCACAGACCCATCCCCCGGGTGGGTCCGTCTTTCAGTGGCTGGCAAGCCTGCCGTTCGGCCACAACCTGTGGTCGGCCGCAGTCTTCACGATCCTCTTCACAGCCACCGCGATACTGCCTGTTTTCCTGCTGGCACGCCTGCTCTACGGCGACACGATTGCAAGATGGTCTCTGGCGCTGTTCCCGCTGGTTCCGAGTTTCCAGCTTTTCACGTCCACGTGCATGGACGGGCCATTCAGCGTCTTCCCTATCTGGACAATCTACCTCTTCCACAAGGCCATGGCCTCACCCAGGAAGCTCCCCTGGGCCATACTAACCGGCATCGCCATGGCGGCGGGCATGTTCATGAGTTATACATCCTTCTTCATCGGGCTTTTCTTCGCCGTCACCCTGGCGTTTACATTGCTGCTGGACCGTCGCAGGTTTGCCGAGATGCTCACCGTGCTGATCGTCGCAGCGACCGTGTTTGCAATCTGTTACGTCCTGCTGTTCCTCACCACTGACTTCAGCATTATCGACGCCCTCAACGCTGCCGTAAACAAGGACCACTCGATGATGGGTAAGCATGGCACCTCGCCAGACCAATATCTGAACATGGGTATGGCGAACCTGGCCGCATTCCTGGCCGGGGTCGGCTTCAGCCTCGCGGTAGCGTGGTGGAAAGAATGTACGGCATCGCTCCGGGCATGTGTGACAGGTCGCTCCGTATGCGATATCTATGTCCTGGCTTTCCCGGTGGCCCTCCTGACAATTTCCTATGCGAACCTTTTCCACTCCGAGGTGGAACGCATCTGGATCTTCATGGTGCCTTTCCTCGTCATTCCGGCGGCAAAATACCTGCACAACCTCTGTTCCAGCCGAGCCAGCCTACTACCGTTCTACTGGGTCGCGATCACAATGGCTGTTCAACTTCTGGCCATGGAAGCCATCCTGAAGTTCCCCTGGTAGGCGCGCTCGGCCAGACTGGTCCTCAAGATATGCGACACCAGGTGAGCGGATCTGTATCTTGATGGGGCCTTTCGCAGTGATTCCTGCGGGGCGGAGCTCAACGCCTGTGCACCAGGCACTTTTCCCTTCTATAGGGTTGCCGGCACACTCGCCCTCCAGTTCGTCGCCGCCGAGGCTATCCTCCAGTTCCCCTGACAAATATCCCGATACCTCTGGAGAGCAAATGAGTGGAAAACAAAAGGCGCTTCCAGCTGCCCTTCTAGGGCTCCTGAAAGCGCCTTGATATCCCGCCACCCGCATCAGGCCCGCCATAACCTACAAGGCGGTCCTGAAAACGGGGTCGTGCTACATCTCTATTGTATGTCGTTGACCCAGGCTGGCAGCTCAATCGTCGCCGGCGGAACAACGAGATCCTCGTCGATCATCGGATCCGCGAATTCAGCCGCGCAGAATGGCTGCCCGTCCTTGAACAGGACGGCAACGGACGGCTTGGAGAACTCAAAGTCCGACCGTGTCGCGGAACCGTACGACAGCACCAGCACCCCGGAAGGATACTGGTCCACGGTGTAGAAGAAGAACTCAGTGCCGTCAACGAAACAACGAGTATTCTCGCCAGTGCAGCCATACAGGGACATGAGCGAGGCTGGCCACTTGATCGCCGTCCGGCGGCCAAAGTGATCGAATTGGCCCGTGTACGTCTGCCAGCGAACCTTCTCATCCCTCTCGCCGACTCCGGCCGGGAATGTCGGGTTGGTGAGCACAACGGGCTTCTCAACCGTGCCACCACCACTGCTATTGTCGCTCCCGCCGCATCCATTCGTCAACACAAGCGCCGCCACCACCATGCCCGACAACCATACCTTCTTCATCACGCATATCTCCTGTTGTTATTGTACCAATACTACAATGAAACACTGCCCAGCGCACGGACTCGGACCGTTCCCGTTCCCCATGTCACGTATGCACCGCTCATATCGGGACGCGACGACACATTCGGATTCTGTTTCTTGCCACCTGACGTAGTGGAGTCAACGGTGGTCGAACTGACTATTTCAGTGCCATCACGGCCTATGACAAAGTACCTCGGGATCGCTCCGCTACCCGTGAAGGCGATGTATTTGTAGCCATCCCTGTCGCAGGCAATTGTCGGCTGGGTCACATCGCTGGCACCGGTCACCTGATCCCATGCGTGCAGCGTGTCCGAGCTCCAGTTCCCCGCCGCGTCACGATAGAGGTAATCTATGCTGCTACCGTAGGAATGAGTGTGCGTCACATGAACACTGCCGTCCCTGTTGTCGACAACAAGATCGGAGAAGTCGCTCGCGGACCCGGAGATATTGATTGACCGTGCGCTGATGCCCGTCGCATCCTCGCCGCCAAGGTATGATGTGTAGAACAGGTCGCGCCCCGAGCGCCAGCACACGTGAACCCTGCCGGAACTGTCAATGTCTATTGACCCCAGGTCGTTCCCGCCAATTGTGATTCCGTTGATGGCCAGAGCATTGTTCTCGAACATGAACAACTGGTCACGATCACCAGCACCCCTCATGCCCGCAATCCAAACCCGATCGGCGGAATCCACCGAGATCCTCGGCCGGCCCTTGTCGCATGCAAGGATTACCGGTGCGGAGAACCCCGACCCGGTCCAGTAAGCATAGAACATGTTGCCGAACACGACGTGCGGATTGTTACGGCTATCCACAGCGATCTGCGGGTCATCGCCGCCACCAATGGCGACCTCCGGGATAAGCACCGCCCCGCTCGCGTAGTCAAACTTGGTGTACCAGACCACCCCGTCCCTGACGTAGGCAAAATGAAGGTCGCCATTGCCGTCCACCGCGACATCGGGATCTGATCCCGACGCAACCGTGACGGTGGCTCCCGCCACAGGCGGGGTCGTTGAAAGCGTATAGCCGTCACCTGAACTATCACTTGACCCACCGCATCCCGACAGCCCCGCAATGGAAACACCAACCAGCAACCCGCACAACACAACCGAGACTTCATTCAGTTTCATAGAATCCCCTCCAACCTCATTCTTGATACCACCGACTCAAGTCCAGCCTCACTTCAAACTATTATTACGTAACAACTGCGCAAAACTGTAGCATTGTCACATAGGAAGTACAGACTAATTGCAAACAAAGTCTCAATCTTTCCAAGAAACGATACCCCAAATCATTCGGACGAGGCTGCCTTTCCATGGATGATCCAGTACGCCTCCAGGTCTGGCACATGCTTTGGCCGGTCCAGGAAGCGAATCCGGCCGATAACCGTCACAATGTCTTCCTCGCGCGGCGGAGGACCGTCAAAGCGTGCGGCATCGCAG
>JBAXKQ010000136.1:0-7893 GCA_037135275.1 bacterium
GGTGGTATCCGCGCGACCCGCTCTGGATCACCGTGGCGCGCGAGGTGCCGGGCGTGACGGAGAATGCGGGGCTCTATTTCAGCAAGCCCAAGGTGATCATCTACAACGACGGCGTGCCGGGCGGCCCGTTCAAGGACTTCGAGATCGGCTACCCGCAGTTCTATCACTTCGGCGGCCGGAACTTTGTAGCCTACGCAAACAAGACCAGCCAGCTACGCATCAACGAAGTGCCGGACGTCCTGCTGGACAGTGCAGGATTGCCGACGTCGCCGGGGGAGAGCCAGGCGTTATGACGCGTATTGATGATATCCGCCAGGCCCTGGCCTGCGGCGAGCCGGTCGACGTGCCGGTATGGGAACTGGAATTCCACCTCTGGGACGCGTTCGCCGGGCGAAGGCTGATGCTGGGGCATGAATTTGTGGGGCTGACCGCCGCCGAGCAGGAGCGGGCATTGCATGTCAATGCAGAGATCATGGCGGGGGTGGCAACGGAACTCGGCTTTGCCGCCGTTACCGCGCCGGGCGGGTATTGGGAGCACGCGCCGGGCGTGCCGGCCTATTTCTGGCTGCCGGATCCGGCCCGCGATGAGCAGATCCGGCTCCTGGCCCGGCTAGCCGAAGGCCGGTTCCTGGTGGCCGCCGAATCCGGCGGCGTGCTGTGCATGCCCGGCGCCGCCGACTACCTGGACTTCTCCTATCGTTTGTTTGACGCGCCGGAGCAGGTGGACGAACAGGCCCGGGCCACGCTCCGGCAGGGCGTCGAGCGCGCGCGGATCCTCCGCGAACTGGGCGCTGAACTGCTCTTCACCGCCTCCGATATCGCCGACAATCACGGCGTCTTTTTCAACCCCGAGCAGATGGAACGCTTCATCTTGCCCTACCTGCGGGAGTGGACCGGCGAAGTGAAGACGCTCGGCGGCTGGTCGGTGCTGCACAGCGACGGCAATCTCGACGCCTGCGTGGAGGCGCTGGCGGACAGCGGCCTGTGCGCCCTGCAGGCCATCGACCCGGTCGCCGGCATGGACATGCGCGCGGTCAAGCAGCGGGTGGCCGGGCGCCTGTGCCTCTGCGGCAATGTGGACTGCGGCCTGCTGATCACCGGGACGCCGGACCAGGTGCGCGCGGCGACGGCGCGCCTGTTGGCCGATTGCGCGCCCGGCGGCGGCCTGGTGCTGGGCGCGTCAAACGCGGTGCAACCCGACGTGCCGGTGGCGAACTACCGGGCGATGTTGGCTGCGTGGCAGGCGTACGATCAGGGCCGTCCGGACGGGAACGAAAGGCAGACCCGATGAAGCTCACCCTGAGCGATCTCATTACCGTGGCGGTCAGTCCGCCCCAGTACGGCGAAGATCCGGCCGGGCGCTGGTGGGGCTTCTTCCAGTTCCCTGACCTGTGGCGCGGTAATGACGGTGTGCTCTATCTCGCCGTGAACGTCGGTGCCGACAGCGCGGCGGGCCGGCACGAGCCGACGCAAGTCTTCTGCTCGCGCGACGGCGGCGGCACCTGGCAACGTGTTGCCTTCGACGCGACCGACCGCTCACCCGAGATCATCACGCTGCCTGACGGCCGGCAGGTTGCATTCGGTCGGGAGCGTTACCTGTACCATCTTGCGGAACTCTCGCCGGATGCCGGACGCGCATCGATAGACGTGGTGGCGCTGGGATTGACGCCGGTAGCCGGGCCGTTTCGCGGCGGCTACAAGGTCAACGAGTATCTCGTGTATCGCTACGGCGACATCCCCGCGGCGTGCCGTCGCTTCCCGCTGGCCAGCCGCGCGTCCGCGAACGCAGCCTGGGCGGAAACCAGCGGCGTGGTGGAGTATCCGGAAATGCGTCTGCCTGTGCTCACCCGCGCGATGTGGTGGGACGATGCGGGGCGGGAGGAATGGCGGGAGTTCCCGCCGCGCCTGAAGCCGCCGGCTCCGCACGAAGTGACTGTGCTACCCGACGGGACACTGCTGTGGGTGCTGGAGTCCCAGCATCCGGAGGTCGAGCGCCATTGCGGCATGGTCTCCTGTCTGGCGTCGTGTGATGCCGGACGGACGTGGACGCGGCGCGGGGGGATCGCCGATGGGCGGGCCTGGTCATGGGGTGCCACCAATGAAACGTCGCTGGCGCGGATGCCCGACGGCGACCTGTTGTGTGTCATCCGCACCAAGAACAGCAACGAGGCGGGCGACACCCACCACCTGGCCGCCGCGCGTTCAGCCGACGAGGGCCGGACCTGGACGATGCTGCCGCCCCTGGCCGAGTTCAGTGTCACCCCGCACCTGTTGACGCTCGGCAACGGCAAGGTCGCGGTCGTGTACGGCCGGCCCGGCGTGCATGTGAAGGCGTAGGCCGACTCCGGCCGAACCTGGAGCGAGGCCGCCGCCGTGGTCGGGCCGACCGAGAAGGAACTGCTGGCCCGGCCGCTCGACGACTGGTGGGCGATACGGCACGACTTCAGTTGCGCCAACACGAGCGTGGTGGTCACCGGACCGGATCGGTTTCTGGTGGCATACTCGGACTTCGGCCACCGCAATGCGGACGGTAAGCGTTGCAAGGCGATCTGTGTGCGGGAAGTGGTGGCGGAATGAGGGTGTCTGTCTTTGTCGTAGTCTTCCCCGTTTGGTGGAGGAGACAATAGCCGTCATGACGGTAGAGTCGACGGGAGAGAAAACCGGGAGCAAAAAGAGACATGAAGAATACCAGACAAGAGTTTCCATCCGACTTTATGTGGGCGGCGGCCACGTCGCCATACCAGATCGAGGGGGCGTGGAATGAGGACGGCAAGGGCCCATCCAACTGGGACTGGCGCGCGCACAACACCGACAAGATAAAGGGCGGCGCCACGGGCGACGTGGCGGTGGATCACTACCACCGCTGGCGTGAGGATGTCGGGCTGATGAAGCAGATCGGGCTCAATGCCTACCGGTTTGGCATTGCATGGGCCAGGGTTCAGCCGGACGGGCTCGGCACGTGGAACGGGAAAGGATTGGAGTTCTATGATCGGCTGATCGATGCCCTGATTGAGGCCGGTATCGCGCCCATGGTCACACTTTCTCACTATGACATCCCGCAGGCGCTTGTTGAGCAGGGCGGATGGATCAACCGTGACATTGCCGGTTGGTTTGCGGACTACGCCACTGCGATGGCAAGGCGCTACGGCGACCGTGTTCGGTGGTGGGCAACGCTCAATGAGCCGATCTGCATTGCGGATGGCTTTGTCCCGGCACCGGACGCTCCAGGAGACATGGCGGCCGTACAGCACCATCTGCTGCTCGCCCATGGCCGGGGAGTGCAGGCTATTCATGCGGTGGATCGAGAACTGAAAGCAGGCCTTGTGACATGCCTTTGGCCTGCGCACGGAATGCTGGGTGAGGGAAAAGACTGCGCAACAGCCAAGGCCGGGGAGCGATTGCAGTTTGCCGGAACTGGCGGGCAGGGAGGCGGACTGTTTACGCCTGAGGACGCCGCCGAGGCGGCGCGGCAGGCGGATGTGGCGATTAACCGCGCCTTTCTCGACCCGATCTTCCTCGGGCGCTACCCGCAGGACATTCTCGACGCGCCGGTGAAACGGCCGATCCGCGCCGGCGATATGGCGATCATCGGCACACGGCCCGACTTCATGGGCATCAACTACTACAGTCGGGTGGTTGCCGCGCCGACGCGCCGCGAAGACGGCGGCATCGGCTGGCGCTGGGTCGGGCCGGCGGAGCGCGGCGCGCCGCACACGACCATGGGCTGGGAGATTTATCCGGAAGGGATGCACGAGATCATCATGACCGTGCATCGCGACTACGGCGCGCCGGAGATTGTCATCACCGAGAACGGCATCGCCCGGGAAGACCAGGTGGAACCAGACGGCAAGATTCGCGACACGTACCGCATCGAGTATCTGCAGGCGCACCTCGATCAGGTTGGCCGCGCCCTGGCGGACGGCGCAAAAGTCCGCGGCTACTGCTGCTGGTCGCTGCTCGACAACCTGGAATGGGATATGGGCTGGGGCCAGCGCTTCGGCGTGATTTACGTGGACTACCAGACGCTCAACCGCACGGTGAAAGAGAGCGGGTGGTGGTACCGGGATTGGATTCGGGAAAGGAAGAGGGGATAGACAACGGAGAGAACAGGATGAATCAATACTTCCCGCATGAGAAACTTGACGTCTATGCCAAGTCGTTGACCTTCGTGCAACTGGCCATGGGCCAACTTGAATCCTGGCCCGCAACAGCATCGGTTCGCGACCAGTTGGATCGTGCCACAGAAAGCCTGCTCTCAAACCTCGTGAAGGCCGTGCAGTGGCGACGCTCTAGTCAGGGCATCTACTTTCTGGAATGCTCGCTGGGGTCGGTGCTGGAGTGCGCAGCGTGCCTTGATGTGGCATTCATAAAGGGTTTGCTTGCTGAGTCCGAGCTGCATGGTGGCAAGAGACTCCTGCAGGCCATTGCGCAGATGGAGGTCGGTTTTCGCATCTGGATCACGGCAAGTTCCTTGATATTGCGGTAGACGCGGGGGCCAAGCTGGCAGCGCACTTGGATCTTGCCGCAGCCGCACGGTTCACGGATACGGGCCCAGCCAAAGCGTTGCTCCGGGAAGTGATGGCAATGCTTGCGGGACTGAAGGGGTACATGGACGAGAGTGCTGATGAGTGAGGGAATAGACAACGGCAAAGATTACGGTAGAGACGACGCACACGGCCCCCCCGTTGTCTTTGCCGTAATCTTTGCCGTAATCTGCTTCGGCTGATCGGGAGACAACGGCAAAGATGACGGGAAAGACAATGGACAAAGGATTGGGATGACACCACGCGACAACCTGATCGCCGCACTGGACGGACGCCGGCCGGAGCGGATTCCGTATACGATCAATCAGGAATTCGTCACCGGCGATCCCGCCTGGGAGCGGCTTTTCGAGTCCGGACTTTGCCCGATCCCTTACGTGCACACGGTGCGTGAGGAAATGACCGGCGTGGAGCGCGTGGTTGAACCCGTCAGATGGCAGGGGCAGCATGCGCGGCGGGTGATCTTGCGGACGCCGATGGGCGACATCTCCCAGATTGAGGTCAACGGCTGGGTGCAGGAGTACTATCTCAAGTCACCGGCGGACTACCGGGCGATGGCGCACATCGTCCGGAATACCCGTCTCACGCTCGATCCGGCGGGCTTCGAGGCCGCCGAACGCCAGGTCGGCGACCGGGGGCTGGCGCTGGTGGGCGTCGGGCGGTCGCCGATGCAGACGATCCTGGTGGACTTTGCCGGGCTGGAGGCGTTCTCGTATCACATGGCTGACGGGTTCCCCGAGCTGTTTGAATTGGCGGAGGCACTGGAAGCGCAATTGCTGGAACGCTGCCGCCTGACCGCAGCCGGCCCCGGCCGGTTCATCAGCCTGCTGGAAAACTTCACGGCCGAGAGCTGGGGCGCGGCGCGCTTCAGGCAGTACCACTTGCCGGTCTACGCAAAGCTGCTGCCGATCTTTGCGGCGGCGGGCAAGCGTGTCTTCCCGCATTGCGACGGGCAACTTGACTGCGTAGCGGAGGCGCTGGCGGGCACGGAGTTCGCCGGGATTGAGTCGTTGACGGAGCCGCCGGAAGGCGATATGACCCTGATGCGGGCCCGTGGTGCGTTTCGGGATAAGGTGTTCTGGGCAAACATCAACGTCGGTGTCTACGCCTTGCCGATGGAGGAGTTTCGCCGCTGGGTGCGCGAGCGGGTGCAGGCCGCAGCGCCGGATGGTTGCGGGCTGGTCTTCGAGATCTCCGAGGATCTGCCGGCGAACTGGCGTGAGGCGATTCCGGTGGCGCTTGAGGTGTTGAGGTGTGAAGCGCAAAGTGTGAAAGTCCAGTGAGTCCGGCAATAGGCGAGGGGAAAGTGGTGCAAAAAACTATGCGCCGCGTGTCTGCAGATGTCCCACTGGCACAGTATAGGAATCGGTCAGGAGTATGTGAGTGAGCATCCATCTTTCAATTAGGCCAACCTCCTCCGTGGAACTTCGGCATGGTGTCGGTTGGAATTGGGCCGATTTCCTCGGGAGTGGCGGAGTCTATGCCCGCAGCTCGATGTACCCGTTGTCTACTCCCTGTGTGCCCGACCTCGAAGACGAGGCCGGCTGGCGAGTTCTGCTGGCGACCTTGGACGATCTGCGGCCGGGGTTCATCCGCTTCGGACTGCCGCCCGATCCGCACGTGGGCGACGCGCCGGGACGTATTGTCACCGACACCGTCCATCTTTCGAGGCTGGAGCGGTTGAACGAGTGGGCCGCGCGCAACGGCTGCACGATCATGCTCGACACATTCTTCATCCCGGCCCGCTATGAATTCCCGGTGCCGCCGGGGGTTTCAGACGGCAAGAACTGGGTGAACATGGCCGCCGTGGACAACGACGCCTATGCCGGCGACTTCATCGCGCCGCTGCTGCGGCACGTCATGGTGGAACGCGACCTGCAGGCGGTTCGCCTCTTCAACCCTGTCAATGAGCCGCTCATCTACGGTTGCTACCAGACGCCCGGTAACCAGCCCGATGCCTTTCTCCACTACGTAGACATGTACCGCGCCCTGGATGCCGCCTTGCGCCGGGCCGGCTTGCGCGAGCGCGTGCAACTGGTGGGTATTGACGGCATCGAGGCCGGGCTTTTCTGCCTGGAGAAGCTCGATGCCCTGGGCGCGTCGCTCGACCCGTATGTAGATGCGTACTCGATCCACTACTACTTTGAGTTGTTCGACTGGATGACGCCACCACCCGCGCGGCTATTTTCCTGGAAGCATCTGCGCGATGGTGTGGACCAGGATTCAGCCCGCCTTGCACTGCTCTGTCGGGAGCGCGGCAAGCCCCTATTCATTGCCGAGGCAGGGACATTTGCCTTCGGCATGGGGCATAACGGAGACCCAGCCGGGCCGACCCGGCATGAGGCGGCGCTGTTGACTGCGGAAACCGTGTTGAGGGCATGGAACGCCGGCATCGCCGGCGGCGCCTTCTGGTCACTGTTCAATAGCAACGATGCCGATGGCTGGTGGGCCACAGTGCAGATTCGCGAGGGGCGCGCCATGCCGGCGACGCATCCCTACCACATGTATCGGCTGCTGTCCCGGCATGCCAGGCCAGGCAGCACTGTCTATCCGCTGGTGTCAGATGAAGCAGGCCCCGTTCGCCACGTCCATGGCTCCTGGCTGATACTGCCCGATGGCAAGCCGGTGGTCATCCTGATCAACGATCACCTGACCGAAACCCAGAGCGTAGAGCTGGCCTTGCCCCCGCAACACAAGGCCGCATTGTGGTCATGGCTGAGCAAGGATGCGGTGCGCGTGAATGAGCCGCCGCGCAGCCTCACCATCGACGCCACGACACATTGCATGCGGGCGGAGCTCGCGCCGATGTCGCTCAACGTCTGGCAGCCCGAAGTGCCCAGGTGAAGCGCCGACCACACCACAGGCCGGTGCCATGCTTGGTTCGTGGCGCCAGAATAGGGATTTGTCATCAACTTGCGCGTGATATGCAGGCATTCCAGGAACACCACACTACTGTCGCATCGCATCTCTGACGTGCTGTTCCAGTTCGGCTTTGCGAAACGGCTTCTGCAGTATGGACTTTGCCCCCAGCGCGATGAGGCTACCAACTCCATCGTCTAGGCTGTATCCGGATGATATTATCACCTTGACGTCAGGATTAATCGCGCGCATTGCCAGAAAGAGGTCCTGGCCACCCATCGTCGGCATGATCATGTCCATAATCACAAGGTTGATTTCCTGCGATTCCCTGCGATAGAACATCAAGGCCGCGGCCGGATCAGAGAATGCGTCAACATCGAAACCAAGGGTCGTGAGCATGGTCTTTTGAAGCTCTAGGACGAGGCGTTCGTCATCCACGACCAGAATGCGACCATGGCTTGTTGCTGATGGCTTGCATGGCTGGATCGTCGAC
>JBAXKQ010000137.1:0-7728 GCA_037135275.1 bacterium
GCCGTAGCCGACGAGCGCATGGTTGAGCAGTCCGCCTACGCAACTGCCCTGCGGGCAGTTGGCTCCGGCGGGACAGCCTTCGCTCCTCGCTGCGCTCGTCGCGAAGGCTGGTGGCGAGGGACGGAATCGAACCGACGACACCTGCATTTTCAGTGCAGTGCTCTACCAACTGAGCTACCTCGCCATAGCTTGGAAAGGACAGCACCATACAGTCAGCGGCACGGTGATGTCAACGCCACGTTTGTCTTTTCCTGACGGGAATTCACCCCACCTGCCAACCGCATGCGCTCGACTTATGGAGGATGTGGTGGTAGAAAGCAGAAACAGCCCCGCGGTCACATCCCGCGGGATCACCATCCATGAACAAACGCATCAGAATGGCAATCAGCGGGCGGGTCCAGGGGGTTGGTTTCAGGCCAGCCGTATTCAGGCACGCCTCCGAGCTTGATGTCGCCGGGTTTGTCCGGAATTCCTCAGGCGGTGTGATCATCGAGTGTGAGGGTGATGACTCCAGGCTTGGAGCATTCATCGAGCGTGTCCAGCACCGCTCCCCGCCGCAGGCCGTCATTTACTCAGTGGCTATCGAAGAAGTGCCGCCGACCGGCGAAAGGACCTTCCAGATCGTCCAGAGCGTCAGGTCCGCCGATGTAACCGTGGGGATGCCCCCCGACCTTGCCGTGTGCGAGGTGTGCGTCAAGGAGTTGTTCTCCCCGGGCAACAGGCGGCGCGGCTACCCGTTCATCAACTGCACCAACTGCGGCCCGCGCTTCACCATCATCGACAGCCTGCCGTATGACAGGGAGCGAACATCGATGGCGGAATTCACAATGTGCCCGAAGTGCTCGAGGGAATATCGCAATCCACACGACAGGCGTTTCGACGCACAGCCCGATGCCTGTGCCGCCTGCGGGCCGGCCCTGGGCCTGTTGGATGCGCACGGATTGAAGGTTGAGTGCGACGACCCGCTGCGCGCGGCAATCACGAGCCTGGCGGGCGGCCATGTCATTGCAGTCAAGGGCATTGGCGGGTACCACCTCTGCTGCGACGCCATGAACGACTTTGCCCTGCAGCTTCTCCGCGACAGGAAGCGCCGCCCGCACAAGGCGCTGGCGGTCATGTTCAAGTCGCTCAGGCAGGTTGAGGAATTCTGCGAGGCCGGCGAGGTGGAGAAAGCGGCCCTTCTCGGCCCGCAGGCGCCGGTTGTGGTGCTCAAGCGGAAGGCCGGAACCGCGCTGTCAGGCCTTGTCTCGCCGGACACCGGCGATGTCGGCGCGGTCCTGCCGTATTCACCTCTGCACCACCTGCTGCTGGCCGGTATCAGTCCCCTTGTTATGACCAGCGGAAATGTTGCTGATGAGCCCATGGCGGTTGACGAGAACGGGCTTGGGGGCATTCTTGGCGCCATTGCGGCCGTCGCTCTCACGCATAACAGGCCAATTCTCAGGAGATGCGACGATTCCGTGCTGAAGATCGCGGGCCGCAGCCCGCTGTTCCTGAGGCGATCACGCGGCTATGTGCCTGATGTGATCGAGATGCCTGTCGGCGGCCCGCCTGTACTTGCATGTGGCGGTGACCTGAAGAACACCTTCTGCCTTACCCGCGGGCGACAGGCTGTGGTGTCACAGCACATTGGTGATCTGGAGGAATGGCGGTCGTTCGAGTTCTACCGTCAGGCGGCGGATGACCTTGCCGCGCTCCTGGAGGTGAAGCCGGGAATCGTCGTCCATGACATGCATCCCGACTACCGGTCGACGCGTTATGCCATTGAATGCGGGGCGGCGCAACTGGTCGCGGTTCAGCATCATCACGCCCACATTGCGGCGTGCATGGCCGAGCATCGTCTTGCCGAGACGGTCATCGGCGTTGCCCTCGACGGGACCGGCCTTGGTGACGACGGCACGTTGTGGGGCGGAGAGATTCTCGTGAGCAGCCTCAGCGGCAGCAGACGCGCCTTCCATTTCAAGCAGTATCCCATGCCCGGCGGCGAGGAGGCCATTCTGAACCCTGACCGGATGGCCTTCTCATGTCTGTACGCCGAGACGGCGGGTGACATGCCGGCAATTGCCGGGGTGCTCGAAGGGATGAAGCCGGCGGACATGGAAGTGCTTGAGAAGATGATATCGGGGAAGTTGCTGTCGCCAATGACCTCGAGCGCAGGCCGGCTCTTTGACGCTGTGTCGGCGATGCTGGGCTTGTGCACGAGCGTCACATATGAGGGGCAGGCGGCAGTGAGGCTCCAGTATGCCGCCACCCCCGGGACGCCGGGCGAGTATCCGTTCGGCGTTGCCGGCGGTGTGCTGGATTTCGGGCCGACGATACTTGCCATCGCCGGGGAGATTGCCGGCGACGCCGGGGCCGGCAGGGTTTCAGCGATGTTTCACAACACCCTCGCTGTTGCCGTGGCCACGGCCTGCGAAGAGGTGAGGCAGAAGGAGAAAACCGTGAAAGTTGTGCTCTCCGGCGGAGTCTTCCAGAACGACCTGTTGCTGAGCCTGCTGACGTCCGCGCTGAAGGCCAGGGGGTTCGAGGTCTTCAGCCACCACCTGCTTCCTCCCAACGACGCATGCCTCTGCCTCGGGCAGGCAGTCACGGCCCTTGCGAGAATGGGGCAGTAGGCGGCAACCCGTCCCGGCGCCGTCGTCGGCCCGAGCCGAATTCTGAGCCGCCATCTCCTAAATCAAATTGACGGTGGGTAAGATGTGTGATATTCATATGTGTGAAATTGTTCACAAAAGACCACGACTGATACAACTGCCTGTTGCTGGGATCACAGTGAGTATGAGAAGAGGCACGCCACAGCGGACGATCGAGCGGATTGGTCAATATCGGCGCCTTCTCTATGATGTGAAGAAGGACGGGCGGGCCAGGGTATATTCGCATGATCTTGCGGATAGAATCGGCGGTACCGCGGCGCAGATCCGGCGCGACCTGATGCTTCTCGGGTGTTCGTGCGGATCCAAGACAGGCTATCCGGTTGACCAGTTGCTTTCCAAGATTGCTGAATTCCTTGACAACCCGGAGGGCGAAAATGTGGCTCTTATCGGGATCGGCAACGTCGGGCGGGCACTCCTGTCCTTTTTTTCCACGCCCGGGCCCAGCCTGAAAGTCACAGCGGCTTTTGACCGTGATCAATCGAAGGTCGGGCGGGTGCTGCACGGGTGCCGGTGTTACGTCATGGAAGACATGGAGCGGGTTCTGGCGGAGCAGTGCATCAAGACGGCAATCATGGCCGTTCCGGCCGGCGATGCGCAGGGGGTGGCGGAGAAGCTGGCGGCTTGCGGTGTTCGGGGCATTCTGAATTTTGCCCCCGTTCCGCTGCGGGTGCCGCCGGGGGTGTTTGTGGAACGCATAGACATGACCGTGGCGTTGGAGAAGGTCGCCTTCTTTTCGCGCCAGGCAAGCGGTGAGGAGCAAGACAAAGTATGAGCGAATCAATCGGACCCATATTGGCGAGGCATCAGGCTGCGGGGCGTGACGCGTTGATTCCCGTTCTGCAGGAGGTACAGGAAGCGGAAGGGTACCTGTCCAAGGAGTCTGTATCCCTGATCAGCCGCCACCTGCGCCTGCCGACAAGCAAGGTGTACGGTGTGGCGACCTTCTACAACCAGTTCCGGTTCCAGCCGAAAGGCAAGTACCATGTCACGGTCTGCCGTGGAACGGCATGCCACGTCAAGGGGTCGGCCAAGTTGCTTGAGGTGCTGGTGCGCAACCTGAAGATCGAACCGGGGAAGACAACCCGCGACCGGATGTTCAGCCTTGAAACCGTGGCCTGCATGGGAGCCTGCGCGCTGTCGCCGGTCATGTGCATCAACGGCGAGTTCCATGCGAAGATTTCGCCGACGAAGGCGCTCAAGCTTCTCGATTCCTGCCGCCAGAAGGAAATCGCGGCGGCAAAGTCCTAACCCCTTGCAGAACATGGAAAGGAAGTAATCATGATCCGATTCGCCAACCAGGGACAGCTGGAGCAGTACCGTGCGGAACTTGTCCGCAAGCACGATCCGAAGAAGATCCGCATCACCGTGTGCGGCGGTACCGGCTGCAACGCGCAGGGGTCAATCGACCTCGTTGCCGCGCTCCACTCCGCCGTAGAGAAGCACAAGCTTGGAAGCGTGTGTGAAGTCAAGGTCACCGGCTGCCACGGCTTCTGCGAGAAGGGTCCCATCGTTGTGGTCCGGCCCGAGAACATCCTCTACGTGCGCGTTAAGGCCGAGGATGCCGACGAACTGGTTGAGCAGACGATCAAGAACCGCAAGGTGGTGGACCGCCTGCTTCACACGGACCCCGCATCCGGCAGGAAGATCGTCCACGAGCAGGAGCTTCCCTTCTACGCGAAGCAGACCCGAGTGATCCTGGCCGACAACGGCCACCTGGATCCGACATCCATCGACGACTACATCCTGCACGGCGGGTATGCCGCGCTGGGAAAAGCACTCAACTCGATGACGCCCGGGGAAGTGGTGGGCGAGATCAAGCAGTCCGGGCTTCGCGGCCGCGGTGGCGCCGGTTTTCCCACCGGGACCAAGTGGGAGATCTGCGCGAAGCAGCCTGGCCCGGACAAGTATGTGATCTGCAATGCGGATGAGGGCGACCCCGGCGCATACATGAACCGCTCGGAGATCGAGGGCAATCCGCATCTGATTCTCGAGGGCATGATGATTGGCGCGTACGCGATCGGCGCCCGCAAGGCGTACATCTACTGCCGTGCCGAGTACCCGCTCGCCATCGAACAGCTCAACAAGGCCATAGAGAGCGCAAAGGCCGGCGGTCTTCTCGGCCACAACATACTCGACAGCGGCTTCGAGCTTGATGTGACAGTCAAGAAGGGCGCTGGCGCGTTCGTGTGCGGCGAGGAGACGGCCCTGATCCACTCCATCGAGGGCAAGCGCGGCATGCCGCGGCCGCGGCCGCCATATCCGGCCCAGGCCGGACTTTTCGGCAAACCGACGAACATCAACAATGTTGAAACCTGGGCCAACGTGCCGCTGATCATCAACCGCGGTGCCGCGTGGTTTTCCGGGATAGGCAGCGAGAAGGCGAAGGGGACGAAGGTCTTCTCGCTCGTCGGCTGCGTCAACAGCACCGGTCTTGTTGAAGTTCCCTTCGGCACGAGCCTGCGGACGATCGTCGAGGATATCGGCGGCGGAGTGCCCGCCGGCCGGAAGTTCAAGGCCGCGCAGATCGGCGGCCCGTCCGGCGGCTGTGTGCCGGCCTCGCAGTTCGACGTGCCGGTCGACTACGAGTCGCTGAAAGCCATTGGCGCCATTGTCGGTTCAGGCGGCCTGGTGGTCCTTGACGACAGCACCTGCATGGTCGACCTGGCGAAATACTTCATGGAGTTCATCGGCAACGAGAGCTGCGGCAAGTGCATTCCGTGCCGCGAGGGCACGAAGCGGTTGCTTGAGATCCTCCAGGCCATCTGCCGGCCGCGCCGGAAGGAGGACGAGGACGACGCATTGATCCGCATGCAGGGCATCCTCTCACTCCAGAAGCTGGCCGAGACAATCAAGGCGACGAGCCTGTGCGGCCTGGGCCAGACGGCACCGAACCCGGTCTTGAGCACGCTGCGCTGGTTCCCCGAAGAGTACGAGGCGCATGTGTTCGACCGCCGCTGTCCGGCCGGCGCGTGCAAGGAGCTGGTCGGCGCGCCGTGCCAGAACGGCTGCCCGGTCGGCACCGAGGTCTGGCGATATGTGGCCCACATCGGGCGCGGCGAGTATGCCGACGCGTACCGCGTGATCCGCACGGCGAACCCGTTCCCGTCAGCCTGCGCGCGCGTCTGCCATCACCCCTGCGAGCGATCCTGCCGCGCCGGGTTGACCGGAGGCGAGCCGATCGCAATCCGCACGCTCAAGCGCTTCGTGGTGGAGCATGTTGATCCGTCGGTTGCGGCCCCCGTGGTGCCAGAGGCGCAGCCTGGAGCCGCGCGTGTCGCCGTTGTCGGCGCCGGGCCGGCCGGTCTTTCTACCGCGCACTACCTCTCGCTGCTCGGCCACCGCGTAACGATCTTCGAGCGCGAGGCGAAGGCGGGCGGAATGCTGGTGTGCGCGATCCCGTCATACCGGCTGCCAAGGGAGATCCTGAAGAAGGAAATCGACTCGCTGCTCAACCGTAACATCGATGTGAAATACGGCAGGGAGCTGGGCAGGGACATCACCGTTGACGGCCTCATGGCGGAGGGGTTCAAGGCTGTCTACCTCGCGACAGGCTCGCACAAGAGCAAGCTGCTGGAGGTGCCTGGCGAGGACGCCAAGGGCGTCATTCCGGGCGTTCAGTTCCTGAAGGCGTACAACCTGCACAACCAGGAGCTCGCGAAGGGGCACGTAGGCATAGTCGGCGGCGGAAACTCTGCGATGGACGCCGCGCGCGTCGCCTTCCGCCAGAAGGGTGTGAAGAGCGTGACCATGTTCTACCGCCGCACCAGGGCCGAGATGCCGGCCTACGCGGAGGAAATCGAAGCCGGGCTTGCGGAGGGCGTGAAGATTGTGGAACTCGCGGCGCCGGTTGAGGTGCTGTCGAAGGACGGCAGACTCTGCGGCCTGCGGCTCATCAGGAACCGCCTCGGCGAGCGGGACAAGTCCGGCCGGCAGCGTCCGGAGCCCGTGCCTGGTTCCGAGTTCAATGTGGAGCTCGATACCCTTATTGCGGCAATCAGCGAGGAGCCGGAGACAGCCGGTCTCGGTAATGTGAAGCTGACGCGGTGGAACTCGATCTCCGTGAACAGCGAGTCCTGTGAGACGAGCCGGGCAGGGGTGTTTGCCGGCGGCGATGCCGTTACCGGGCCCAGCACCGTCATAGGCGCTGTGGCGGCTGGCAAGCAGGCGGCGCTGATGATTGACCGCTTCCTCAAGGGCAAGCTCATGAAGGTCCTGACCCGCGTCATCCTGCCGACAGTGTACCTTGAGCCGGCTGAGGGCCTGGTGGACGAGGATGCGGCACCGACGGCCAGGGTTCACCCGCCGGAGCTTCCGGCCGGGAAACGGCGCACGAGTTTTGAGGAAGTTGAACAGTGCATCAGCCCCGAGGCCGCTCGACAGGAAGCCTGCCGGTGCCTGAGGTGCGACCTGGAGTTCACACAGCCGGAGTGAGTGCCCGGGTGGATGTGGCGGGATTGACGGGAAGATGACTGCTGCGTTGAGTGGCATTGAATTAAAGCGAGGTACAAAGATGATTACATTCGAAGCCGATGGAAGACAGGTTCAGGCGAAGGATGGCGAGATGCTCCTGACCGCGCTGAGGCGCGAAGGCATTCATGTTCCGACTCTTTGCCACATGGAAGGGTTGCCTCCGAGCGGCGCATGCCGCCTTTGCGTGGTCGAGGTCGAGGGTGCGCCGACGCTTACGCCGTCATGCTCCTTCCCGGCGGCCAACGGGATGAAGGTGAAGACGAAGAGCCCGAGGGTGCTCGAGGCGCGGCGGCAGATCGTCGAACTCCTTCTTGCGAACCATCCCGACGACTGCCTCTATTGCGGCCGCAACGGCAAGTGCGACCTCCAGACGCTCTCGCAGGACCTCGGAGTCCGGCAGCGCCGCTATCGCGGGAAGAAGGGCTCGAAGGAGAAGGATGTTTCCAGCCCGTCGATAGTCAGGGACCCTGGGAAGTGCATCCTCTGCGGCCGCTGCGTGAGGGTGTGCGAAGAAGTACAGGGCGTGTCCGCGATAGATTTCGTCAACCGCGGGTCGCGCACGTTCATCGGGACGGCTTTTGACACCGGGCTGAACCTCTCGAGC
>JBAXKQ010000138.1:0-7633 GCA_037135275.1 bacterium
GGAGCTGTGCATAGCGGTACAGATAGGCGTTGCGAAGTACAGCAGCATCTACGGGACCTTTGCGGCTGTGCCGATCGTGCTGTTCTGGGTCTACGTGAGCTGGCAGATAATCCTGATCGGCGCAGAAGTGGCGTTTGCATTGCAGAATGTCTCGACCTACAGGATGGAAATGCAGGGTGATGCGGCCTGTGCGCGCACACGTTTTGTGGTTGCACTATCCGTGATGAAGGTGGCTGCAAAGGCGATGGTGTGGAATGGGCCGATGTTCGAAGTGGCGGCCTTTGCGAGGGATAATGAGGTGCCGGTTCGCGTAGTCAACCAGGTGATACGGGAGTTGGTTGATGCGGATTTGCTGGCCGAGCTCTCCGGGCGCCCCGGGTATTTTGTGCTCGTAAGATCGCCCGACAGCATCATGGTAAAGGATCTGTTCGATGTGATGTTCGGGGCAGGGGACGGTTTGAAGGACTGCGGGCTTGATCTTGCCGGTAGCGTCGGAGAGATCATTCAGAAGACAGAAAGCGGGCTGGACGCGGCGCTGGCAGGCCTCACTGCAAAGGGCCTGGCAGCGTAAGGCGTGAGGTGCGGCGATTGGCAGTGGCTTCGGTCCGGCGTTTCACGCCGGGGAAGGGAGCCTGGCATATGGGCGTCGTGGACAGCGCGATCATAGTTCTGCTGGTATTCCTGCTGATGATTCTGCTCGGGCTGCAGATGCAGATCACAACCACCAACCGTGACCTGGCCGGCCTTGTAGAACAGTTGAGGAAGATCACGGAGAAGCTGGACAGGTTCAGGACGTGACCGGCTACTCGGGCTTCAACAGGGACTGAAGCAGGTCGAGCGCATCACGCATGGCCGCTTCCTTACGGGCCACCACCGGGTCGCTTCCGTGGTTTGCCAGCCATGCTGCCGCCTGCCTCTTCAGGTCAGAGCCATGGGCAAGGCCCGGCATGAACGTCATGGCCTTGATCATGAAGAGACCTGGATCGTCCTCTTGCCCATTCTGACTATCCCGGAGGGCGGCAGCCCCCAGGTATGAGATCACATCTGCACTTGTACCGGCGTCCAGCCGGCTCAGGATGGTTCCAAGGGCGGTATTGACCTCCATGGCATACTGTCGCTCGCCGGCCACCGCATTGCGCCATGTATAGAATGCCGAAAACAGGCCAAGTCTCAGGTCAAAGTCATTTGTGACGGCATTGCTGCCAGCGTAGACCGCCAGGTTGCGCAGCGTCTCGATGGATGACGTGCGTGGTGAATATCCTGCGTGGGCCCGCCAGCACGCCACCTCGTCCGGTGCCTGCAGTTTCTCAAGAGCGGCATCGGGTGTTCCCGGTTTCGACAGCAGGACAGCGGCTTCAAACCTGCAGCGTGCGGACTGCTGTGTGCTCACGGTGGCCATTTCAGCGGCGTAAGCGGATAGAATTGCGGCCAGGTCCGACTGCCCTGTGTCGCCCAGGAACGAACCGGCGGCAGTCTGCCACGCCTTCAGCCGCTTGAACCGGGCCGCCGATTCATCGGACGCGGGAGCATTCGTGCTGTCTGGCGGAGGCAGCTTGAATGCGACCACCGGCATTGGCGTCTTGTGGCGCCTGTATGTGCCGGTGGCGGGATCATGAACCTGATACAGCCACCGGACATATCCGGCTACTGCCCGGTCGGCGGAATTCAGGGCGGCCACGACCAGTTCGCGACGTAGTTGCGACCATTGTTT
Source organism: bacterium (assembly GCA_037135275.1). Lineage (GTDB taxonomy): Bacteria > Verrucomicrobiota > Kiritimatiellia > SPBP01 > SPBP01 > JBAXKQ01. The sequence continues at coordinate 1,712 of JBAXKQ010000138.1, forward strand.
GCGGAGAACCTGAAAGCGGGTCGCATGGTCACTCCATTCAAACGCCGGCGAGGGCGCATCGAACACTGCATCCAGGGCTGCGATGTCAGGATGATCCGACGCCATTGCCGTCCCGGTGTTGAGCAGGGTTACGAGGCGGCTGGTTTCAGTCCACTTGCCTGGCACAGGAACAGTCAGCGCCTCGGCGCCGGGCGTGAGGTCCACGGCCGCCTCGACTGTCTCGTAGTCGGGGCGGGTGAAGCGGAAGGAATACGTGCCGGGCTGGAGGTAGACAGGGGCATTACCGGCCATCACAACTGCCCATCTCCCGGTGTCGCCGCCGCGGTACATGACTTTCACGGGCGGGACCTCAGTCATGATCACAGGCTGCAACCTGCTGCCCCTTGCCCGGCGTTGTGCTGCCAGCGCGGCGGCCTCCTTCTGCTTTGCTTCCGCAACATCGAGGCGCGCAAGCGCCCTCTCGCGTTCCGAGGCGCATCTTGTGACGATACGCTCGACGGCAGTCTTCCCGAAGCGGTCAGGAATGAGGTTCTTCAAAACGTCAGCCCTGTTACGGAAGACGTCGCCGTCCTTGACGTTGTTGCGCGCGTATTCCTTGCTGGCGCTGCCGCACAGTTCACCTGCGACCATGCCGAAGCGGTCCGATATTCTCTTTGCCATGTACGCTACCTGACTGATGCGGCCGGTGTTGCCGCCGGCCTCCTGCTCCATTGCGGAAAAATCCTCCCTCACGCGGAGGACCTGGGCATCGGCGGCGGCGGCCGTCAGGTCTGCGATTGTCGTCTCGAGGCGGACGGTGAGTTCAAGCCAGGAGCGGTCGGCAATGGTTGCCTCGGCGCTTACGGTCGCGCGGTCCAGCGTGTGTTTCACGGCCGGTATCGACACCAGCGTCGGCGCAAGCCGCGGCCAGTCACGCAGGGCGGCTGCATCGTCGCCTGTTGAGAGGAGAAGCACCTGGTTGGTCGCAGCCATGATCAGGCCGTCCATGGCGACACGGAGGCGCTGCGAGTCGTCAGCGGGAGGACGCGCCGGAGTTTCAGCAAGCTTCGCGGCGATGCTTTCGGCCCGTCTATGTTCCAGTGCGACGTATTCCGCCATTGAAAGGGAGAACGACTCGAGCAGGGCCCAGGTTTCACCCTCGATTGCATGGACCAGTATCGACAGTTCGGCGGCACTGTTGCCTACCACGATCGACACGGCGCCTGTTGCCGGTGGAGATACCGGCGGGGCGGGGGATGCGGCGACAGCCTGGAGAGTTGTGGCCACTGGAGCAGTGGCCGGAGTTGTCCAGAGATTGCTCTTCGCGGGGAGCCTGGTCATGGTCCCGGGTATGACAAGCTGTGCCACCAGCCACAGGCCCGCCGCAACAGCGGCAATCACGACCGCCGCTGTAATGCATCCGGACAGCAGGTGTTTGCGCAGCGGGGCTGATTCCTTCGCTCCCTGCTGTGACAGAGTCTCCTGGCTTGCTGAGGTGCCGGCGTCCGGCGCCATGGTTGCCGCTGTGTCGGCACGATGGATAGCGGGTTCCATGGTGCTCTTTTCGTCTGCCTGCCTGAGTTGTGACATCAGTGTGTCGATGTCACGCCTCATTTCGGCGGCTGATGCGTACCTCGAGGCCGGCCGGGCATCGATGGCCTTTGCGATGATAGAGGCAAGAGCCGGGTGTGAGGCGAACAGTGGCAGGCTGAGATCAACCTTCTCGCCGGAAGATTCTGACCGTGACAGGAATTGCTTGAATGCCTCCCTTTCATCCCTGGGCAGGCGCTTGAAGGCTGGCCTGCCGGTGAGGGCCTCGTAGAGAGACAGGCCGGTGGAGTAGATGTCGGTGCGGGTCGACCCCCGCTCGCCTCCGCCGCGCCCCAGCTCCGGCGGCATGTATTCGAGGGTGCCTGGAACAAAACCAGTTGTTGCCGTTCCTGTAACGTCGCGCGCAATGCCGAGGTCAAATACCTTTGCGCCGCAGGGATTGCCGTCAGGGGCGTACAGGTTGGCCGGCTTGATATCACGATGCACTATTTTGTGGCTGTGGAGGTACTGGAGACACTCCAGATAGTGAGAGAACAATTCCAGGCATTCCATCAGCCCAAGGCCGCCCGGCGAGTTGTTGATGCGGGTGCGCAGGGTCCAGCCGGGCATTCCTGGCAGCATTTCCATGACAAGGAAGAAATGGTGAGTGGCGGCTGCGCCTGTCACGTCGACAAAGTCGATGTACTCCACGAGGTGCTCATGGTGCAGCCGTTGAAGAAGGCGGGCTTCCTTGATGAACCGCCTGGACTGCATATCCTCGAACAGCCGTTTCACGGCCACGGGCCGCCCGTCGCGAACGCCCGTTGCCCTGAAAACCTCGCCGAATCCGCCGTGCCCCAGCAGCTCCTCCAGCTCGTATGTGTCCTTCCCGGTGACTGTTTTGCAGCGGATATTCCTGATGGCAGCCAGCATCTCAGCGAAGGTTTGGAAGCGCTTGGAGCGGTCGGGTTCGATTGCGAGGCGAAAGAACTCGACCGCCTGGCTGTCCAGCACCCTGAAAACCGGCGGCAGGAAGGAAAGGGCGGGTTCCCTGCCTGTCCGCCAGCGGTGAAGGTATTCGGCATCGGCGGCCGGACCGAACTTCTTGTAGGGCAGGCCGCCGGTCAATGCCTGGTAGAACGCAACGCCCAGGCTGAATATGTCCGACAGTTCGTCACCTTGAAAACCGTCTTCCCTTGCGAAGTCGGGCGCCATGTAGTCAAACGAGCCCAGCCGGCGCCTTGATCCGGTGCTTGTTGCGTCATCCCACCTTGCGATATCGAAATCGATCAGCTTTGCGGTGCCGTCGTTCAGCACGAAGATGTTCGACGGTTTCAAGTCGCGGTGGATAATGCCATGCCCGCGCGCGTGAATTGCGCCCTCGATGCACTGCTCGAAGATATGCCTGGCGGTCTTCCACGGCAAACCGCAGGCATTCTTGAGCAGTTTGACCTCGAGCGTTTCACCTGTCAGGTGTTCGGTCACGATGCAGCAGGCATCGTCCCACTCCCGGTGCAACGTGAATGAGTCCACGTATCTGACGATATTCGGGTGGGAAAGAGTGCGAAGAATTCCGGCCGATCGTTCCAGGCGCGCGGCCGCTGCCTGGTCCATCCCGGCGCATGTCAGTATTTTCAGTGCGACCACAGGGTTGTGTGCATCTGCCTGACCGGCCCTGGGCGAGAGTTGAGCACGGTAGACCTGGCCCTGCGGGCCGGTCCCGACCAGCTCGATAAGCTCATAATCGCCGATGCAATCGCGACCTTTGTGCGTCATGACGCCCCCCGTGTCAGGCAAGTCAGGTTGGGATCTATGCCGGTCATCAGGGAGTTTCCGGCGGTCTTCTGGAAGGCGTTGGGGGTGACTCGAGGTGGCGGCCAAATCTGCGGCGCAGGAAGTCCGCCAGCGATTCAATCATGCTCATCATCACCGGAACCTGTATGAGCGTCAGCACAGTGGCCAGCCCAAGCCCGAAAATCACACCGATGGCCATTGGCGCCCACCATGCGCTTGTTTCGCTACTGGCCGCGAAGCTTGGCGGGAAGCTATGGAAGTCGATGCTCCAGCCTGCGGCCATCGGGAACAGCCCCACGACGGTGGCAATCGCGGTGAGCAGCACCGGCCGCAGTCGAAGCCGCCCGCCGATAACGATTGCCTCCGTGGCGGAGATGCCCTGAGCCTTCCGCTTGAGAATGCAGTCGATGAGGACTATGCCGTTGTTGACGACCACTCCTGCGAGGCTGATGACGGCGATGCCTGACATGATCACGCCGAACTTGAGTCCGAACGCCATGAGGCTCCACATCACGCCCATGATGGAGAGAATGACAGAAACCATGACGATGAGCGGCAGCAGGATTGAATTGAACTCCATGATCAACAGCAGCGCGATCAGCGCAAGGGCTACCAGAAAGGCCTTCAGGAGGAACGCGCCAGCCTCGATCTTCTCCTGGTTGTCGCCGGCGTAGGCGACAGTGTAGCCGCGGGGCAGCTGGATGGCTTCGAGCCGCGTGCGAACGTCCTCGATGATCTTGTCTTCGCCGCGGCCCTGCGTGAAGCCGGACACTATGACCATCCGCTTCTGGTCCTTACGCAGAATCTGGCCCCTGCCGCCCTCGTACGAAAACGCGCCGAGCGAGGCCAGGGGGACGCCTACGCCGTGTTCACCCGGCGTGACGATGTAGACCTGTTTCAGGAGCTGGACGCTCTGCCGCTGGTTTTCGCGGAGCCGGACAGTGATGTCGTATTCGTCTTCCCCGGCGCGGTACTTGCTGACCTCTTCGCCGTTGACGGCGGTGCGGAGGAAGTAGCCCACAGATGCCGTGTCGAGGTCCAGCATTGCGGCCCGCTCGCGGTCGACACGGAACTGGATTTCGGGCCGTGCATCCTCGATGTTGTCCTGGAGGTCGACCAGGCCAGGAATGTCACGGATTGTGTCCTTGATCTTATCAGCAAGTTCCGACAGCACATCAAAGTCCTCGCCGGCGATCTCGATGCTGACAGGCGCACCGGTAGGGGGGCCCATTTCCTCCGGTTCGATGCGCACCTGTGCGCCGGGGAAGCTGCCCATTTCATCGCGGATGCGCCCGATCAGGGCGGCTGTATCGCCCTGCCGTTCCGCGAAATCGACGAATTCCATCTGGATTGATCCCAGGTGAGGGGCTCCCTGTCCCGAACTGAGATGGCTGCCGGCGGATGAGCCGACACTCGACAGGTAGAACTTGATGTCCTTTCCGGGGCCCTTGCTCTTCGCCGCGCCGGCCGGTGCCTTGTCATCTGTTCTGCAATAGCCGGCGAGAATCCGCTCGATGGTGCGAATTGTATCATCGGTAGTTTTCAGGTCGGTACCTTCTGGGTAGCGAATGTCAATGGAAGCACGCCTTGGGGAGGTTTCAGGGAACAGTTCATTGCCCTTGGAATAGCGAGCCATCATGGCCATGGTGAAGAAGAGGAATGCAAATCCTATCATCAGGCATAGCCACCGGTGCCTGAGCGCCAGACGCAACACGGCCTCGTACCTCATTGTGAAGCGGCGCCATTTGCCGGGTTCGTCATGGGAGTCCACGATCGCCGGGCGCGTGATGAACACAGAACAGAACGCCGGGTTCAGCGCCATGGCGACAAACAGCGACGCCATGAGGACGATGATGACCGTCTGCGGCAGAAAACTCATGAACTGACCCATGATCCCCGGCCAGTAAAGCATGGGCAGGAAGGCGGCAACGGTTGTGAGGGTGGAGTTGATCACCGGCATTGCCACCTCGGCGACGCCGTTCTTGGCGGCAGTGATCTTGTCTTCGCCGTCGCAGTGGTGGCGGTAGGTGTTCTCGACGATTACTATCGCATTGTCCACGAGCATGCCCACAGTCAGCACGAGGCTGTAGAGCACGATCATGTTCAGGCTCATGCCCATTACCGACATGAGTGCGAACCCGAACATCATGGAGAACGGGATGGCCAGCCCGACGAGAATGCTGTTTCTCCAGCCGAGGAAAAGGAACAGAACGATCACAACCAGCAGGAAGCCGGAAATAATGTTGTTCTCCAGGTCCTCGATCATGAGTCTGATCATGTCGGACTGGTCTTCCACGACGGTGATCTTGAGCCCGGGGGGTAATGGAGACGCGAAGAGAACCTTCTTCACGCGCTTGATCATGCGATCGGCGTTCTCGCCCGCCCGCTTGTGGACATTGACAGATACGCAGGGTTGCCCGTTCACGCGGGAAACAGATGTCAGGTCCTTGAAGGTGTCGGATACATCTGCGACGTCCGACAGCCGGATGGGGCGACCATCGTTGAGCTTGATCACGATATCCCTGATCGAATTGACGTTGGTGAACTCGCCCGGTACGCGCACCTGAACCTTGCCCCTGGCTGTTTCAAGGTTGCCGGCGGAAACTGTGCTGTTCTCAC
>JBAXKQ010000139.1:0-7629 GCA_037135275.1 bacterium
ACCCATTTCCTTCGAGAGGCCTGCCTCGGACGCAAGTCCGCACACCGCAAAGCACCAGGCAACAGCAGTCAACACCACCAGCTCGGGGGTCTTTGCCGCCGCGCGGAAGAAGTGCGGCAGGATGAAGCGGCTGGACATGAACGAGGCCGACACCAGCACCGCGCCCCACCCCAGCGATGTCACAATGCCGTACACCTCCGGCGCCAGCAGGTTCGGCTGGAACGCCATGAATACGATGGCCCATAGATCTTGAAGCACCAGCACCCCGATGGTCAGCCTGCCCGCCACCGTTTCGGTCTCGAACTTGTCGTGCAGCAGCTTCACCACGATCAGCGTGGAACTCAGCGCCAGGGCGACCGCGACGTACAGGAGGTCGAAGCGCTCAAAACCAAGCGTGTGGCGGAACGGCATGAACAGCAGCGCTCCGATGAGAACGCAGAAAACGAACTGGACGACCCCGATGGTGAGCATGGAGCGGCCCATCCGCAGGAGCTCGCGCAGGTTGATCTCGAGGCCGATGATGAACAGCAGAAGGATGAGGCCGATCTCGGAGATAAGCTCAATGCTCTCTCCTTTGGTGACAAGACCGAAACCAAGATTGAAGCCCAGCATCACACCGCCGAGCACGTAGCCGAGGATTGCCGGCTGCTTCAGTATGCGGGCGACGTGCGCAGCCCCGGCGGCAAAGATGATGCTCAGGGCGATATCCTTCAGCAGCGTCACGCCTTCATTCATCTTGTTGACTCCCACACCCTTCTGTAAAAGCCGTCATCACGGCGGCGCTGGAATCGAGCCCTCATCCCGCAACCTCATCTACCACCCAAGGAGAAGGGTGGATGGCATACCCCCTGGAGCCGGAGTGCCCCCGCCCCGGCCGCCAGGTATTGTCCCCGTCACTGCCGCAGGCCTGGTTGCGGACTCGTCTTCGTCACGGTGTCGGTGCGGACCAGGTAGAGCGGGCGGTCCTTCACCTCGGAATAGATCCGACCGACATACTCCCCGATCACGCCAAGGCAAAGCAGATTGGCCGTTCCGAAAGCCGTGATTGCCAGCAGGAGGCTCGTCCAGCCCGGCACCAGGGTGGTATAGCCCAGCAAATAGCGCACAACAGTGGTGCCTAGATAGAGGAGTACGCAAAGCATGATCATAAGGGCAAAGATATAGGCGCCGCGCAACGGGATGTGGGTGAAAGAGATTACGCCGTCGAGTGCCAGCAGGATCATCTTGCGGAGCGGATACTTTGTGTCGCCGCCTCGGCGGGCAGGCCGGTCAAAATACACGCGGTCCGTCCTGAAGCCAGCCCAGCCCACCATGGCCCGCAACAGCCGGTTCTTCTCCCGCATCGAATTGAGCGCATTGATGCTGCGCCGGTCCATGAGCCGGAAGTCGCCACAGTCCTTCTCCACGAAGGAGAGGCCCAGCAGGTGGAGGAGACGGTAGTATGCCGCGGCTGTCCAACGCTTGAAGAACGTTTCCGACGTCCGTTGCCGCCTCACAGCGAATACAATGTTCGCCCCCTGCTCCCACTTGTCGATCATCCCGGCAATGACCTCCGGCGGGTCCTGCAGGTCCGCATCAACGGAAACTGCCGCATCACCGGTGCAGTTCTCGTACGCGCACGTAAGGGCGGCCTGGTGGCCGAAATTCCTGGAGAGGCTGATTCCGCGCACCCTGGAATCGGCCTCGGCCCACTCGTTGATAAGGAACCAGGTAAGATCCTTGCTCCCGTCATCAACAAGGATCACCTCGTAGTCAAGAGCCCGCCCGGCCAACGTTGAGAGGAAGGCGGTCAGCTCCTTCCTCAGGAGCGGCAACACCTTGTCCTCGTTGTAGCATGGGACAAGAATGGACAGTTTCTTCATTGCAGGTCTCCTCGCTTGGACTGGATATCGCCTTTCGGACTCCTGGCTGAAACCTTCCATATCGTGACAAGCCCGCCGGATCGCGGCCTGAATTCCGAGATCTTCCCCAGCGACCAGCGCAACGGATCATAGTCAAGATCACACCTGAAGCCGGGCTGCATGTAGATGGTTCCGGAATGCTCGATAAGATAGGCTTCCCTGTCCTTCCTGCACAACGGCAGCGTGCGGAAGCCGGGATAATCCATGAAGGCGAAGTAGTCGCTCGGCATGCCGTAAACCGCGCTCGCCTCGGGAATCCCCGTCCTCTTCAGCGTCGCCACATAGTCATTGAAGTCACGGCCGGGCTGGTTCCGGATCGCGAGGAAGGTGAATTGCGGCACCATCAGGACCAGCCAGCCCACCGCCAGGAGAGCGGGAAGAGCTCGACTCAGCCTCCCTGCCACGTTGGCCGTGAGCAGCAGGAAAGCCGGATACGCAAACAGCGCGTAGTGGAAGTTGCCGCGCCTGATGAGCATCGAACAGGCCAGCAGCATTGCCACGGCGATCGGAAAGAACGCCTTCCGGCGGCGGAAAACGATGAAATGAGCCACAAGAGCCGCCACAAACAACAGGAGCTCCGGCAAGTAGCGCCACGGCAACGATCCACGCCCGAAGAAGTGCATGTAGAGGAAGTTACCGCGCTCACGGGTGGCGTTCTGGACCATGGCTCCCATGGAGGCAAGCTCGGAATGGTGCAGTCCCACATAGAGCGCCACACCGCAAAGTCCGCCTGCAATCATCAGCAGGAGGGCCCGCGGGCGCTTCCAGTCGAGCAGCACCTCACGCCTGCATGCAAGGAGATATGCACCCAGATAGCAGAAGGCTGTAATCCCGATCGGATGGGTTTCGACCGCCACGCATGCAACGAGAATCGACAGGAACCACCGGGCCCGTATCATCAGGAGGAACGACAGAGCCGACAAGGCAAACACCAGCGCGTCCACGCGGATCTTCATGGCCGCGGCCACAGCCACTCCGGAGAACACAAGCAGCACCATGAAGACCGCGTTGCTGCGACGATCCTCAAGCAGCGTGCTGCCGATCCTGAACCAGAAATAGAACCCCGCCACCATCAGGGCGATTGAAATGACCTGCAGCGAATTGCGGTCGAAGCCTGTTACCGAGGCAACGCCGCCATACAGCCAGCAGAACAGGTGAGAGAAGAAGCGGACCCCCCAGTAGGTGGCATCACCGTCGCAGAAGACAACATCATGAGTGCTGCCGTACCTCGTGAAGTTGTATATCCACGCCGTCGTCCAGGCGTTGTCGATGTCATTGTTCAGGTAGATGCCATGCAGGACGGAATAGACGCCCACGGCCATGGCACCGGCCATGAACCAGAACCACCTGGCGCCCGCAAGCCCGGCAAGGAACTCTTCACATTTCTTCAGTACTGTGCTCATTCGCCCCTTGCACCTGATGTCACCGCCCGGCGGACAGATTGCCTACAAACTTCACCTCCGGCCTGCCGGCACCCTTCCAGGGAATGACGTGCGGAATGCCGGGATAGACATCAAAGAAGTTGTCCGGCGTCGGTTTGCTGCCGTCCAGATCAAGGCAGACGCCCCAGACGAATGTGTCGCTGGTGAAGATCGCTCTCCCGGCGGTCACCCTGACCTTCAGCCGTGGCTTAGCCCACTTCAGATCCTTGAAGAAGGGGAGGAAGAGCCGGTTGCGCGCGACAACGCTCTTCCCTTCCATAAGCATGGCAAAGGCACCGGATGCGGCCTGATGCCTCCAGGAGCGCTTCTTGAACGAGGAAATCCTGGTCGATGCGTTCGGAGGGAGGACCGTCTTCTCCGTCCGGTCGATCTGCATCCCTCCGGCAAGGTTGAAAACCCCGTAGCGGACGGCGCCCGCCCACTCGTCAGCACCCTCATTGACTCCGAACACCACTATGTTGTCGCCTTCCTCGGCCACGACCACATGCAACGGCTGCATGGCGCGCCGGACAGATGCGAAGGCCGGCGTTCGCCGCAGGTAGTAGTCCACGATTGTCCAACTCCGCGTCGCGGGCCAGCAGTCGTTGTACATCCAGAATATCGCGGCCGATGAGTCGAACATGCGCCGCCGGAAGTTCTCGCAGTACTCGCGCAGCGCTTCGCCCTGGACCAGTCCGCCCCAGTATGTGAACTCCTCAATGCTCATCCGGCGGATATCCTTGCCAAGCCACTGCTGGATCATCTGGTCCGGATAGCTCGGCTCCCCCCAGCTGTCTATGGAGTTGTCGTGTATCTGCCAGGCAAAGGACTGCACATGCCGGTGTCCCTTCGGCAGGCAAGCGAGCATGGTCGGCAGGGACGTCGGCCCAAGCGTGCCTCCCTCGTTGGGGAACCTGCAGATCATCCTACGGTAGTCCCTGAAATCTGTATTGCTGAAACCGACAGTCCACGGATGCTGGTCGCCGGCCTCATCGGCGTTCGCGAAAAGGCCGTCCGGCGAATATGGCGAGCTCGGCTGGTAGTAGCGTCCTGGATCCTCCTCGGCCAGGAGGCGCGGGAGGGTCAGATGGAACAACGCGTAGTCCGGGTACACGACACCCCTGTCGTAACCCCACTGCCACGCACCCCACTCCATCTCGTTGTTGCCGCACCACACCACAAGGCTCGGGTGAGGCGCCAGCCGCCGTATGTTGAACCGGGCTTCCTCCCTGACGCTGTTATGGAAGCTCTCATCCTGAACCGGATACTTACCGCACGCAAAGATGAATTCCTGCCAGACCAGGATGCCTTTCCGGTCACACAGCTCATAGAAGTCGTCGGATTCGTACAACCCGCCGCCCCAGACCCGCAGCATGTTGAAGTTGGCCTCAAGCGCCAGGTCTGTGACCTTGTCGTAATGCTTCCGGCCGACCCTGGGGAAGATCATGTCCATCGGCACGAAATTGCCGCCCTTGATAAAGATCGGCCTGCCGTTGACTTCGATGGTGAAGTAGCGCCCTTTCTCGGGATGCTTATCCTGGTTGATCCGCACATGGCGGAAGCCGACTTTCACCGACCGGTTCCAGAGCGTCCTGCCGCCAACCGACAGCGATGCACTGGCCGTGTACAGCTTCTGCCGGCCGTGCCCCACCGGCCACCATGGTTCGGGTTTGTCGACCAGCACAACGGCCTCGAGTTGATTCAACCCGGGTCTGATCTCTACATCCACTGTCGTGCTCCGCCCGGATCCTACAACCCCGACCGTCAGCCTGCCGCGAACCGGCTTCTCCATCAGCCCCTCGACGAACAGCCTGCCCCTGACTGTACCTGTAGCCAGATCCTGCGACAGGTCAGCGAGCGGGGTAAACGTGTCAACACGAACAGGGTCGGACGTCCATTCAAGCCTGACGGGCTTTGTTATGCCGACATTTATGAGACGAGTTGACCAGTCCCAGCCGAACTGGCACTGGGGCTTGCGGAGCCAGTTGCGCTTGTGCAGTTTGGCATCTGGTCCCATTCCCCAACCCTCAGACTGCTTCTCCGACACATGGAACAACCCGCCGTCAAGGTGGACAGTCAGCAGGTTCCTGCCTGGCTTGAGCTTGCCGGTAACCTCGATGCGGCAGGGATGGAATGAGTTGCTGTGCTTTCCTATCTCCTGCCCGTTGAGAACAATCGTGGCAGCCAGGTCCAGGCCCTCGAAGTGAAGCCATGCCCGTCCCTTCATTGAGTCGCGCGGGGCATCAAAGAAACGGCGGTAACTCCAGATGCATTCCTCCACCCACCGCGCCGCGAGGCAACCGGTTCCGGTGTACGGATCCTTGATCCAGCCCTGCCTCCAGACATCCAGGTGGATTTCGCCAGGAACCCTGGCGTCAATGTACCGGGCCTCGTCGGTAACCTCCCGGTTCGCGAATTCAGTACGCCCACGCTGTCCGTCCGACCAACGCACCCGCCATGTTCCGTTCAGGTCTAGCTGCTTGAGCATAAATGAAGCCCCTCCCCTGCCCGGCTGATAATAAGAAGGTACAATCGCCCGGCTGCAGGACTCCAGTGTGGTATCACAACTGCGTGACTTCCGCAATTGATTGCTCGCTTCGTCCCACGGTGAAACGCACTCGACTTTGGCTCCGGACGTGCCTACCATATGATAGCTGAACTACTTGGAGGCGATAAAATGCGTATAAACCACCTGGGCGCAGCCTGGACGGCGGCAGTTGCGGCTATTTTACTTGCGGCATCAAGTGCGCAGACCTTTGCGCTGGGCGTCAAGGCTGCCGGCGGAAGCATCACCAACACCACCCCCGGCTACCGCATACATGTCTTCACAAACACAGGCAGCTCGACCTTTGATGTCACCGGAAGCGGCGAAGTCGAAGTTCTGGTTGTTGGCGGCGGCGGCGCAGGCGCCATGTGGAGTGGCGGCGGCGGCGGGGCCGGCGGCCTGATCTACAGCAATGGATTCGCTGTCGACACCGGGAGCAACTACACCGTGATCGTCGGCGCCGGCGGCGCCGGCGGCCTGGTCCATACCGGCGGCTTCGGGAGCAACTCCGTCTTCGCCAGCCTCATTGCACACGGCGGCGGCGGCGGCAGTTCCGATGGCATCGGTGCCGACGGCGCCAGCGGCGGTGGCGGCGGCCCCGGCGGCTTCGCAGGCGGCACCGGCACGGCCTTCGCCCCGGAAGCCGGCAACAACGGCGGCAGCGGCGGCACCAATATCGGCATGGTCCCGTGGTATCCTTGCGGGGCCGGTGGCGGCGGTGGCGCCGGCGCACCGGGCGTGGACGGCAACGGCACAAGCACCAACGGAGCCGACGGCGGGGACGGCCTCCAGTACGACATCAGCGGGACCGCTACGTGGTACGCCGGTGGTGGCGGCGGCGGCGGTTACAGCACTGCCGACGGTGGGGTCGGCGGATTCGGCGGCGGGGGAGATGGAATTGGTGAAAGCGGCGTGCCCAGCACCGGCGGCGGTGGCGGCGGCGGAAGGCGCGGCACCGGCGGAGGCCGCGGCGGTTCAGGCACCGTCATAGTCAGGTACACCATACCGATCACCACGTACGCCGCGACAAACATCCTGGAGACCAGCGCGTGGCTGAACGGCCTGTTGATGGTCAACGGTTCCGTCAGTGTCTACTGGGGAACAAGTGATCCCGGCGAGACCCGCGAAGGGTGGCTGGGAACCAACAATCTCGGGGAGATCGGCCCTGGAACCTTCACCTGCCAGGCAACGGATCTCGCCGGCGATGTCTCGTACTACTACCGCTGCTATGTGACAAATACGCAGGGCGAAAGCTGGGGTCAGGCGATTCCATTCTCCACGCCCGGAAGTCCCGTGATAGCCAACCTTGCCCCAACCAATGTCCTGCTGAACTCCGCAGTTCTCAACGGTGTCCTGTGGACAAACGGCGCATACACAGCCACAGCCATTGTCTACTGGGGTGCCACCGATGGCGGCACGGTGGCCACAAACTGGGAACACACGAACGATTTCGGATCCTTCAGCACAGGCGCCTCGCTTTCCACGAACATTGACGGCCTTTCACCCTTCTCCCGCTACTACTACCGCTTCTATGCAACCAACAGCTTCGGCGAAATGTGGGCCGAGTCATCCTCCGTCTTCGTCACGAAGTGGACCGCCCTGGCCCTGGGCGGTGACAAGACTGAGGATATAGGTGGCTACCGCATCCACACGTTCACCAACGTGACGACTTCAACGCTGAGCATAGTCGTTGGCGGCCCGGTGGAAACGCTCGTGGTGGCCGGCGGCGGCGGCGGCGGCGGGCGGCACTCCGGCGGCGGCG
>JBAXKQ010000140.1:0-7608 GCA_037135275.1 bacterium
ATCCAGAATCCTGCAAATGGGCGATATTGTAAGTCTCGTCGAAAAGGCTCAGGAAAAATTCAACCGCGAGGATATGGCGAAAGCCGAGGAGCGGATGTTTTCGAGCAACTTCAACCTTGATGACTTTCTCAGCCAACTGAGGATGATGCGAAAGATGGGTCCGATAGAGAATCTTCTTGAAATGCTGCCTTTTGGTGGTAAGTTGCGCGGTTCACTTGCTGTCCCAGAGGGGGCTTCTGCTGGATTGTCGGGTTTTACAAAGAAAGCGGAGGCGATGATTCTGAGTATGACGCCGCAGGAAAGACGGCGTCCGGAGATCATAAGCGGCAGTCGGCGGCGGCGTATTGCCGGCGGGAGCGGCACCACGGCAGGCGAGGTGAACGATCTGCTCCGACGGTTCACTGAGGCCAGAAAGATGGGGAAGAAGCTTGGGCAGTTGAAGGGTAAAAAGGAACTGTTGCAAAGGTTCCGTTGATATGACAGGATCATTGGTCTGCAAGGAGGAAGCAAATGTCGGTTAAAATAAGGTTGCGTAGGACCGGGGCAAACAACGATATCGCCTTCAGGGTTGTGGCGACAGATTCTCGGTCGCCCCGTGATGGCAGAATCCTGGAACTTCTTGGATGGTATGATCCCAAGAAGAAGGGCAGGAACTTTGAAATCAAGGTCGACCGGATCGAATACTGGGCGGGCAAGGGAGCTGTTGTGTCCGAGACGGTGCAGAGCCTGATGAAACGGAACAAGGCGCCCCAGAAAATCCAGGCATGAAAGATCTGGTTGAGCAAATGGCCAGGAAGTTCGCGGACTACCCGGCCGAAGTTTCCGTCGCCGGGATCAGCGGTGCCAGAACCGTGGTGCTGGAATTGCGCTGCGACAAGCGGGATGTCGGGCGTATGATCGGCAGAAGTGGCCGGACTATCAGCGCCATGCGTGTTCTGTTGGATGCTTTGTCATCCAGGGCTAAGAAGAGGGTGATTCTGGAGGTGGTCGGTAAAGAGTGAGCGATCCAGTTGCGATAGACATTGTCACCATCTTTCCGGGGATGCTGAAGGGCTTCCTCGATGAAAGCATGATGAAGCGTGCGGCTAAGCTCGGCCATGTGAACTTCCGCACGGTCAATCCCAGGGATTTTGCAACGGACGTTCACAGGACCACTGACGACAGGTCGTACGGCGGCGGCCCGGGGATGGTCATGATGCCCGAGCCGTTGTTTGCTGCGGTGGAGTCGGTGCGGACTCCGGATGCGAAGGTCATACTGATGACCCCGCAGGGGCGTCCGTTCAAGCAGGACGTGGCGCGGGAGCTTGCAGAATGCAGGCACATGGTATTTGTCTGCGGGCAGTATGAGGGCGTTGATGAGCGGGTGCGGGTAGGTCTGGCGACCGACGAGATATCCATCGGCGACTACGTCCTCACCAGCGGTACGCTCGCTGCCGCAGTGGTGATTGACGCTGTTGTGCGCCTGATCCCTGGCGTGCTTGGTGGCGAGGGTGCCACCGAAGAGGAGTCGTTCAACGGGGGTCTGCTGGAGTATCCCCAGTATACGCGGCCGCCTGTATTTCGCGGGATGGAGGTCCCGGAGGTGCTCCGCAGCGGGGACCACGGCAGGATCGCCGGATGGAGGGCAGAACAGGCCAGGATAAGGACGATGCAGAGAAGGCCCGATCTCATGGCGGGTGGGGAGATCGGGAGTGGTAGACATGAAGGTAAGCCGTCCGCAGGCAAGGCGGGCGCACAGGAGACAGAAAAGAGCAGCGGAGGGGGTCCCAAGACATGATTACTAGACTGGTGGAAAAGATAAACAAGACATCGCTGAAGCCTGACAGTTTTTCGGACAGCATAGTGGTCGGCAACACGGTTGACGTCCACGTTAAGGTGAGTGAGAGCGGGAAGGACCGTATCCAGGTCTTTACCGGGACCATCCTCGCCCGCAAGGGGCACGGGAGTACGGAGACATTCACTGTACGGCGCATATCGCATGGCGTTGGCGTGGAACGTATTTTTCCGGTGCATTCCCCCTACGTGGTCAAGATTGACATGGTCAAGAGCGGGCGGGTGCGGCGCGCGAAACTTTACTACCTGCGCGAGCTTGGCGGTAAGAAAGCCAAGCTGAGAGAGGCCGTTCGGGCGGAGCAGCAGTAGCCGGGCTAATCCCGGACGCCGTGGGGTGCCCGGGATCGCCAAGAGGGGCACTTGCTGGAGTTCGAACATCAGGCTTGGAAAGACGGGCACACGAGGCTGGCCGGGGTCGATGAGGTGGGCCGCGGTCCGCTGGCAGGGCCAGTGGTTGCCGCGGCCGTCGTTTTTGACCGCAAGTTCCTTGAGGCTGAGGCTGACGGCCTGTTGGCCGAAGTCAATGACTCCAAGCAGGTGCCTGAGCGCAAGCGCGAGGCAATCTACAACTTCCTGGTCGGCTGTCCGCACGTCCAGATAGGCATTGGATCCGCGGATTCTATCGAGATCGACCGCGTAAATATTGCGTGCGCAACCCACGCAGCCATGTGCAGGGCGCTGCAGCAGCTTGCGCCACTCCCCGATCATGCGCTGGTCGACGGGCTTCCCGTTCCCGGTCTGCCGTGTTCTTCAACCGCCATCGTGCGGGGCGACTCCCGCAGCCTTTCCATTGCAGCCGCCAGTATCGTGGCAAAGGTGCTGAGGGATCGCATTATGGTTGAGCTGGAAAGCACCTACCCCGGATACGGTTTTGCGAAGCACAAGGGTTACGGTACCAAGGAGCACATGAAGGCTCTATTCGAGCACGGTCCCACGCCAATTCACCGCTTTTCGTTCAGGCCCGTCATGGATGCCGGGCGGATATGTCGCAACCAGGAGAAGCCTGAATGAGCCCGGCTGGCGACGGGAACGCAACTGGTATTTGGGGTGAGGAGCTTGCGGCCGGCATGCTCAGAAAGAAGGGGTACCGGATCCTCGGCATGAGGGTCCGGCTTGACTCGCGGGACGAAATAGACATTGTCGCAAGGGATGATGAAACGCTTGTGTTCGTCGAGGTCAAGACAAGGAAGTCGAAACAATACGGCCGGCCGGCGTCGTCGGTGAAACGTGAGAAGCGCCATGCCCTGTCCCGGGCCGCGGTGAGGTACCTGAAGAGAATACACTTCCCGTCCATAAACTTCCGGTTCGACGTTGTGGAAGTAACGGGTTCGCAGGAGTTGGGCGACCCGGAGCTCAACCATATTGAGAATGCGTTCACTCTGGACAGGTGTTATTTCGTGCCCTAGTCTATTGGCCGGAACATGGGGTGTTCCGTGTCATGGGGGAAAACAGTATGAAGCGCCTGATTCGTTACACCGCTTTGATGTGTGTGGTCCTACCGGCCCTGGCTCTGGCCCTCACGAGGGATGACCTCTCAGAGGAGGCAAAGAAGCTGGTGCCGGATGAGTCAGTCACAGTTGTGACACTCAAGAACGGGCAGCAGCACGAAGGCACACTCCTTGCCGACACCCTTGATGTGGTTTCCATCCGGGAGGTGATAGGCGGGGCATCCACGGTCCTGACATATCCACGGGAGCAGGTCGTGTCGGTTGCGGGAAAGGACATCACCCCGGTTCTGGCCGGCAACCTGCTCAAACGGTTCGTCATTGACCAGCGTCTGAGGCCAGACAGGGATGAATGCAAGCTGGCAATAAGCTTGCTCGATGAATTCCTCGCACACAGCAAGGATGCAAAGGAGGCCCCCGAGGTTGCAGGCAGGCGCAGGGCATTCAAGCGGGAGCTGGATGAGCTTGAGGCCGGCATGAGCAAGGTTGACGAGAGCGTCATGTCGCAGACATTGAATGCCATCGCGCAGTACGAGTCAGACGGTGTAGCCATGAAGACTCTCGTGCAGCAATTTCCAGGCATTGATCAGCCCACTTTTGCGGGTGACGCGGAGGCAAAACTGAAGTACGACGCTGCCAGGGAACGCAAATCCACCATTTTGAAAAAGCTTCCGGAAACTCTCAAGAGCAGTGTCACCCAGAATCTGAAGCAGAAGGACTTTGCGGCAGCCGCCAAGGAGCTGGATGTCTTCCTGAAACTATGGGTGAACAAGGTCATTCCCGAAGAGGCCCAGAGACGCGGGGCAGACCCCAAGACTGTCTCAAGGGACATGAACCTCAGGTTTATCATCGACCTTCAGATAAAGTTCATGAAGACGTATGTTGATGCCGGTATGGGGCAGGCGGCGCTCCCGAAGAGTTACCTGATGCCCAAAGATATGGTCTATATTCCCGGCGGTTACTTTCTTATGGGTCGCGAAGAGGCAGCCTATGGCGAGAGCGACTTTCCCCTGCACCTCGTGTACGTGGAGGCGTTTCTCGTCGACAGGTATGAGGTGAAGAACAGGGACTACAACGCATTTGTCGCCCACGTGACGCGAACCGGTGATGCGTCATACGAGCATCCGCTGGCCCCGGCACTTAAGGATCATACATCCCAGGGGTCAAAGAACCCGGCTTTTTCCGGCGACGACCAGCCGGTTGTTGGCATTGACTGGATGGATGCCTATGCCTATGCCAGGTGGAAAGGGAAGAGACTGCCTACAGAGGCGGAGTGGGAGAAGGCCTCAAGGGGGCCAAGAATGCGCAAATACCCATGGGGCATTGTCGAGCCGTCGGCGATGGTGGTCAACTCGGCTGAAGGTCGCAGCTTCCTTGCCGGGGAGATGACAAGGCAGAATCCTCCGCCGCCGCCAAAGAAAGGCATTCTGGAGACGGTGGGAGTGAAGAAGGCCCCTCCGGCAAGGGCGATTTCGCTGCCGCAGGCGACGTGGCCTGTTGCCGAACTTTGGCCTGCGGAGGCCCTTGCAGCCCAGAAGGCTGGCAACTTCAAATGGACAGGTTTGGCAGCTGTCAGCCCGTACAGTCTCTTTCATATTGGCGGGAACGCTGCAGAGTGGGTCAGTGACTGGTACGATCCGGCATACTACCCGCTGGCGCCAATGGTGAATCCCCAGGGCCCTGAGGGCGGCACCGCTCATGCTTACAGGGGCGGCTCGTATTTGAGTCCAGCACAGGAACTGCTGACGACCTGGCGGGCCGGGGCTGCGGGCGACAAGCTGTCGATAGGCTGTTCTCCAGCAGGCGAACCGATGATCGGGTTTCGTTGCGTAAAGGTCGTGGGCGAAATCAGCAAGTGGTAGACTGGCCGCAGGTGAGAAGATGAAAATGATCACAGGCAATACGAGAGGTCGCAATACAACGACTCTGCACTTTCTTGTCGTGCTTGTCCTGCTCATGTTGTTCCAGGGCCGGGCTCCGGCCCAGCAGCAGTCTGTCGAGGGGTGGGAGTCCAGATTTGCCGACCAGGCCGCGAAGTGGCGGCAGTACTCGCAAACTCTCTGCGCAGGCAGGGTGCAGGATGCTGGTGTGATTCTCAGGGACATTGAAGCTTCGCTGAAAAGCGACCAGGTTCGTGATGAGTTCTGGAACCACGTCCTGCCTGCCGGCAGGCGTCAGACCGTGCTCCTGCTGCAGGTATGCCAAGCCTGCACCGACGGGCGGTGCAAGGAGTGCAGGGGTGCTGGTGTGTGCGCCACCTGCAAGGGCGAGAAGAAATGTCCCGAATGCGGCGGGGTGGGGGTGAGGCGGGCTGCCTGTACCCTGTGCCTGTGTGTGGGCTGCAAGGGCACAGGTTTCTGCTCGAACTGTCTCACCCAGAAGTCCTTTCAGTGCGCAAAGTGCGAAGGTAAGGGCTATTCCATTGAAACAGAATCCTCCGAATGCAAGAAGTGCGGAGGAGTCGGCAAGGTGGCAGGCGGTTTCAACAACGAATTGATGCGGCCATGTGCTGTCTGCAATGGCCGCGGCAAGTTTGAAAAAAGGAAGAGGATTGTTTGCCCTGGCTGCCAGGGACGCAGGACGTTGCCATGTCCGTTGTGCAACGGCTCGGGCAAGTGCAGTGTGTGCCAGGGACGAAAGCGGATTGTCGGATGCTCCGTGTGCAAGGACACAAGGACCGTCTCAACACAGTGCAGCCGCTGCGCCGGCGCAGGGAAGTGCCCGGACTGCGCGGGCAAGCCATCGTGTATCAAATGCGGCGGTACCGGGAAGTGCACTGTCTGCGAAGGCGAGAAGTTCCTCAGGGTGGCGTCAGTTGTTGCCGACTCAACGTGGATGAACCACACTAACGCATGTCTTGTTCAGACTGCCGCAAACTATGTCGTGGACGGTGTGACGGTGCCGTCTCTCGGCGGCAATTCAACCTGTGGAGTTGTGGAGTCGACCGGCATTGAAGGATTGTGCCGGGGAAAGGTCTGGTTGAGGCTCACATGGAGGCCTGGCGAGACGATTTGTATCTCCGACAGGGAAGACTCCGGCTGGCTGTCAGGTACGCTTTTCAAGGTTTCCTATTGACATGGCAGGCGGCATTTGCCAATAGAGACAATCTCTGATGCCAATTCCAGAATTGGCGGCGGTGAAAGAGGGCGATTAGCTCAGTTGGCTAGAGCGTCTGCTCGACACGCAGAAGGTCACTGGTTCAAGTCCAGTATCGCCCACCACGGTTCGTCCGGAGCGTAGCGCAGAACGAACCGTGCTCCGGTGTGTTTGAATGCGCAGCGCGATCTTGCCTGGTACGCCAGTCCCCAGATAGGCGCCAAGAACGGGGGCGGGCTCCGACAACCTCTCGCCGTTGATCTTGTAGTGTCACATAGCCGGCATCCCATTCCACGCGTTGCGCCAGAATAAAATGTTACCGAAGCAAACAAACAGTAGCATGTGGTTGCGCCATAATTGATGTTACCGAAGTTTTTGGAAGATGGTGTCTAGTTTGGCATCGATCAGAGTGCGCAACTTGTAAGGGTCAAGATTGTCACGGACTTGGGCCAGGTGTGTGAGTTGCGCTTCGTTGAGTCGGCCTGAGGCAAGCAACCGCTGACAAGGGGTGGCGGGCTGATCGTACTTCTTGTAGTACTTGGACCCTCTTCGCTCCTTGAATACAAGTCGTCGGTTGGCGCAAAAGAAGTTATTCAATAGGTTCGCGGCCTCGTAGAGCAAGTTGATGTCTTGAACCAACGTTGGATCTCCGATTCTCTGGTAACCCAGAAGCAGTCGGACGTGAGTATTGTTCTTTTGTTCTACATGCGGGTTGTCATTCTTCTTTCCGCTGCGCCCCCTTGTCATCTGCACTGGTACAGGGCGATCACGGTAGTAGCTGTGCAGGTGGTGATTGATGAACTCGCCACCGTTGTCGGTATGGAAACCCTTCATTGCAAAGGGGGCTCGATCCTCGATGTTCTTCAGTAACTGGTGCACTTCGTATTGTCCCTTATTCCAGACTGCGCCATTTTCCGTCCAGCCCGAGAAAACGTCCGTAAACGTGAGGCTCCAGACAAAACTCCCGTCCAATGAGTTGCCACAATGCGCCACCGTATCTGCCTGGATGAAACCAGGTTCCGTCACATCATGGTGGCTCACTTTGATCGGAATCGCATTCTTTAGATAGTCGCCATGTCTGGTACCTGACAGGCCCCGGGGTCCGTGTTTCTTGCGGGCATGGCAAAGCAGCCTGTCGAGAGTTCTTGGTCTGATGGCCAATAGTCGTTCTTTGCAGGTTGCTTCCAGATCGATATGTCGCTTTTCGTAGAACGGGAGCCATAGTTGAATCATC
>JBAXKQ010000141.1:0-7467 GCA_037135275.1 bacterium
CCGCCGGATCAGGATGCCGCGCAAACATGGTGTATTGTTCCCCGACCGGCAACAGTGGGAACACGGTATTGGCATGTTCCAGCCCATGTACGATGGCAGCCGGTTCCACGCAATCTACCGCGTCAACTGGCTGGATCCGGAAATCGAGGCCTTTCATGCGTCAATAGGAAGGAAGGGTGACCCCGCAGATCTGGGTGCGGCCACCGAGTGGGCGTATGCAACCAGTGCGGACGGCATTCACTGGGAGCGGCCGGTCCTGGGGTTGTGCGACACACCATTGTTCCGCGACGGTCGGATCTGCGGCCGGACGCGCGAGAACAATTGCGGCGTGCCATTCGACTTCATCCGCGATCTGGGACGTGACGGTAATGTTGCCGATCCAGAGCGACGGTTTCTGCTGCGCCTTCGGACCGGTCTTGGAACGCCCGCAGCCAGGTCGCATTACGCGCAGGCCATGAATGCCGCGCTCTTCTTTGCCCCGGAATTCCCGGACTTTGTTCACGATCCCGACTGGCGGCGAAAGCTGACGGCGATCGACGGATCGCTGTCCCCGCGCGGGTTTGCCAACTTCAACGGCTGGGACGAGATCCACGGGGAATGGCTCATGTTCATGCAGGGAACTGCGCCACGCTGGTTTCCATCGCGCGACATCGCCCGCCACAGCTCGCGCGATTTCAAGCAGTGGTCGTCGCGCGGCGTCCTGTATCCCGACGCGTCCGACCCGCACACGCTCGAGCGCTACGATGAGTTCATGGAGATCAATGTGGTCCGCAACGGCGATCTGTGGCTGGGCTTCATGGCCGTGTTCCATTCCGATCGCACGAGTCCGGAGTACATGCCGCCGTTCATCGAGAAAGAGAACTTCCGTTTTGCCTGCGACCTGCCGGCCTACTGCACACGGAAGGGCACCACCGACCTCCAGCTGGTTACCAGCCGCGACGGTGGTCACACGTGGCACCGCGTCGCCAACCGCGAGGTCTGGCTACCGCACGGTGCGAATGATGATGACTTCGACCGGTGCGCCTACACCGGCACGCCTGTCACCGTCGGCGAAACAGACCATTTCTACTACATGGCCAAGGACGGCGATCATCTTGAACGCCTGAAAGACGGGACGCCGTACTACAAGGACCGGACCCCGAGCTGGAACGCGGCTCTGGCCACCTACCCGCGAGACCGCTACGTGAGCATGGCCACCGGAACGCACCCGGCAATCCTGTATACAAAGCCGCTGCTGCTTCCGTCAGGGCAGTTGTGCCTCAACGCCGACGCCTCGCGAGGCGAGATCCGCGTGGAAATTGCCACAGCACCTGCGGGGGGGATCGACGATATCCACTCCGCCCCAGTGGAGGGCGGCTTTTCGTTCCATGACTGCATGCCGGTCCAAGGGGACGGGGTGGATCTGCCCGTTCGGTGGCGAACGCAACCGAACACCGCCGCATTGCAGGGCCGTCCCGTGCGATTGAGATTCTACGTTCGAAATGCAGATCTTTACGGCTTTCGCATTGGAGTGAACGGAGAGGACGAGTTGAAAAATGGATTGCGTTGAAAGCTCCGGCACACCTCAGGTCACCCTCTATGAAGCGGCCGAGTTCCCATGGAACACGGCGACTGGAGGGGCGAGGCTGTGCCGGGCCGCGAGGGTCTTTCTTCGCAAACCGGAAGGGACAAGGCAATGCCGCTGACTGATGCCGAACTGCTGCAACTCAAACGATGGAACACGCCCACGATCTACAACGGCTGGGAGCAGATAACCAGGCACGATGCGGCATCGGAGGGCTTCAACTTCGAGGAATGCAAGGACTTCATGCCGCAGATGGGCCCCATGGTCGGCTACGCAGTCACCGTGCAATTCGAGCCGAGCAGTCCTCAGCATCCGAAGCGCAATCCAACTGCCTGGAGTGAATACCGCGAGTATATCGCGTCAGTGCCTGGACCAAAGATCGTGGTGGTGCAGGATCTGGACAAGCCGCGGGTTATCGGCGCGTTCTGGGGCGAGGTCAACAGCGGCATCCACCGCGCTCTGGGTTGCGTCGGCACAATCACTGATGGCGCCATCCGTGATCTTGACGAGATGACCAGCGTCGGATTCAAGGCCATCGCCCGCAGATTCTGTGTTGGACACGCTCATTCCTGCCCCGTTAGCTGGAATTGCGAGGTCGAAGTGTTCGGGCGCAAGGTGCAGCCAGGCCGTCTGATTCACGCGGACAAGCACGGCTTCCTCGTCATTCCGCCGGAGGATGAGGCAGGCCTGCTTGAAGCCTCGCGTTTCATGGACAGCAACGAGTGCAACACCCTGATTCCTGCTGCCCGAGGGGATGCCGGCAGGAGCATCTCGCAGACTCTCTCTGGCATCAACGCCGCCGGGGAGGCATTCGGCAGGGCTGCGCGCGGCAAATTCGGGAAGAAAGGTGAGTGGTAGAGCGTGAACATTGTGGTTCTCGACGGTCACACCGTCAACCCGGGCGACCTTGCCTGGTCTGGTCTGGAAGCGCTGGGAAACTGCCGGGTCTTTCCGAGGACGGAACCCGCGCTGGCTGTCGAGCGGGCGCAAGAGGCTGAGATCGTCCTTACCAACAAGGTAGTCATCGGGCGGCAGGAAATGTCCAGATTGCCGCGGCTACGCTACATAGGGGTCCTCGCCACAGGCTATAACGTGGTGGACGTTGAGGCCGCTGCAGAACATGGCATCGTTGTCACGAACGTGCCAGCTTACAGCACACGCTCAGTGGCTCAGATGACCTTTGCGCTGATACTCGAATTGACCCAGCATGTTGGCCACCATGCTCAGACCGTCCGCGACGGCCGTTGGGCACGGAGCGCAGACTTCTGCTACTGGGACTTTCCGCTGGTGGAATTGGATGGCATGACGCTTGGATTGGTGGGTTTCGGGCGGATCGGCCAGGCTGTCGCGGCTATCGCCCTTGCCTGTGGCATGAGGGTCCTGACGCACACCCGCACCGGTGGACTCAGCCCTGTGGCTGGGGTTGAACCGGTGGACCTTGACACCCTGTTCCGTGTGAGCGACGTCGTGAGCCTGCACTGCCCGCTGACGGGGGAAAACCGGGGCATGGTGAATGCGGCTCGCCTGTCACTGATGAAGCCGACAGCAATCCTCATCAACACAGCGCGCGGCCCGCTTGTTAATGAGGAGGACCTCGCCGCCGCCTTGAATGCGGAACGTCTCGCCGGAGCCGGACTTGATGTGCTGTCCGCCGAGCCGCCAGCAACCGGCAACCCGCTTCTTACCGCCAGGAATTGTTTCATAACGCCGCACATGGCATGGGCAACGCGCGCGGCCCGGTCCCGCCTGCTCGCTGCGGCCGTCGGCAATATCGCGGCTTTCCTGGCGGGTACGCCGCGCAACCGGGTGGACAACGGAGCAGTAGTGCTCGCGAAAACGGATCCAATGTCCGGCCCCCTGACCTGATCACTGAATAAGGAGCATCGGATGAGTTACACTCGCCTGTTGATGGAACCCGGACTTATTGCAGAGATGAATGGGGTCGAACCGGTTCTCGGGACCATCACCAAGGCGCCTGAGAATCCGCTCTTGCGAGAGGACGTACCCTGGGAACCACGCTGGGACGACATGAAACCGAGCGTGTGGCGCGACCCGTCTACCGGCCGCACCCATCTCTGGTACACACCGTTCATCCACGACTCGCTCACATCCGACGCGGGAGGTGAACCCTGGAAAGTGACAGGCTGGCCGCCACAGCCGGCGTATCACGTGATCAAGCCCGGGAGCTACCGCGAGTTTGCCCTTTGCTATGCCTATTCCGACGATGGCGTCAGCTGGCACCGGCCAAGTCTGGACAGGGTCGAGTTCATGGGGAGCCGGCGGAACAACATCCTTCTGCGCGACCCGGACAGCCATCCGACCTCTTGGATGCGCGGTGTGATCGGCTGCGGTATCAGGTGTGACGAGCGCGAAACCGATCCGGCCCGGCGGTTCAAGATGATCAGCGCGGCCCCGCATGGTCCGGGTGAGATGGGGATTGCCGTCAGCTACTCTGCGGACGGGTTCACCTGGCAGCTTCCGCACCGGGTCCTGCCGCCAGAGGCCTGGAACGAGGGCAGGATCGGCTGGGGTGACACGCATAACGCATGGTTGTATGCCTCGGAGATCGGCCGCTATGTCGCCTTCACGCAATCATGGAGCACCGGCGAAGGGCGCCGTCGCCTGAAACTCCGCATGGAGAGCGAGGACTTCGAGCACTGGACGAATCCAGAGGTTTCAGCCTACAGTCCTGACGTCGAAGTGCACACGCATGTGCCGTTCCGCTACGGGAACCTGTATCTGGCGCTGTTGCACACCGTGACGACGCCGGATGGTTGGGGCGACGGAACGGTGGACGTGGAACTCGGTGTGAGCACGGATGCCAGGACCTGGACACGGTTCGCACCCGGGCGCTGCCTGATTCCTCGTGGAGCACCCGGGTCAATGGACTGCGGGTGCATCTTCAGCGCCCTGGAGCCGGTGGTTGTCGGGGACAAGATCCGAATATACTATTGCGGAAACGACGGGACCATCCGCGGCTGGAGGCGTGGCTTCTGGTGCATGGCCACCCTGCCCAGAGACCGCTGGGCAGGGTATGCGCGCATACCTCTCGATCCGCCGGGCGAAATCCTCACCCGCCCCTGCCCGTACGAGGGCGGCTCGCTCCACCTGAATGCCGACGCCGTCCGGGGATCCGTCGTAGTCGAAGCGCTGGCCGACAACGGAGCGGTTCTGGCGCGCAGCCGGCGTGTTACCGGTGACGGGGCGGCGCTGCATGTGCCGTGGGAGACAGGCGGACTGGATGGCCGGGATGGTGCATCCCTCTCGCTTCGCTTCCGTCTCAGCGGCGCGGTTTTGTACGGCTTCTCGTGGGGAGGTCCTGCTGTCGGTGGTCACCATCGGTAGAATCGCGCGCGCTGACGGGCACGCCCTGGCACCGTAGGATGCATTTCAGGGCACAAAGGCGTTGCTGATTGAGGCCGTTCCTTTGTCCTCGCTTGCGAGCAAGAAGTACTCGCAAGGCTCTGACGGCTGGACGATGTCGCGCCCGACACACATCAACAGACGCAATCCAGCGGCTCAAGCGCGACGATTGTGAAACTCATTTCTTCTATTGTGTCCAAGCGGATGGGCATGCTAACGTCAAATCAATGTAGGGTGCCGGTGCTGGATGGAACACTGCAGGCCCTGCTTCCTGTGAGTCACAGCGCAGTTAGAGGAATTAGCCTATGCGGCTACGAACGAAGATTGCTGGAACAGTCTCCGGGTTCCTGTTTCTTGTTTCATTGATCGCCGCTGTGCTCTACTACGCTACTGAAACCCGCCAAGAACTTTCGCAGGTTGATGAATTGTTGCTGAGGTGCGCAACGTACGCCGGAACCAGGCTGCCGGCCGACTTTCATGACAAGATCAGCGACCGCTCCTCAGTCCCGCCTGAACAGTATGCCGGCATTGTGAAGGAAAACAACCGCATCTGCGATGCATTCGGCCTCCAGTATTTATGGAGCGTGCTTGTCGTTGATCCGGACACAATCTACTTCACTTCCGCCACGTCCACCAGTCGCGACTTTTCGAAGGGGGATCACGCCGCATTCTTTGATCGCCACACGGACCCTGCCGCCTTTGCCATGGCGCTGGCGTCCATGCAACCCACCTATGGCACCTTTCGAAACGAGTGGGGATACGGCAGGATGGTGCTCTTGCCTGCCCGCGATGTTCATGGTCGTGTTTTCATGTTCGGCGCAAGCATACGCATCGACTCACTCCTTGCCAGCCAACGACGCCAGCTCATCGTGGCACTTTGTCTCGGCTCGGCTTTATTGCTGGTCAGCGCCCTGCTTGGCGTGTGGCTGGCCGACTCTCTCTCCCGGCCAATTGCCAAACTCGCCCACATTGCCAAAGAGATCATGCACGGCCGCTACGATGATGACCTGACCGTCGCTGGCACCACAGAAGTGGTATCCCTTGCCGAATCCCTTGGTCTGATGAGGGGTGTCATCAGGGAAAAGATTGCAGCCCTCGAGGCACGCGAGCAGCAGCTTCGCGTACTCAGTGACAATCTCCCCAACGGTCTGGTATATCAAATCGAAGCTGGCTCTGACGGGCAGGCACGTCGATTCCTGTATCTCAGCGCCGGCGTCGAGCAGTTACACGGGATTTCCACCGACGAAGCGCTGCACAATGCAAACGCGATATTCGGGCAGGTTATCGAGGAAGACAGACAGCTGATCGCCTCAGCAGAAGCAAAGGCTTTCGCCGAACGCAAACCGTTCAGTGTTGAAGCACGCACCAGGCTTCAGTCCGGTGACATTCGATGGCGTTTGTTCGCCGCAGCACCACTTGAGACACCCGATCGGCGTGTCGTCTGGAATGGCATCGAACTTGATATTACCGATCGCAAGCGCGCCGAGGAGGCGATGCGGCGAAGCGAAGAGAAGCTGGCGATTACGCTGGATTCAATCGGTGATGCCGTGATTGCCACTGACGCTGCTGGCGAGATAACCAGAATGAATCCGATTGCAGCAAAACTGACCGGCTGGATCGCGGCAGAGGCCATTGGGCACCAGTTTGATGAAGTATTCCACATCATCAATACAGAATCGCGCAAGGCCATCGAGTCACCTGCGGCCCGGATCTTGCGTGATGGACAGGCAGGCGGGATGATCAGCAACACTGCCATTGTCAGCCGCGATGGTACGGAACGAATCATAGCCGACAGTGGTTCGCCCATCCGCGACTCACGCGGGAGCATCGTGGGTGTTGTCCTGGTCTTTCGTGATGTTACAGAGCAACGCCGCATGGAGGATCGCCTTCGCCAGAGTGAAAAGTTGGAGGCAATCGGGCAGCTTGCTGGCGGCGTGGCCCATGACTTCAACAACCAGCTTTGCGGGATCATGGGCTTCGCCGAGCTCCTGGCGGAGCAACTGACCGATCAGACCCTGAACTGTCATGCAGTCAAGATCCTCAGTTCCGCCCGTCATGCGGCTGAATTGACCCGGCAGCTGCTTGCTTTCGGCCGCAAGGGCAAGTACTTGAGCCTGCCAGTTGATACGCACAAGGTAATTGCGGAAGTCGTGGATCTTCTATGCCGCAGCGTTGACAAACGGATTACCATCAAGCAGCACCTCAATGCAATGCCCTCCACTGTGGTGGCCGACCCCTCACAGCTCCAGAATGCCATCTTGAATCTGGGGTTGAATGCCAGGGATGCCATGCCACTGGGCGGAGAGCTCACTTTCGCCACGCGCGTCGTGA
Source organism: bacterium (assembly GCA_037135275.1). Taxonomy (GTDB): domain Bacteria; phylum Verrucomicrobiota; class Kiritimatiellia; order SPBP01; family SPBP01; genus JBAXKQ01. The sequence continues at coordinate 7,259 of JBAXKQ010000141.1, forward strand.
ACTTCGAGCAGGCCCAGCCGGTCGAGGGGCTGGCTGCAGGGCGGTATGTGCAGATTAGCGTTACAGACACGGGCGTTGGCATGAATGCGGAAGTAAAAAAGCGCCTTTTTGAACCATTCTTCACAACCAAGGCGAGCGGAAAAGGGACTGGGCTTGGTCTGGCTTCGGCTTACGGCGCAGTGAAGAATCACGGCGGAACGATTCGGGTC
>JBAXKQ010000142.1:0-7406 GCA_037135275.1 bacterium
GCCAGTGGCACCAGCGGAATGAAGGCGCTCTTCAATGGTGTTCTCAACGCCTCGATCCTCGACGGCTGGTGGGCCGAAGCATATGACGGGACAAACGGATTCAAAATAGGCAACGGAGGAGAGCACGTAAGCCACGAAGAACAGGACCGGCGCGACGCTGAAGCCCTGTACACACTGCTTGAGAAGGAGGTTGTCCCACTCTACTATGATCAGGACAACAGCGGCATCCCGCGCAACTGGGTCGCCAGGATAAAGGACGCCATCCGCACGCTCGCCTGGCGTTTCTCAGCGGACCGGATGGTGCTCCAGTACGCCAGCGAGTGTTACCTGCCCATAGTGGGCGCCCAGTCCTGCGGAACCGGTGACCATGCCGTCATTTCATCCCCCTGACGCCAGCCCAATCCCCAACGTAGAAAACCGAAAAGTTTGCTTGCATGTCGTCAAAAAAGAGCATATTTTGCAGCGCATGAAAACATACATGTCTCGGGATGGTAATGTCGCCGTTGAAGTCGTTATCGGAATCGTGGCCGTGGTTGGCGTCGTGCTGGGAATAGCTGCCATAAAGTCAGTCAATCAGAAGTGCGAGGAACTGAACACTAGACTGAACGATGTGAGCACTTCCGTGGCAAGCATCCAGCAGCTCGAATCAGACGTACGCCAGACCAGGAATTCCGTGGCCCTTCTCGGTCAGGACATTCAGGTCATAAAAGACCAACTCGCCAAGAAGCCTGAACCGGTAGCAGTCAAGGGCGGTACGGCTGTGGGCGACAAGAAGGACGGCGCGTCGGAAGCAGCAACCGGCCCTGGAACATTCCTCACGATCAAGGAACGGGATACACTTGGCAAGGTCGCCAAGCAGTATAAGACCTCCGTTGATGCGATCGAGAAGCTGAACCCAGGCATCAACCCCAGCAAGCTGAAACTGGGTGCGAAGATCAGGGTCAAGTAGCACTCCGAACTCTGGAAGTTGAAAGACGCACAGGTTATGTGACCTGTGCGTCCTTTTTTTTGGGCGGGAAGTCACCCGGGCATCCCTGCAATAACCGCCGGCAGTGCGCATTCCCTGCAGGCGGTGCGATCGTTCTCGCAAAAGTCATGGCATATCTGCTGCAGCCCCTGCTGCCTCAGCCCTGTCCTGTAGAACTTGGGATTGTGATCCCTCCCGAACAGCACCGAAGCCATACGTCTCGCAACACCATCGTCATGTGCCGGGGGCAGCAGGTCGCCCGGCCAGCAACCCGTTGACGGTATCAGCTGGTTCGACGCGGCAACAAACGGAACAATGACGTTAACGAGGATGGCCGCGGCGCGTTCTTCGCCGATAAGCGATACAATCTTCTCAAGGCGGCGGCCGGCAAACGTCAGCCGCCGATCCCAGTACTGGTCGCCGGCATCACGGGAGAGCGAATCCATGACCAGGCTAACCCATTGCGCGGCCGGAAGGGCTCCGGCAGAAAGTACTCTTTCGTGGAACGGAGTCTTCCCGCAGAACAGCGACGCGGCAGCGGCCATCCGCCGGATTGGATGGTTCTGTGGGCGCAATCCAGCCAGTGACCACGACGCGGGCGGGAGGATTCTCGACTCCCAGGCGGCCTGACGCTTCCACCAGACGTCCCACAACTTCCGGACATACGCCCTGGTTTCCCTGTCCCAATTCTCCAATTGCCTTGCCGGCAGGAGCGCAGATACACCCAGCAGCAACGCCAGGGCGGCTCCAGGGTCGCCGGCACTTTCGCCACGCAGCTCATTCACAGGCACGCGACGCGCAAGGGCACGGAATGGTGCACGGTTGTTCTTGTAGCCGAGCGCACACATGACCTCCTCATACAGCACCTGTTCCTGCCCATATTGTTCTATCAGGTGCCCCATCCGCTCGGCTTTAGACCGGATGCGCTCCTCGCCGGCTGATTCGAGCAGAGTCGCCGCGCACTCTACTGATCTGCCGGCAAGAGCCTGCCCGCACGGTGTTGGAGAACGCCTCTCCGCGTAAGGGTATGCAGACGTATCAACGCTCTCAAAAGAGAAGAAACGGTCCGCCTTCAGGTCGTCCTCAAGGCTGATTTCCACGGCACCAGTGGGAAGATGCATTTTCTGGGACGCCCCGCGGAAGTAGGAGACGTGGGCCACGACGCGGGAATAGCGGCTGTCGGACCGGTGATCATGCCGCCGCCAATCAGCCGGGTTGATATGTATCTCGACATCACCAGCTACACGACGCCGCTCGGGGCCAATGACCAGGACCGCATCGAGAAAATCGGGGCCGGCTTCCAGGTTCCACCGGCCCGGGCTCTCAACTGTAACTTCAGCCCCTTCTCTCGTGCGCAATACCACCGGCCTGTACGACCCGTCAAACCACACGCACTGCAGATGCCTCTCGCTGTAGGAAAAGCCGTACCCTGGCCGGTCCCCCTCCCTCACGCGGCCACAGAATGAGTGCGTCACCGCGCGGTAGAGCGCCGCCCGCGGAAAGACAAACTGCCGGTTTGCATTGCCCAGTCTTGACTTGCCCATGGAGAGCGGATAATAGGCCATACTAATGCGCCGATGAAAGCGCAATTTACGCGGGGCAATGATGATACGGGTAGAGAACCTTACGAGGCGTTTCGGGCGGACGCTTGCTATTGACGGAATTTCGTTTTCCATCAAGGCTGGCGAAGTGGTCGGGTTTCTCGGCCCGAACGGGGCCGGCAAGACAACCACGATGCGGGTCCTTGCCTGTTTTCTGCCACCGTCCCGCGGCATCGTGAACATAGCAGGGCTTGATGTTGTCAGGGATTCACTTGAGGTCCGCAAAATCATCGGGTACATGCCGGAGGGAGCTCCGCTCTACCACGACATGCGCGTTCATGACTACATACGTTTCAGGGCGAAACTGAAGGGGTTGTCAGGCATGAAGCGGAGGGACAAGGTGAATGAGGTGATCGAGAGCTGCGGCCTTTCAGACGTGGCCAGGTCCATCATAGGCCGGCTATCCAAGGGCTACAGGCAAAGGGTAAGTCTGGCCGACAGCCTCGTCGGCAATCCGCAGGTTCTGCTCCTTGACGAGCCCACAATCGGCCTTGATCCCAACCAGATACGCCATACCCGCAGCCTGATCAAGAGCCTCTCGAAGCGGCACACAGTCCTGCTCTCCACACACATCCTCTCCGAGGTTGAAATGCTCTGTGATCGCGTCCTGATCATGAACAAGGGTCACATCGTTGCCTCGGATACGCCGGCACGTCTCGTGGGACTGATGCGGGGCAGTTCATGCTGCCAGGCCGAAATCGGAGCACCGCTTGACGATGCCATCAGCAAATGCCGGGCTGTCGCCGGGGTGCAGAACGTCACCGGCACGTCGGACGGCGAATGGAGCACGCTCATAGTTGAATGCGAGAAGGGCCGGGACGTGAGGGCTGAACTCTCGGCCATCGCGTCGGCAAGTTCGTGGCCGCTGCGCGAGTTGAAGATTCTACCTGGAAAGAACCTCGAGGACGTCTTTGTGGAGATGACCCGTGAGGAGATGTGCCATTGAAGAACTTCCGCATACTATGGCGACGCGAACTTGCCGCATATCTCGTCTCTCCGGCGACCTACATAACCATGTTTGCCGTTCTGGCGGTGTCCGGATGGGGCTTCTGGTTCACTACCAAGTGCTCGAGAGGTGAACCGGCCAGGATCGACATCCTTCTGTTCCAGACGCCGACGCTTCTGGGAATGCTGCTCATTGCCGCAACAGCCCTCACGATGCGGCTGTTCGCGGAGGAGAAGCGCTCCGGCACTATCGAAACCCTCATGACGGCACCGGTCTCGGAGATCAGCATTGTGCTGGGCAAGTATGCGGCGGCCCTGACCATCTTCGTGATCATGTTCGCGCCCACCGCGGCGTACGCCTTCATACTCCAGAAGAACAGTGACGGAATGGAGTTGCTGGATACGCGTGTTCTTGTTTCCGGCTACCTTATCTTCTTCCTCATAGGGGCATTCTACCTCTCTGTTGGAATGCTGACGTCCTCTCTTTCCAGCAGCCAGACCGTAGCCGCGGTGTTTTCCTTCGCCTCAATGTTCGTTCTCTTCCTGGCCGGCGGCCTGACGTCTGTCGCGAGGGGCAAGGTCTCCTCCGTCGTGGCCTACGTGTCTCCATTCCAGCATATTCTTGATTTTTCCCGCGGCGTGGTCGACACCGGGCCTGTCGTGATCTACCTGTCAGGGACGGCCCTCATGCTGTTTGCAACCGTGAAAGTGATCGAATCAAGGCGATGGTACTGATAACGGGTGACGTATGCCGGACATGAACAACCAGGCCACAGAAGGGGAGGCGAAGCTCCACGGAGGATGGAGCCTCCGAAAACGGCTTACAACCGGAGCCAACGTCCTCGTTTCGCTGCTTCTCGCCGTAACAGCAACCGTTCTCGTCAACTATCTCTCCGCCCGGCACTTCCGCTACCGTTGTGATGTGAGCCGGAGACAGTTCTATTCTCTTTCTCAGAAGACAAAGCAGACACTCTCCAATTTCAGCGGCATCATCACCGCACATGTCGTCTTCGGTGTAACCTCGCGGGAGAAAGAGGAGACGGTCCGTGATATAATGAGGCTCCTCGAGACCTACCGCCAGTTTGCGCGCAGGAACGGTTCGCTGAACCTGATCGTTGAACGGGTGGATCCCGCACGCGATCTCGCGACGATAGAGAACCTGAAGCGCAAGTTCGACCTCCGCAGTACTGATGTTGTCCTGTTTGAATCGGGAACGCACGGCCGGTGCATCCCCGAGCGGGACATCGTCAAAACCGAAAGCAGTTGGACAACCCCCGGCACCGGCCTCAAGACCGTCAAAACAGCTTTCTGCGGCGAGCGGGAGTTTTCATCAGCCATACTGTCGCTCATGGAGGTGCGGCGTCCCGTTGCCTGCTTTGTCAAGGGACACGGCGAGCATGACATAGACGACTTCGCAAAGGGATCGGGCTATTCTGACATAGCCCGTGCGCTGCGCTTCGAGAACTTTGAAATCAGGACAATATGCCTCACGGACGAACCCGGCATTCCGCCGGACTGCGATCTGCTCGTTGTCGCCGGACCCAGAAAGACCATGTTCAAGTCAGAGGTGGCCGCAATCAACGCGCACCTGAAGGCGAACCGCAGCCTGCTTCTCCTTGTTGACGCCGGCGGGGAGTCAGGGCTGGAATCGCTCATGTCCGAGTGGGCGATAGGCCTGCCGGATGAAGTTGTCACAGACAAGTCATCCGGACTGAGCGCACTGCTGGGACCAGGTGAGGAATTGTATGTTCACTCATTCGGCCCCCACCCCATTACCGAGAACCTCTCTGTCATGGCGCTGAGCCTGCCGAGGCCCGTCCTTCCCATGGAAGCGGGCAGCTCAAACGCGAACGGCCGCGACGACAAACCGCGCGTCAGTATACTCGCTTCGTGTTCTGACAAAGGCTGGGCTGACACTGACTATGCCACCACCCCGCGGTTCGACCCGACCATCGACCGCAAGGGACCGGTCCCGGTCGCCCTCGCCGTCGAACGCGGCCCGGCAGGCGGCGTGAACATCGCCCTGAAGCCCACCAGGATTGTTGTGGTAGGCGATTCCGACTTTGTCGCAAACGGCCAGATTGCAGGAGCCAATGAGGATTTCTTTGTCAACGCCGTAAACTGGCTTGTGGAACGCGACGCCATGGTGGCCTTGGGACCTAAGCCCTACGAGCAGGCAACCCTGCTGATGAACGACTTCCAGATATGGCAGGTCTTCATGCTGGTCACCGTTGCCATACCTGGCGCCGTTGCGATTCTAGGCATAGTAGTATGGCTCAGGAGGATCTGGTAGCGAACGATTGATTCGACCCGACCGGCAGCTCTTCCACAACTGCTGTCCTTTTGCGGTACGACACATCGCTTGTCCGGACGTTGCATGAGAACAAAAACAACAATCACATTGCTGGTCTTTACATGTCTGCTGGCGGGACTGGTCCTGCTCATGCGGGAGAAGACAACACCGCCCGCCGAGACCCCGTCCAGCCTGCTCCCGATCAATGTCGACAGGATCACCATGTTGAAGCTGGCTCGAGGCGAGGTTGAGACCGAGTGTCTCAGGACCGGCGCCGACTGGCTGATTACCAGGCCGGCCAAGGCAAGAGCCAACCCGGCCGCTGTTGACAGGATCCTGAGCACCCTGGGCGACATGCAGCGTCTGGAGACAATAACATCCGAACAAAGACGCAGGCGCGGGCTCACACTCGATGACTACGGCGTGGGCGACACTCCACTGGCCAGGATTACACTCGGCAACACCCGCACAAACCTGACACTACTGCTGGGCCGCGATGCGCTGGACAGCATTCTCTACGCCAGGTTCGCAGGGGAGGACAATGTCCTGACCACAAAGGCGGCAATCCTGTCGGTGCTGCCCGGCGACCCGGACCTGCTGCGGGACCTGAACCTTGTTCGCGGCGACGCGTCTTTTGCGTCCAGGCTCGAAATCGCCAGGCCTGCCGCCGGTTTCGTGCAGGCCACCAGAAAAGACGGGCAATGGACAATGCTCCAGCCCGCGAAGGGCGTCAGGTTGAACAACGATAAAGTCAACAGGCTCCTCAAGCTTCTGCACGGCACAAAGGCTGAAAGGTTCGTCACGTCAGCGGAGCCAGCCAAGACGGGATTGGACAACGCTCAAACCTCGGTGCGCATCACAGTCTGGGACGGCGACGGCACTTCCAGCGGCCAGCAGCTGATCATCGGGGGAGACGACCCTGAGCACAAGGACGAGGTTTTTGCGAAGCTTGCCGACAGCGAGTGCGTCTGCACTGTCAGGAAGGAGCTTCTCGACGCTTTCAACGTCAAAGCGTCGGACCTTCGCGATTCCATCATCTTTCCGATGTCGCCGGCAGACATACGCACGATATCGTTCCACGATGGCGAGAGGAAAGTGGAGTTTCGCAGGAACGCGACTGAATGGGTCATGGTTGCACCCCGCCGGATGAAGACCGATGCCGCCGTGATGGACGAACTCCTGACCAGGCTTTGCTCCCTGCAGATTGCGGAATTCATCGAGCCGCTGGGGTCGCTGTCTGCCATCGGCTTGGATCCGCCGCTGCGAAGAATTGAAGTGTCAACCGCCCCGCCGGAGGATAGCGACACAGCCGCGGACCAGAAGCAGGCACAGGGCATCAGCAAGACATTGCTGATCGGCAACGCAATTACGGGCGGGCAAGCGATCAACACGCGGCTGGAAGATGAGCCATCGGTACTCCGCGTTGCCATGGACTCCCTGGAGCCAATCCTTGCCGGCCGGTATTCCTCGCTCCCGGTCCCAGTCTGTTCAACAACAAACGGAGCATCCTCCAACGCGTGGATGAATCCACTCATGTACGGCAACAGGACGATGCTTGCGTTGGATCGCAGCTCGATCTGCGCAGTGTCCCTGGTCAGGG
>JBAXKQ010000143.1:0-7236 GCA_037135275.1 bacterium
TGTTGAAGTCGCCGTGGATGGAATGCTTGAGGCAACCGGCAGCGGCGGCGAACTCCACGGTCTCCTGCAAGTCCTGGCCCGTCAGCAGGCCGTAGACAATCCCCGCCGAGTAAGCATCACCACCGCCGACCCGGTCCACGATGTGGTCAATGTGGTACGAACGGCTCACGTATGCCTTCTTGCCGTCGTAAAGCATGCCGGACCAATCGTTGACCGTCGCCGACTTGCTGCCGCGCAGGGAAATGGAGACGTATTTCAGGCTGAACTTCTCCTTGAGCTGCGCAGCCACGTCCTCATAGCCGTGCCTGTCGAGCGCGCCGGTCTTGACGTCGCTCTCCCGCGCCGCGATGCCGAACACCGTGGCGGCTTCTTCCTCGTTGGTGAAGAGCACGTCCACGTATTCCATCAACCCGGTCATCACCTTCCGCGCCTTCTCCTTTGACCATAGTTTGCTGCGGAAGTTCAGGTCACAGCTCACCGTAAGTCCGCGTTTCCTGGCTGCCGCGCAGGCTTCACGCGTGATGGCCACCACGCTGTCAGCCAGCGCCGGCGTGATGCCTGTGAAGTGGAACCAGTGCTTGTCCGCAAAGATCGCATCCCAGTCGAAGTCGCCCGGCTTGATCTCGGTGATCGAACTGCCCTTGCGATTATAGAGGAAGGTGGACGGCCGCTGCGAGGCACCGGTCTCGACGTAGTAGATACCCAGCCGGAACCCATTGCGCTTCACGTGGTCGAGGTTGAGCTTGAACTGACGCATGTACGCCAGGCACGCCTCGCCCACGGCATTGTCCGGCACGCTGGAAACCATGTAACTGTCCACCCCGAGCGCGATCAGCCCGACGCCGAGATTGGCCTCGGCCCCGCTGTAGAGCACATCGAACTCGCGTGCCTGCACGATGCGCTCATGGCGTTTAGTGGACAACCGCATCATCAACTCGCCAAACAGCACCACCTTCTTATCCGTCTTGATCCGTTTCATGCCATTCCTCTTTGCGTTCTTTGCGCTCTTTGTGGTTAATCTTCCGGTCTCAGGAACGCCCTACCCTCGCCTCGCGCACGATCCGGATGAAGCGCTCCGCGTTTGCGGTGATCTTCGCATAGTCTTTCGCCGCCATGAGCGCCTTGTTGACCAGGCAACTGCCGGTTCCCACCGCGATCGCCCCGGCCTTGATGAAAGCCCCGGCCGTTTCGAAATCCACGCCCTTGGTCGGCATCAGCTCGATCTGGGGCAGTGGTTCCTTGAGCGTCTTGAGATAGTCGGGGCCACCCATGTCGCCAGGGAAGATCTTGACCACATCCGCCCCGCTCTTCCATGCATTGACGACCTCCGTCGGAGTCAGCGCCCCGGGCATGACCACCACGCCGTACGTATTGCAGATGCGAACCACATCAGCGTCGAAGGCCGGACCCACAACGAACGCCGCGCCCGCCAGGATCGCCGCCCGGGCCGTTTCGCTGTCGAGCACGGTGCCAACCCCCACCAGCATGTCCGTGTCTTTCAGTTGTTCCGATGCCTCACGGATGATCTCCAGTGCGCCGGGGATCGTCATCGTGATCTCCACGAACTTGATTCCGCCCTTGTGCAAGGCCCTGGCCACCGCCACCAGATCGCCCGGATTCTCCGTGCGGATCACCGCCACCACGCCGCTCTCCCGGAGAGCAGCCATCACTTCATGTTTCGCTTTCATTTCAGACTCTCTTTCTTTGCGTTCCTTGCGTTCTTTGTGGTGAATTCACTCTCATTCACCCCTGATCGGATACTTCCCGAACTCCCGTACCGCCTCGCACATCGCCACGACATTTTCCGGCGGCACGTCGGGCTGGATGCAGTGCACGGCCGAGGCGATGTAGCCGCCACCGGGTGCCAGGTCACGAATGCGCCGCCGCACTTCGGCGCGCACCTCATCCGTCGTGCCTTGCGGCAGTACATTGCGGGTGTCGATGGCGCCGCAATAACTCAGCCGCTTCCCGAAATCCCGCTTCAGTTGCGCCGTGTCCCGCATCGGACCGGCGGTCACCTGGACCGGGTTCAGAAGATCCACGCCGATCTCGATCAGATCGCCGATCACGGCATAGATGTTGCCGCAGGAATGGAAGAAGACCTTGGCCCGGCTGTTCTCGTGAATCGCGGCGAGCACCTCAGCCTCGTGCGGCTTGATCAGGCGCCGATAGGTCTCCGGCGACATCAGCGTGGCATCCTGCGATCCCAGATCGTCGCCTGTGCAGATGACATCCGCATACGGCCCGACTTGGCGACAGAGCTCTTTGACATAAGGAACGGTAAGTCGCTTGATGCGGTCCTGCAGGGCCAGATAGAACTCCTCATCGCCTGCCAGGTCCATCAGGCATTCTTCGACCCCGCGCAGCATGTAGGCCTGCTCGAACAACGTCACGCCGCTCATCAAAACCGTAGCGTATCCAGCATCCTGGATAGCCTTGCAGCGCGCGGCCAGCCCCTCAAAGCGCGAGGGATGCAACAGATCCGGCCACGGGTAGCGATCGAGGTCGTCGAGGGTCGCGTGGCGGAGCGGCGGGTCCGTCACCTCATAGTACGGCACACCCTCGCGCCGCACCCATCGACAGCCCCAGGCATCCACCAGCTCAGTCTCCGAGACTTCCCGGGCAAGGCGGGACAATGGCGGCCCCGGCCTCACGGGCCTGCCGTCAGAACCAAGCCGCTCCATCACCTCTTCATCCGGCCAGACGTACTGGAACTGCTTGGCGATCCACTGTGGCGGGCCACCCTTGATCCCCAGGTGCGTCTTCAGTCTTCCGTAGCCAGCGCCCAGGATCGAGGTTACGCCGGAGGTGCCAAAGAACAGCGGCACCCGGTCCGGTTCCTCGTGATTCAACGCCGTCAATACTCGTTCACGCGATGTCATCATATCGAATACGTCCCGATCTTCAGCCCTGTTTCAACAAAGAACTTGTAAGTCTCATCGAGACTCCATTACTGTTTGGGTTGAGCCGTTACGCCCGTGGCGGCCAGCATGTAGCGCTGTTCGTTGGCGTCCGCCTTCGTGAACTCGTCAGCAACCCGACCGCGCGCCAGCACCAGAATCCGGTCGCACAGCGCCAGCATTTCCGGCAATTCGGACGAGATGACCACGATCCCGATGCCCGCGTCAGCCAGTTCCATCATCAACTTGTAGATATCCGCCTTGGCGCCCACGTCCACCCCCTTGGTGGGCTCGTCTAAGAGCAGAACCTTCGGGTTCGGCATGAGCACCTTCCCCAGAACAACTTTCTGCTGGTTGCCACCGCTCAGGGCCGACACGGCTACGCCCACCGAGGGTGCTCGGATCGAAAGCCGGTCCTTGAACCCTTCGGCCGCGCGGTTCTCCCGCGCGCGGCTCAGCACGCCAAATCGCGACACCGTCTTCAAGCTCTGAAGCGTGATATTCTCCCGGATGGCGAAGTTGAACAGCAACCCCTCCCGCTTCCGCTCCTCCGGCAGCAGACCGATGCCGCAGTCGCGCGCCTCGCGCGGTTTGCGGATACGCATCTCCCGGCCTCCGACGAACATTCTGCCGCTATGCTCGATCCGCCCGTAGAGGGCATTCACAACCTCAGATCGACCCGCGCCCACCAGCCCGCCAAGTCCGAGAATCTCGCCCCGGCGCAGAGAGAAACTCACGTTCTCTACCACCGACTTGCCGGCCAGGTGCGGATGCGGCACGGTCAGATTTTCCACCCGCAGCACTTCCTCCGTGCCGGCAAACGCCTGCCGGCTTGGATAGAAGCTCGTGATCGTCCGGCCCACCATGGCGGAAACAATCGCGTTCTCATCACATTGGGCGCGTTCGAACTCGGCCACCCACGCGCCGTCGCGCAGCACCGTGGCACAATCGGCCAGTTCATGGACCTCCGCCAGACGATGCGTGATGAACAGGCAGGTGACGCCGCTCTCTCGCAGATGCCGCAGCACGTCGAACAGTAGCCGCGTCTCTTCCAGCGTCAGACTGGCCGTGGCCTCATCGAGGATCAGGACGGACGGGTTCAGCGCCAGGGCGCGAGCGATCATGACCAGTTGCCGCTGGCTGGCGTTTAGTGTCACCACCGCGGCTTTCGCATCGAGGCTGATACGATAATTGTCCAACAACTGCTGCGCGCGTTCGTAGAGCCGGCGGAACCCCACCACCGCCTGACGCCCCTCGGTCCAATTTCCGACAAAGATGTTCTCGGCCACGCTCAGGCCTTCGAGCACCTGGATCTCCTGCGGCACATAACCGATCCCCTTGACCCGCGCATCGTGCGGCGAGCGGAACTGGACCGGCTTACCCGCCAGCTCGATCTCACCCGTGAACGAGCCGGCGGGATAGATCCCGTCGAGGATCTTCATCAGCGTGGATTTTCCGGCCCCGTTCTCGCCTAGCAAGGCGTGAATAGTCCCGCGCCGCACGCGGAGACTCACGTCGTTCAAGGCGCGAACGCCCGGGAATTCCTTCCCGATGTGACGCATTTCCAGGGCGTAGTCCATGTTGTGAGACCTTATGAGAAGAGTAAACAGTAAACAGTTTACTGTTCACTTCCCCCTACTTGATCGCCGCTTCCACCTTGTCCAGCAACTCGGAATACGGTGCCAGCTTGTCCTTCGTGATGAACGGCGCTTCCAGCTTGGTCCACCACGGGATCTTCTCGCCGCGCACGGCCTTGTCGAGCAGTTCCGCAGCGCCGAACGACTCCTCCCACAACGGCTGGCCGACCACGGCGTAAACCTCACCGTTCTTGACGAGGTCCAGATTGACGCGCGTATAGTCCATGCCGACGGCCACGATCTTTCGGCCCGTTTGCTTCTGTGCGCCAGCCCACGTTTGCGGTCCGCCGCCCGTGGTCGAGAGAGCAGCCGTGATATCCGGATGCGCCTGGAGAATGGACACCGCCTTGGCGATGGACTTGGATGGCTCGAATCCTTCCTCCTCGGAACTCAGCACCTTGACCTCCGGATACTTCTCCTTCATGGTCTTGGCGAACTCCTCGGCAACCATGTTCTCCGTGGTATTGAAACTGCCCTGTGTGATGGCCACGGCGCCTTTCCCTCCGATACCCTTGCCGATTTCCTCAGCCGCCGCCCGCGCGTACGCCGCCGGATCGCAGCCGATGATTCCCGTGGCGCCGGGCACCGACCCTTCCGGGATCGGGAAGTGCGGGAGAATGACCGGCACCCCGACCTTCCCGGCCTTGGCGATCAGGGGATTGAAGGCGGGGTTTCCCGTCCAGATCGCCATGCCCTTGGCGTCGCCTCTGGCCAGCATCTGCTCCGCCAGGGCAATCGTCCCCGCGATGTCCGGCCCGTCCGTGCCCACCACGATGCACTCATAACCGAGTTTCCGGCACCCCTCCCTGAACGCAATCTGCGTCATCTGGTGGACCGGATGCCCTTTCAGCGGCTGAACCCAGTAGAACGTGCCTTTGCCTTTCTTGGTCGGCGCCGATGCAGCCCCCTCCTTCTCGCTCTTACCGCAACCAGCCATCATCCCCGCCACGACCGCCGCACTCATTACCGCTATAACTAACCGCTTCATACTTTGATCCTCCTTACTGATTACCGTTTACTGTCCACCGTTCACTGTCCACTGTCCACTGTTCACCGTCCACTGTTCACTGTCCACTCCTCAAACTCACGCCTTCTTCGCCCGCCTCCTCAGCAGATCCACACCGACCGCGGCGATCATAATGACGCCAACAGCCACGGTTTGCCAGTGCGTATTCACGCCGCTGACCACCAATCCACTGCGGACCACCTGCATAATGATCAACCCCAGGAACGTCCCGGCCACGGTGCCGACGCCGCCGAACAGGCTCACCCCGCCGATCACCACGCTGGCAATCACGTCCAGTTCCCAGCCGGTTCCGATTTCCGGCTGCCCCACATTGAGTTGCGCCATCAGCAAGATGCCGGCCAGCGCGGCCAGCATGCCGGTCAGAGCGTAACAATTGATCTTCACGGCATTCGTGCTGATGCCGGCAATCCGCGCCACTTCAGCATTACCGCCCGTGGCCATGACCTTACGGCCGAAGACTGTCTTCCGCAGGCAGAAGTCCGCGATGATCACCACAGCCACCAGAATGACAAACGCCCACGAAATCCCCAGCGGCTCGGCTTGCCCAAAAGCCGAAAGCGATTCGGGGATGGGATAGATGGGATATCCCTTGCACAGCAGATAGTTGAATCCGCGCGCGATGTAGAGCATCCCCAGAGTGGCGATGAAGGCGGGAATACCCAGGCGGATCGCCACGAGACCGTTGACCAGTCCGGCCAGCGCGCCCGTCGCCAGACCGGCGGCCAAGCCAACCTCCATGGGCCATCCGTAATTCTTCATGGTCCAAGACGCCACCACCGCGCACAGCCCAGCCACGGAGCCAACCGACAGATCGATTTCGCCGGCCACCATCAGCCATGTCTGTCCGACAGCGATAATGCCTACGAACGCCACGGCCCGCAGCATCGCCGCCACGCTGTTGGGAAGAAGGAACGTGTGATCGATGCTCAGAAAGATAAGCGCAAAACCCAGCAAGGGAAGCAGGATTCCCATTTCCGGAATCGTCAGGAGTCTTCTAATCTTTATCATGGCGTTGGTTTCCTCGACACCATCTACTGCTCACTGTTCACTGCTCACTGTTCACTGCTCACTGTTCACTGCTCACTTCCCGTCCACAACCACGATATTCCCATCTGCCACCTGAAACATGACACCTCTTCCCTGCTTCTTCCCCGCCCTTCACTCCTTCATCACCTTCTGCACCTCCGCCGGCGACAGCGCCATGCGGTAAATCCGTACGTCGCTCAGCAGGCCGCGAAAGAAGCGCCCCGATCCGTAGCCCTGACCCAGCCGGAATGTCAGGGATGGATTGGGCGCAAACATGCCTTTGGATGACCCGGTGCTCTTTTCCTCGCCGTTGATATAGCAGAAGGCCATCTCGCCGTCGCACACGACCGCCACATGCTGCCACGCCCCGGCGGTCAGTTGCACCGCGCCCGGTCCATAGCCCTGCGTGCCATCGCCATATCCGAAATGGAACCGGTTGGTATCCTTGCCGTTCTGCTGCATGACCAGTCCGGTATAATTCAAGTGATTGCCGAGGATGTTGGCGTACTCCATCTGCTCGGCCGCAGGGTTCACCCAAAATGTGAATGTAAACGGCACGGTGAGTGACTCCAGTCGGGTCGGCATCTCCACGATGTCGTCTACCCCATCAAAACTCAATCCCGCCCGCCCGGCCAGGTTTGTCCAT
>JBAXKQ010000144.1:0-7164 GCA_037135275.1 bacterium
CACTGGCCTCGAGCGGTTTGCGTGGGGCGTTGACCCAGACATCAACCCCCTGGACAAGATGGCGGGCGACATTGATGTCATAGTCCTCGACAAAGACCACGCGGCCCAGGAAACGCCGGTCGCGGCTCATCTTGAATATGCGCTGGATCAGCTGTTTGCCTGCGTCGTCCTTCGGGTGTGCCTTTCCGGCGAATACCACCTGGACAGGCATTGTGGGATTCAGCAGCAGACGCTCCAGCCTGGCAGGGTCGGAGATAAGAAGGTCCGAACGTTTGTAGGTCGCGAATCTGCGGGCAAACCCGATGGTGAGGACTGACGGCGCAAGATGACAGGCGGTCGGCTCGCCGGGCGACTTGTCCTTTGCCCTGAAGCCCTCCTGCACGATCATCTGCCGTTGCACATAGCTGATGAGCCTTGTCTTGATTGTCTGGTGGACCTCCCACAACTCGGCGTCTTCAACCGAGTCAATGCCCAGCCATGTCTGCGGCAAGCAGGTTGCGTCGCGCCAGTTGGGGCCGAGGTACCGGTCATAGAGCTGGGCCATTGGCGGTGCCAGCCACGATGATATGTGAACGCCGTTGGTGATGTGGTCGATCGGCACATCGGTTTCGGCCCGTCCAGGCCAGAGGGTGTTCCACATCTTTCTTGTGACATGGCCGTGAAGCGAAGAGACGGCGTTGGACCTGCTGGCAACCCTCAGGCCGAGCACTGTCATGCAGAACGGTTCGTTGCTGTCTGCGCCATTGACCCGCCCAAGCGCCATCAAGGAGTCCTGGGATATGCCGAGCTGGTCCCGGAGCGGGCCGATTGCGTGCTCCATCAGGCTGGTGTCGAAGCGGTCGTGCCCGGCAGGTATCGGCGTATGGGTGGTGAAGACCGTTTGAAGCGAAGCACGGCGGACGGCGTCCTGGAATGAGATTCCGTCCGAGTTCATTTCGTTGCGGGCCTGCTCCAGGATAGCGAAGGCGCTGTGGCCCTCGTTGAGGTGGAGCACGGATGGAGTGATACCCATCGCCTGGAGTGCACGCAACCCGCCCACACCGAGAATCAGCTCCTGGGAGATTCGGAGCTTGGAGTCGCCGCCATACAACCTGCCGGTGAGGCCACGGTCCGCGGCTGAGTTCTGCTCCACGTCAGAATCGAGAAGGAAAAGGTCCACACGGCCGACTCTTGCTTTCCAGAGTCGTATGGCGATGCGGGATGTGCGGGTCTCGACGTACACAAGGATGGGCTTCCCCGCCGGGCCAAGCACCAATTCGAGAGGGAGGTACTCTATTTCCGCTTCGGAATAGCTCTCCTGCTGCCAGCCGGCAGCATCGAGCCGCTGGTTGAAATAGCCCTGGGCATAGAAGAGTCCCACGCCGACGAGCGGAATGCCGAGGTCTGATGCGCTCTTCAGCATGTCGCCGGAGAGCGTACCGAGTCCGCCGGAGTATATCGGGATGGACTCATGCAGGCCAAATTCCGCGCAGAAGTATGCCACTGGTTTGCTTCTCAACGGCCCGGCGTATATGTCGCCCCAGGCCCGGCGTTCGCGGTTGAGGTACTCGTGCAGGCGGTGGAAAGCGAAGCTGATCCTGGGCTCCAGGGCCAGTTCGCTTGCGCGCTCCTCCAGCTGGTTGCGTGGAATGCGATGAAGGAAAGCGACGGGATTGTGGTTTACCTTTCGCCAGAGGGCCGGGTCGATATCCCTCACAACGGATATAGTGTCGGGATGCCATATCCACAGGAGATTGGAGGCGAGTTCGCGCAACTCACCGGCAAGGCCCATTCCAGTCTCAGGTGTGCCGCTATGCCCCAGCTTCTGCATCGTGCGCGCATTCTACACAATGGAAACACCGATGCCAACATGTTCTTGAGAAGTGCCAGGCAACTGGGCGCGGCGGCAGTGGCACAGACGGGGGCTCGAAGATGCGGACGCGGAGGCTACTGCCTGGGGTTGAATCGTGACGTTGATGCGAGGCTCTCGAAGAGTTTTCGTTCTGCGGCGGTGAGGCTGGTGGGAATGCCCACCTGCACGGTCGCAATCAAGTCACCGGCAGCCAGAGATCCACGGGCAGGCATTCCTCTACCCCGGAGCCTGATCTTCTGGCCACCCTGCGTCCCGGCGGGTATGGACAGGGTTGCCTGACCTTCGAGGGTAGGCAGGGAAACCTTTGCACCGAGGGCTGCCTCCCATGGTGTGACGCGGAAAGTTGTCTCGATGTTGCGATCATTAACCTTGAATGAAGGGTGGGGTGCAATGTGGACGTTGAGATACAGGTCCCCGGCTTCGCCTGCGCCGCCAGCTGAGCCGCCCTGTCCCGCAAGACGTATGCGTGAACCTTCGGCAACTCCCCTCGGGATGTTGACGTTGTAGTCTTTGACACCGCGGCGCATCCGCCCCTGCTGGTCAACGTCGGTTGTCTGGAGGGAAACGGCCTTCCTGGCGCCATGGTAAGCTTCTTCGAGCGAGATAGTTATTTGCGCCTCGTGGTCGGACCCGGTCCTGCGCGGTCTGCCTGCCGCCCCTCCATGCTCGAAGGGGGACTCACGGCCAAGGCCGGAGAAGAGAGACTCGAAGAAGTCGCTGAAACCGCCGCCACCGCCGAACGGCCCGCCGCCGCCGCCTGAGAACTCGTAATGAACACCGCCGCGGTCGCCACCAGGGGGCGGACGGAACTCCTGTCCCATCTGCCAGTTGCTGCCGAGGGAATCATAGCGTCGCCGTTTCTCAGGGTCGCCAAGGACTTCGTAGGCTTCGGCAATCTGCTTGAACTTCTCCTCGGCGTCGCGGCCTTTGTTGACGTCAGGATGATAACGGCGGGCAAGTTTCCGGTATGCCTTCCGGATTACTTCCTGCTCCGCCGTGCGCGGCAGCCCAAGTATCTCGTAGTAGTCCTGATACTTTACGGTCATTCGATTCCCCTGATGGAGCGGAATCCCTATTCCTCGGTCTGCTCTGTATCCTCATCGAGAATCATGGGTTCGTCGCAACAGACGAGTTCGCCGCCGCCGACTTCCCGCACGTCAACCACGTTGCCGCAGACTTCACACCGGTACAATTCGCCTACTTCACGAACTTTTGACATTATTATTCTCCCTTTACTTTGTTCGCCTTCCTATTGCTCGGCAAAGTGGGACAGGCTCTAGTCAATCGGACCGGCTTTGTCAAGAAACCGATACAGCGTTGCGCGTGATATTCCGAGAAGCAGGGCAGCCTTGCGCTTGTTGCCGCCGGCCTCCTTCAGGGCAGCCGTGACCTTATCTGCGCTGATTTCCTTCTTTTCGGCTGCTGCAGGTGACGGTGGTTGCGGAGGCTTGGGGCCCGGTGCGATGCTGTTCAGGAGAACGGCGCGCGGCGGCGGAACATAGCCGGCCGACTGTGCCGCCGGTGGCAGGTGTTCTGGACGGATAACATTGTCCTTGCACTTGACCAGGGCGAATCTGATCCAGTTCTGGAGCTCGCGGACGTTGCCGGGCCAGTCGTAGGAAAGCATGATATCCACGCATTCCGGCGAGAGGCTGACGTCGGATCTGTGCATGTCCAGCAGGATGCCGGCGAGAATGTGATGGGCCAGGAGCGGTATGTCGGTGCGTCTCTCCCTGAGTGGCGGGAGGGTTACGGGGACGACGCTGAGCCGGTAGTAGAGATCTTCCCTGAATCTGCCGGAAGCAAGTTCAGCGGCGATGTTCTTGTTTGTGGCGCTTATGATGCGCACGTCGACCTGCAGGGTCTTCTCGCTGCCGACCCGCTCGAATCTGCCCTCCTGAAGGACCCTGAGCAGGCGCACCTGCATGACCGGGCTGATGTCGCCGATTTCATCAAGGAATATTGTGCCGCCCGATGCGAGTTCGAAGCGCCCCTTCTTGTCGCGAATTGCGCCTGTGAATGAGCCACGGACGTGGCCGAAGAGCTCGCTTTCAAGCAATGACTCGGGCAGTGCGCCGCAGTTGACGGCGATGAAAGGCTTTCCGGCTCGCAGTCCCTCGTTGTGTATGGCGGCCGCAACGAGTTCCTTTCCCGTCCCGCTCTCCCCCTGGATGAGTACGGGCATGTTTGTTGCGGCAACGTCGCGGATCAGGTCAAATACCTGGAGCATCTTGTCGTCACGACCGATGATGCCGGCGAAGTGCTCTATTGCACCCACGCGTCTTGCAAGGTCGTGCTCGAGCGTCAGGTCCTTGAAGAAGACGAGAACACCGGCCTTGACGCCCCGGGCGTCAGTGATGCCGCGTGTTGACAGCAAAACGCGCCGCCGTTCCCCGCCCTTGGTAGTTATGTCCATCTCATCTTTGCGCTCCTTCATGTCCGGCGGGGAACCGTCGCAGAAGGAGCACTTGCCCCCGCAAAAATTGCCGGGGAATACGTTGTGGCAGTCGCGGCTCAAGGCTTCCTCGCGCGTGTATCCTGTGATCTGTTCCGCGGCCTTGTTGAAGAAGAATATCCGCCTGTGCAGGTCGTGGGCGATGATCCCGTCGGAAATGTTGTCCAATATGAGGTTTTCGCACTGGGTGGCCTCGGAGAGTGAGGCCAGGTAGCCCCTGTCGATCAGGCTGTCCACCAGGCTGTGGATCTCATCGCGGGACTTGCGGAATGCGGCGAGCGCAGCCGCCTCACCACCCTTGGCAGCCGACGGGTCGGAGAGGTTCCAGTCCACCCTGTTGGGGTGGCCCGGCAGGACAGGACATGCGTCGGCGGATTCCCTGGAAAGCGTGATCACTACGTCGAAAATGTCGGTCTCAAGGCTGCCGATCGATTTTGATTTCTGGCTGGAGATGTCGACGGCGACCTCCTTCATCACCCTGGAGGCAAGCGAGTGGATCGAAGCCGGGGCGGCAGTCCCGGCGCTGACGAAAGTGACGTTCCTGACCTTCCTCGCGCGAGCGAGCCCTTCCGCCATCTGGCTAAGGCAGGCATTGTGTGTGCCTAGAAAGAGAACCCTGGTTTGGCTTGATGCAGACTGCACGGTGTTTCCCGGTTTGTTGCGACTATGCCTGGTGGCTCCCGTGCCCGCGGAGTTTCATCCCGGATGGCGCCTTCTTTCCGCGTGTCTTCTTCTGCGCGGTCTGCTGCCGTATGAGCGGCTTCGGCTGCTGGTTGTAGACTTTTGAGTGCGGAGGGATTGAATGGATGAGCCAGACGTTGCCGCCTATCTCGGAGTTTGACCCTATGCACGTGTTTCCGCCAAGGATTGTGGCGCCGGCGTAGATTACCACATTGTCGCCGACATCCGGATGGCGTTTGATACCCTTTACGAGCCTGCCGTACTGGTCTTTCTCGAAGCTGAGCGCCCCGAGGGTGACGCCCTGGTACAGTTTGACATTCCGACCGATAACGCAGGTTTCGCCAACCACGACACCCGTGCCGTGATCTATGAAGAAGCCGGGGCCTATCCTGGCGCCGGGATGGATGTCGATGCCGGTCCTGGAGTGGGCGAATTCCGACATGATCCTCGGGATCAGCGGTACATTGCTGTGGTAGAGGACATGCGCGATCCGGTGGACCATTATCGCATACATGCCGGGGTAGCTCATGACCACTTCCATGGTGGATTTGGCGGCAGGGTCTCCCTCGTAAGCGGCCACGATATCCTGCTGCAACGTGGCCTGTATGTCAGGCAGCGAGCGGATCAGGTGGGAGACTGCTCCGTCGGCCTTTTCACCGCATGCGCCGCATTCCGTGCACTTTGTCTTGCGATCAACAGAGCACTGGTATTGGAACGCGCGCTTCACATGCTCGCGCAGCGCGACGGTGGCCGTTTTCAGGCCATCATGCACGAATGAGCGGAGCCTGCCATCTGGTACTGGTCTGAGCGCATGGCAGCCCGGGAAAAGCACCGAGATGAGCTGGTCAAGCACGTGCTGGACGGCGAGTTGACCGGCAAGGTTCATTCCCTGTTCAGTGTTGGCGCCGGCAGGACACTCCCAGCAGTGGGCCAGCCTCGCTGATATCTCGGGCATCACGTCATCGATCAACGCTTCAAGTCGCTTTCCGCTGCCTTTGTTTCGCACTGTTGTCTCCTCAGGAACGAGTCGTTGTCCCGTTGCGCATGATGCGGACCAGTGTGCGGTCGGCGCCGAGATTCTTCAATCCGAGCGCCAGCAACGCCCTGCTGACGCCGCTGTCCGGGACGCACACCATTTCAAGAATACTGATGTTATCCTCCTCGCAGAGTTGAGTGAAATCGGCCAAGGTGAAAAGGTGTATGTTCGGGGTGTCGTACCACTCGAACGGAAGAGAGCCGCCTTTGGGCATTCTCCCGCAGCAGAGCAGGCGGACGCGGTGCGACCAGTTCCCGAAGTTCGGAAAACTCACGATGCCTTCCTTTGCGACACGCAGCATTTCGCGCAGCACGAATTTCGGCCGTTTGACCACCTGCAGCGTCTCGCTGAGTATCGCGTAATCATACGTGCTGTCCGGCACCGCCTCGAGGCCGCGGTCGATATCTCCCTGGAAGATGTCCTGCCCGCCGTCCACGACTGCTATCACATGCTTCACGTCGATGTCCACACCAAGGCCTGACGTGGAGCGTTTCTCTGCCAGAAGCCTGAGAAGTTCACCGTTTCCGCAGCCCAGGTCGAGAACGCGGGAGCCGGGCTTGATCATGCGTGTTATGATGTCGTGGTCCTGCCGCCTTTCCACGAGCGGGCGGACGTCCATGTCGGCCATTTCCCTGTTTGCGGCCTTGCGTTTTGTCGATTCCTCCTCATGGGCCGGCAGGCTTTTCACCCAGGGTAGGAATGCCCTGATTACCTCGCCGAGGTGATTGACATCAACCAGGAATGCGTCATGGCCGTGCGGGGCATTGAGCTGGCAGTAGGTCACGTGCTTGCCTGCGCGCAGCAGAGCGTTGGCAATATCAACGGATTGCTCGGGCGGGAACAGCCAGTCCGAACTGAGGGCGACCACAAGCACCTTCGCACGAACCGGTCCAAAGGCCTTTTCCAGTCCGCCCGGCCTGTCGGCAAGATCGTACTGATCTATGGCGGAA
Organism: bacterium; assembly: GCA_037135275.1. Taxonomy (GTDB): domain Bacteria; phylum Verrucomicrobiota; class Kiritimatiellia; order SPBP01; family SPBP01; genus JBAXKQ01. Next base: position 6,975 of record JBAXKQ010000144.1, read on the forward strand.
GTGATCTTGACGTATGAGTTTGCGTCAAAACGCCTGACGAATTTCTCACCCTGGTGTTCAAGGTAGGACTCAACTTCAAAACGCGAATCCTCCTCGGTCTTCTCACGGCCGAACTTGGTTTCCATCATCTCCTGGGAGAGATAGGTGATATGACCGATCTGCCTTGCGAGTGCGAGTCCGTTTGCCGGTA
>JBAXKQ010000145.1:0-7158 GCA_037135275.1 bacterium
GAACAGCCTTGACGACATGTTGAGGGAAGGAAACGCTTCTTTCGCCTTTGAAATGGCCGCCCTGTTGCGGAAGAGGCTCGCCGAACGTTGTGACTTTGTCGATGCGTTTCTCAAGGGCGGGGTGGACGTCAACACCACTGAGCAGCTTACCAGGGACAGGCGCAATGCGCCGTGGCCAGTCGACGGCAATGAGCATAACGAACTCTGGCGCAGGATTGTGAAAGACCAGTATATCCGGCATATCCTGGAGTCCGAGTTCAAACGAGCCAGGGACGAAGAGAGGCGGTTGAAGTCAGGGACGGATGCGAAGGAATCAGGAACGGGCAGTGAGAAAACCGGCAACCCTGACAGGGAGAAACCGGGGAAGGAAGTCAAGGCGCCGACCCCCGAGGAGCTGATTTCCAAGCGCTACAGGCAGCTTCTGAGCATTCTCGGTGACATGGATGATGACACGATCTTCCAGCAATACATGTCGGCGGTTGCCCGGGCGTTTGATCCCCACTCAGACTACATGTCGGCGAGCACGTCCGAGGATTTCGACATAAGCATGCGCCTGTCGCTGGTCGGCATAGGGGCATTGCTTACAAGCGAGGATGGGGCGGCAAAGATAGTGCGCATCATCCCGGGTGGTGCTGCGGCACGGGACGGGAGATTGAAGCCGGGCGACAAGATTATTGCTGTTGGCCAGGGTGATGCCGAGCCTGTGGATGTTGTTCACTGGCCCCTTTCAAAGACGGTCAGGCTGATTCGTGGCGAGAAGGGCACTTCGGTTGTGCTAATCATCATTCCAGCCTCGGATACTGCTGGTTCAGCAACGGAGAGGATTACCCTGCAGAGAGACGACGTCAAGCTTGAGGATTCCGAGGCCAAGGGGACAAACAGGCTCGTTAAGACGGCCTCCGGGCAGGTGCGGAAACTGGGTGTAGTCTCACTGCCTAGCTTCTACTCAGACATGAAGGGCAGGAACGGCGGGGAGGAGTTCAAGAGTTCCTCCCGCGATGTCGGCACCATCCTGCGCGGCATGGTCGAAGGCAAGGTGCAGGGCGTGCTGCTCGATCTGCGCAACAACGGTGGCGGCTCGCTGCCAGAGGCCGTTGACATGACTGGGCTCTTCATACGGACAGGCCCGGTCGTCCAGGTGAAGGACAGGCGGATGGTTGCGGTGCTGCAGGATGAGGACGACGAAGTGGTCTATGACGGCCCGCTTGTCGTCCTCGTGGATAGGATGAGCGCGTCTGCTTCCGAGATTCTGGCCGCGGCTCTCCAGGACTATGGCAGGGCAGTGATAGTGGGCGATTCCAGGACCCATGGGAAAGGCACGGTGCAGTCCGTGGTTCCCCTGAGGCTCTCCAGACCAGAGCTCGGGACACTGAAGGTTACGACAGCCACATTCTACAGGTTTACCGGCAAGTCCACGCAGAGGGAGGGTGTCGCGGCGGATATTGTTGTGTCGTCGCCGCTAGAAGTGCTTGATATCGGTGAGGAATCTCTTGAGTACTCACTGCCGTGGTCCAGCATAGGGGCGGTTGATTTCGACCGGGAGGCGGCGAGGAATGTCGTCGAGGACCTGCTCTTCTGGCGCTCGCCCAAGGATCCGTCAGAAAGGCAGAAGGTGGGCGACCTCAGGGCCATGATCGGAACGCTCAGGAAGAAATCTGAGGACAGGAGGCTGAAAGATCAGCGATTCACCGCCCGGGCAGAGCTGCTGAAGAGCTTCGCCGCCCGCCAGAAAAAGTCCACGGTTTCCCTGAATCTTGTGGAACGGCGGGAACAGGCGAAAGAAGATATGAGGCTGGACGAGATGCAGCGGCTTACGCAGGACGACGCAGAAGACGGAGAGAAGAAGGAAGAATCAGGCGGCCTCGTGCTGGAGGAGGCGCTGAACATACTCTCGGACATGGTGACTGAAGCCGGCCGCGGCAAGTGATGATGCCGGCCGACAACAGGAATCGGGGGAACAATGAAGATAAAGTTCTGGAAAATGCATGGAGCTGGGAACGACTTCATTCTTGTGGATGACCGTGCAGAGAAGTTCCCGGCCACTGACAGGGAATGGATTGCCGAGGTTGCCGCGAGGCGGACAGGGATCGGTTGCGATGGTGTCATCCTGATAAGGAAATCCGGCAAGTCCGACTTCCGCATGAGATTCTTCAATCCGGACGGCAGGGAGGCGGAGATGTGCGGCAACGGGGCGAGGTGCGTGGCCCGCCTGGCGCACGAGATTGGTGCCGCCGCCGCTAAGATGTCGATAGAAACGAAAGCGGGCATCCTGAGGGCTGAAGTCAGCGGTGATATGGTCCGCCTGCATATGACCGGCCCGAAAGACTGGCGGCTTGACAGGACCATGCAGGTGGAGAAGAAGAGGGTGAGTTACGGATTTGTGAACAGCGGGGTGCCGCACGTGGTTGTGGTGGCAGCCAAGCTCGATGAGGTGGACGTTCAAAGGACCGGCGCCGCCATCAGGTACCACGCCGATTTCGCGCCCGCCGGCGCGAATGCCAATTTCATTGCTGTTACGGGGCCGCAGTCTTTGCGTGTGAGGACATACGAGCGAGGCGTTGAAGCGGAAACCCTGGCATGCGGAACGGGTATCGTGGCCTGTGCTCTGGTGGCCGGGCGACGGGGCCTCGTGACCCCGCCGGTGGCAGTTACCAGCGCCAGCGGTGATGTCATGGAAGTTGACTACGAATTGACCGGTACCGGCGCCAGGAACGTGACGTTGCGAGGGCCTGCCGTGCATGTGTTTCAGGGCGCGGTTGAGTATCGATGAGTCCGGACTGCGCATGAGAATAGCAACGTTCAATGCCAATTCAATTCGCTCCCGCATCTCTGTTGTACTCGATTGGCTGAAGACCAACAACCCCGACGTTCTCTGCATCCAGGAGACGAAGGTCACCGACGATCTCTTTCCTGCCCAAGCGTTCCGTGATGCCGGCTACTCCGTTGTGTTCAGGGGGGAGAAGTCGTACAACGGCGTGTGCGTGGCGTCCAGGACGGAGATGACGGAGGTGAGGTTCGGGCTGGACGATGGCGGCCAGGCTGATGAAACGAGGCTGGTGTCGGCGAAGATCGGACCAGTGCGGGTCATCAACACCTACGTCCCGCAGGGGCGTGAGATTGACAACGCGATGTATCAGTACAAGTTGGACTGGTTCAGGCGCTTGAAGGACTACTTTGACAGGCACTTCAAGCCGTCGCAGAAGGTGGTCTGGGTGGGCGATCTGAATGTTGCGCCTGAGGCCGCTGATATTCACAACCCGTCTGAACAGCAGAATCACGTCTGTTTTCATGTCGATGTCAGGCGTGAATTCGAGGCGACCAGGGCCTGGGGGTTTGTCGATGTCTTCCGTAAGCACCACCCTGAGGCTGGACAGTACACATTTTTTGACTACCGCACAGTGAATGCGGTTGAGCGCGGAATGGGCTGGCGCGTGGATCACATCCTTGCCACCGCTCCACTCGCGGCGAGATCAACCGCAGCCAGTATCGATCTTCGCCCAAGAATGGCGGCGAAGCCGTCTGATCATACATTCCTGACGGCGGATTTCGATATTCCCTGAACGACTGCGGGATCACTCGGCGGCTCTGGAAGAGCCTTTTGCTCGCCGTCGCCAAGGCTGCTGGGTAGAATCAGGCCATCACGACCCCGACAAAACCCACACCACGGACGCACCAGCACGGAAGTCCTCAAAAGAGCACAAGTTGGAAACTGTGTGAGACAACATGACACAACGAGGTCTTCAGACCTGTGGCTGGACAAAGACGTGTCGTCGTGCTGGCTTCTCAACGTTTTGTGCGCCAACACTTTAGAAACAACTCCCAGAAATAGAAGAGAAACATCGCAAAAGATGTATATTCTGGCCTGAATCCTGCTACAATTCACACTATGAAAAAACTACAAAGAGGAAACATAATGTATCGGGGGAAGGTATATGTACGACCTTCCTGTGCCGGAAGGATGATGGGGGTCTTCAGTGGAACGATTAATAACTGGTTTGATGAGGGCAAGGTTGTGGGTGTTATGTTGCCCACAAGAGCGGGCACCAAGAAGGTGCTTTTTGTGCTGAAGTCTTGCCTGACCCCTAAGTTGTACCACTTCAAATGCGGTACATGCGGCAAGAAGTTCCGCTCCAAGGTAGTTAGGACGCCCAGGGAACGGATATTCTGCTCCATGAAATGCCGCAACAAGTGGTGGAACTATCACGCTCCGGTGCGAAAGGGTGTACGGACAAAGAGGGTTGAGTAGCCTGATTTGTCGTGACATCCCGTCGGGCGGCAGAGAAGAGAGCTCTGGGGGTGGGTTTTGTCTCGTCAGGCAGGACGAGGGCGGGACAGTCGTCGGGGCTATTTGCTGGTGTGTACGCGGTTTTCCGGGTGCGAGAGCCGTGTTTTCTTTCCTAAGCCTACCTTCTTTTCTCCTTGATTCAGAACATCTTGCGGGATATACATTCGCGCCTCCGGTGGTTTGGGTTGCAGGAAGGTGGATTCATGGCGGCTGAACTTGCATACGTTCTGATTGATCCTTACACGATTTCCAAGTCGCGGACTGGCGGGGTTGTCGGTAGATATCTTGCCCGTTCTGACCTTGATCTGGTTGCCTGCAGAATGTTCGGACCAAGTCAGGAACTGATTCAACGCTACTCAGACCTTGTGCGTCATGCTGATCCGGCTGACGCTGCCACATGCAACCTGCTTGCAGACTACATCAGGACTTCCTGCGGGCCGGACGCATCAGGGCGTCCCCGTCGCATGATGATGCTTCTGTTCGAAGGTGAGAACGCGGTTGACAAGGTGTGGCGTGTGACCGGAAGTGCGACGCTGAGGTGGGGGAGTGGTGAGAGTATCAGGGACACCTATGGCGACTACATACTGAATGATGATGGCGCTGTGCGGTACTTCGAGCCGGCGGTGCTTGTTGCCCCGAACGCGAAGAGGGCGGCGGCAACACTTCGGTTGTGGTGTGAATACGCGGACACGGATGGCGGTGTAATCAAGAGCGCAATGGATCTTGCCGCTGGTGTTCCAAACGAGACCACGCTTGTCCTGTTGAAGCCAGACAACTTCCGGTATCACAGTTCGCGCCCCGGCAGCATTGTCGATCTGCTCTCGTCTTCGGGGTTGAGGATAATCGGCGCAAAGAAGTTCAGGATGACGGTGTCGCAGGCCGAGGAATTCTATGCACCAGTAAAACCGGTGCTGAGGAGTAAGCTGATGGAGAGCACCACGCGGCGCAGCGGCGAGGCTCTTGTGAGGGAGTTCGGCTTTGAGATTCCTGACGACGTCAAGGCTATGCTGGGCGAGCGGCTTAGCCAGCTTTTGATGGAGCGGGAGTTCGAAAACATAGTGCAGTTCATGACCGGGCATCGCCCGTCCGAATGCGCCGGCAAGGACAAGACTCAGGTATGCGGCGAGGAGTGCCTGGCGCTGTTGTACTGCGGCCCCAGCGCGGTTGCGAAGATCCGCAATCTGCTCGGGGCAACAGATCCCGCGAAGGCGCAACCCGGCTCTGTCAGGCGTGAATACGGCAGCAGTATAATGGTGAACGCGGCACACGCCTCCGACTCCCCTCAGAACGCTGTTCGGGAAATGAACATTATTGACATTCAACAGGATTCGATCAGACCGTGGGTCGAGAAGTACTATCCAAAATGACAACACAAGGCGATTCAATCAACCCCAGTATTGCAGCGATCAAGCCATCGGTAACGCTTTCGATATCGGCAAAGGCAAAAGAGCTGGAGCGCCACGGGCATAAGGTGTGGAACCTGAGTGCCGGCGAGCCGGATTGCGATACCCCCGACAATATCAAGGAAGAGGCTATTTCGAAGCTCCGCGAGGGACAGACGAAATACACTGCCAGTGAAGGTCTGCCAGCGCTTCGCAAGGCTATTGCCCAGAAGTTGGCCGACGAAAACGGGCTCCACTATGATCAGTCGCAGATCATCGTCAGCAACGGAGCAAAGCACTCTTTGTTCAATGTCATTCTGGCGATCTGCGGAAGGGGGGACGAGGTCATCATTCCCGGTCCCTACTGGCTCAGCTACCCCGAGATGGTTTCCATTGCAGGTGCAAAGCCCGTGATGCCGATTGCATCGGAAGAGCACGGATTCAAGATCACAGTCAAGGAGCTTGCCTCAGTGGTGACGCCGGCCACCAAGGCCATTGTCATCAACTCACCCTCCAACCCGACGGGCGCGGTCTACAGTTCCGTGGAACTCCGCGAGATCGCTGATTTCGCAGTGGCGCACGGGCTCTATATCATCTCGGACGAGATCTACGAAAAGAATCTCTACACTGGGGAGAAGCATGTCAGCACCGGTGCTTTGTCGGAGAAGATATTTGCGAAGACGATCACGGTGAACGGCTTCAGCAAGGCATATTCCATGACGGGCTGGCGACTTGGTTATTGCGCGGCTCCCAAGCCGTTGGCCGAGGCGATGTCTGCTCTACAGAGCCACAGCACCTCAGGGCCGTGTACGTTTGCCCAGTATGGAGCAATTGAGGCGCTGCGTGGGCCGCAGGCTGCAGTGGCCACCATGATGAAGGCGTTCACCGAGCGCAGGGCCCGTATGCATGAACGGCTTGTCGCGATGAAATGTGTGACCTGCATCAAGCCCGACGGCGCGTTCTACATGTTCCCGAATATTTCTGCATCCGGTTTGGGTTCTGTCGAGTTTGCGGAACGGCTGCTTGAAGAACAAAAAGTTGCCGTTGTGCCGGGAATACCATTCGGATCGGACAAGCATGTCAGGCTATCCTACGCGTGCAGCATGGAAACTATTGAGAGGGGCATGGATGGCATGGCCCGCTTTCTTGGCTCGCTCTGACCACAGTTGCCGGGCGCGGAGGATGCGGAACTTCAGATGAGCTCTTGCCGGCACCGTTTGCCTGGAAACGCAAAGTCCCACGGCGAGCAGGCTCATCCGGAAGTTGGAACGGCATGGATCTGGCCATGGTGGTGTGCGGGGCAGGGCACATCCATTTCGGGCACAACAATTCAGACCAGACTGATGAATGTCCACTGATTGACGGCTGTCGCAGGCATCGTCTGCTTTACCACTTTTTGACTTTCTCTCATACTGCTAGTAGGATTCTTCCGATACGGGCGAGTGGTGAAATTGGCAGACACGCAAGACTTAGGATCTTGTGCCGCAAGGC
>JBAXKQ010000146.1:0-7157 GCA_037135275.1 bacterium
ATGCGTTTAGCGTAGGATCTGGAGCGACGAGGGTCAACGCAAAAGACTCTTTATGGGAGTTCCCATTATCGCAGATGGCCGCCGGATTCACCGGCATACGTATCCGGCCTCATTAGAATGGGTGTCCTATCTCGATCGGAGAGCGCAGGTGCCACTGACACGAACACAACCACCTTGCTTTAACCATGTTATGCATGGTTTGTCTGTCCATCTGAAGATACCCATATGAAGAAGTATTCCTCTGCGCCAAAGTCGCGGGTGCAGTCAAAGGCCGCTAGATGGCTATGCAGAAGCCCCATGCAAGGCTCTACGTGGCGGATCCGGACGGGTACGCCAGGTCCAGCACACACTTGCGAACCTCGACAGCGCCGTCGAAGCCCGGCGTGGGCGCGAGCCGCCGCAGACCGATGCAGTTCTCGCCAAGTCGCAGGCAGGACACCGGGACGCGGAATCGGACGATGTCGCTCCAGCAGCCGTGGTCGTAATGGTTATACTGGTACCCGGCCCATGCGAGCGGCAGGCCGTTGATCGAGACCTCTATGTCTGACCGCCGGTTGACGCCTTTCAGATCGAGCGTCAGAACGGATTCCGGCTCCCTGCCCAGCCTTACCGCCGCCGCCATATCGTCCGCGATCCTCAACGAATGGGAAGCCGCCTGCTCGTCAGGCGCCATGGCAAATCCGCTGCGCCATGTCTCCTGGTAGTAGATCTGCGCGTCCCGGGCCCACACAGCGACGACATACTGCTTGTCCTTCCCGGCGAGCTCGTCCGGATCGGCCAGCTCGGTTAAGGCGGCGTGGTCGAACGGGCCGTCGGCGCAGGTGAAGTTGTACAGGCTGATCCCGTCTGCGCCGCTGCGGTAATGGTTTGCCGCAACGGCCCGCAAGTACGGCAGTGAGGGCGGGCCATAGCCGTCGTGGACCCCGTTGCCGGGGTGAGTGCCGGTGCCGCCGCCGCCGCAGCCCGGCACCCAGTGTAGCTGCCCCTCCATGCCTGGACAGACTATGCAGCCCGCGCGGTGTGCCCGCTCGATCCACCAGTCCGCCGGCGCATCCGGGGTGTGATCCCCTACTCCGCCCAGCGTAATCTGGTCCAGCAAGCCCTCAGCCAGCCACGTCTCTACATTGAGTCCGCTGGCGATGCAGCTCTGCGGATCATATTCGAACCGGGCGCTCAGCGTCTTGCCTGCTTTCCGGGTCATCTCCCTCAATGCGCGCACCAGCGCCGTCATAGCCGGCATCCCGGCCTGCTCCCCGCCAGGCCGGAACCACGGCTTGAACCGGGTGAAGTCGAGGTCAATCCCATCCACCTCGTAGCGGTCGAGAATCTCCAGGATCTGCAGCTTGCGGTACTCCGCCACGCCGGGCCGGGAGTAATCCACCGCGCCGTCGGGCAGCAGCAGTTCCGGGTGGGCGTCGAGCCACGGCGACAGCAACTCCGGGAAGTACCAGGAGCCGTCGGGGTGCTTGTAGGTATGGTGCCGGTCGTTCATGCGCAGCGAAAACTGGCAGGCGATGCCGTTCTCCCGGCAGGCCTTGGAGACGATGCGCAGCGGGTCGGTTCCAAGCTCGTCCAGGTGCCGCACCGTTTCGCGCATGCGCCAGACATGGAGCGTATCGACCACCGGCATTGACTCGCCGACCAGCGGAAGGAACGCCGAGTTGTAGTTCACCGCATGGCCGCCCAGCGAACAGAACTGGTAGTGCGTTACGGCCGTGCCGATCGCCCGCCCGACCGTGACGGCCACCACGTCCTCCGGCGACATCGGCGCCGGATAGCGCATGTAGCTCGACCAGCCGTCGTCGTTGTAGATGAGATGCTTTTTCAACAGGCTCCTTCTGCCGGCCACCACTCGGGATCGGGTGGCGCGAACAGCCCGCGCTCGATAGCCAGCGCGTACATCGTCCCGAAGTTCGGGCCGAAGGTGCCCTCGTACCCGCTGGCCAGCCCATCCCAGGAGACGAACTCCGCCCCCTCTGAAAGTCCGGGCGACAGCACATCGCTCAGGTAGCCCTCTTCCATGTCCCGCGCCAGCTTCCGGGCATTCGCCTTCATCCCGTTCGCCGAAAGTGCCCGGATGTAGTACTCGCTGGTACCCGGCACCATCGCGCCGTTGCAGAACAGCTCCACCTGCGCCCCTGTCGCCGCCTCCGTAATGCGCTTAGGCTGATCGGCCTCGGGAATCGGTTGCATGGCGGTGGGTAGACCAAATGGGCAGTCCGCCAAACCCAGGTCGGCGCGCAGAGCCTCCAGCCCCGTCAGTGCCCGCTTCGCCGCCCGCCGGTCCAACACCCCGAACGCGCAGGCGGGACCGTTGACGAACACATATGCCGCGTCGTGTAAGCGCCCGTCGCGGCTGCGCCAACCCGCCACCCAGCCGGTCTCGGGGTTGATCAGGAACCGCGCGAACGGCTCGCGCATCCCCTCGGCCGCATCGCGGCAGCGTGCGGCCAGATCGCCGTCGCCCGTCAGTCGGAGCAGCACGCCCGCGTTGCGCAGGGCCCGGTAGATCCAGGCGTTGGAGTACGCGTCCATGTGGCCGAACCCGATTTGGTCCATGGCGTTGGAACTCATGCGGTGCGTACCGGAATTCCCGGACAGCTCCCGGCAGACGGCCAGCCCTTCCTCGCCGATCGTCGCCAGAAGCCGCTGCGCTGTCTCGACGAGCCCGGGCCGCAGGCGGGCCAGCCACGCGATATCGGGCCTGCGTTGATGGATGCGTCCCACGGCCGACATCAGGATCGGATCGGCGTCCAGATACAGGTTGCGGAAGTAGCCGTACCCGCTGCCGTCAAGGATGGCCCGCTGAATCGTGAAGCGCGCCAGGTCGATCGGATCCGGGCCCTGCGCAGGCTTCGCCGTGAAGACCGCCACGTCGATGCAATACGCCTGGTTAACATGACAGTTCGTAGAGGCGGCGTGATTCGAGAATCCGCCATACTCCGGGCGGAAGGAGGCAAACGTGGACGCCCAGTGTTTGCGGATAGCCGGTGGCACTTTGGTATGCGCCCCCTCCAGCACAGGCTGGAGGTTGGCAACCGCCAACTCGATGATGGCCCGCACCGGGGTCCGGGAAATGACCAGCGGCGCGCCGGGCGGCGGCAGCGCGCTCAGCACGATGCCGCCCGTGGTGACGCCGGCATCGCGATAGCTCTCGTACTGCAGGCGTAAGGCGTCGGCCGGGCCCTCGAGCACCCGGCACGACAGGCACCCGACCGCATCGCTCGCGAACAGTGCCGGCATCTCCACATCCCCGGCGCGCGTTTCGCGCAGCGTCGGCTTGGCCGCGGCAGCCGTCATGCCCTTCTTCAGATCCCAGGCCAGCCGCCAGGCCTCCACCTCCAGCACGGGGATGTCGCGGTCGGCCGACTGAGTCAGTTCCGCCACGATACGATCCTGCTCGACGGTGAACACGGCATCGAATCGGATGCCCTCCACGGCGCAACGCAGGTTGCGGTAGCTAACGCGGTTGCCCTCAACGCTGACCTCGCCGGTCCAGTGGCTGGCGCCGCAATCGATCTCTGTTGTGCGCACAATCGGCCCGCTGGCGCCGCCAGCCGAGGTTGGCGCGATGGAGAGATCCAGCCGCCGCGACACCAGCCGGTTGCGACCGGCCTGGCCGAAGCCCTCCGCGTCCCACCCGAGATGTGTAATGAGCGGGCGGCGTAGCGAAAACCCAACCGACAAACGCTTGCCTTCGAAGCGCACCTCGGTCAGGTGGCGCCGCGCCTTCATCCCGGCCGGCGCTTCGGGGGCGACATTGCCGACTTTGAGGATCGGCCGGTAGTAGCCATTGGCGTCCGGACGGTCCGCCAGCGGTTCGCCGTATGCGGCGGTCCCAGCCAGGATCCCGAACGGCACGGCGTATCCCGCGGCGCCTGTCGCCATGTCGGTATGATTGGGATAGACCTGGTGCTCGCGGTCGCATTCGACGCGGATATGGTCGGTCTCCAGACCGTCCAGGTCGATTCGCAGGCGCTCCGCCATAAGGTCCTTGAACCTCTCCGTCATCTCCTCAGCCGAGGTCTCGGAATCGACCCCGTCGCCGGCAATGAGCGGGATGCGCGGGAACTCCACGTCCTTCACCACGCGCCAGCGCGTGCCGTCGAGCACACTGACCGTGATATGGGCCGGGTGTATGGGCACAACCGGCTCCCAGCGCGCGGTCCACACGTTGCGCGGCAGCTCAAGATGATCGAGCTTTACCCGGCGGCGAAACCGCAGATACCGGACGCAGCTGCGCCCGTCCACCTCGACACAGAGGCGCGGATGCAGAATGCGCCGGATATGCGCATGGGTCACTGCGGTGTACTTCAGTTCTTCCGGCATGTCCGCTTTCCCCTTCAGTCGTTGCCTTCGTCCTCCGCCCACAAACCGTAGGGCCGCTGTCTATCGGCGGCCGCCGCAAGCGGAGGCTCTACGAGTCCAGCACCTGGAGCCTGAATCTCCTGCTGAGTTGATCAAGCATCATGGTCACAATAGTGCACGTCATGCCAAGAAATTCGACGCCAATGGCCTTGCCCGACACCGAATCATAATGTTCACTGATCCCGTTTCGGATGGCATTGGCAATGGTTTTATCGGCAATTTCCGCGGCCAGGTCGCGAAACCCGTACGCGGCGAAGCCGTCGGCCACCTGATAGTTGGTGGCGGGCCATACGTCTCCACGCCACATGCCGGCAGATGCGTAGCGCATATCCCGGCGATCCACGGTGGGCACCGGCAGCGGCGTCTGCCAGCCTTCGGTACGGAACGCCTCGGCCATGCGGGCGGCCTGATTCGGGGTCGGAATGCCGGCGTGGAGCGGGATCCAGCTGCCGATCGTGGCCACGGGAATCTTCTCCAGCGTATCGCGTTTCACCGCGAAAAAGACGCCTGAGCCTTGATCCCACATGTGCTTACGCATAGCCTCGGCGCCCTGTGCCGCCCTCACCCTGCGGCGCGCAGCCATCCCGCCATCGCCCATGATCTCCGCTAGACGGGCCAGGCACTGTTCAGCCAGAACGAGATAGGCTGTGATTCCCGGCAAGCAGATGTCGCCGTACCACTTGCCTTCCCCCGCCCCTGTTCGCACCGGATGCCTCGTCAGCTTCAATCCATCCAGGTTGCACTCGAAATCGAATGTCTCGAACCTGGCCTGCTGGACTGCATCATAGATTCCAACGGGAGCATCGGTGTATGCACCGACCGACAGCAGGCCAGTCCCCGACACGTCCCGCTCCCGCCAATACCAGTCGTGGAAACGCTCCAACGGTGAAAGGCTCCGGGACACAAGGTCCCTGTCACCGTTGCGCCTGTAGACCCGCTCAAGTCCCCAGGCAAGTATCGGAATCTGCGAGTAAGCCGGGTACTTGAGCCACTCCTCCTCACGCTTGCCCGGCTCGATCATGCAGGCAATCATATCGTGGGCATGGTCCGGCATGAGCGCGTTCCAGCGCGCCTGGAAATCCCAGTAGTTCTGGAAGACATCTCGAATTACCGACTCAGTGCCGGGCAGCAGGCTCAGAAGGTCCACGACAAACATTGTGTCCCAGATCCACTGGCCGCGGTAACAACCGCCGGGTGAGATCCATGGGTGCGCCAGGGGGACCTCCGGCGGAAACACCTTACCGAGAATGCACTTCTCAAAGACTTGCTCCGTGATCCGGAGAACTTCCGGGTCGTCCCACCTCAGGAGCGATCTGATATCAACAACCTCGTGGCTCATAAAGCATCCCGCGCTCCCTATGCCTCAGCGGCTCACTCGGGTCAGACCAGAAGACTGGAATCAAGCGGTACTCGCCCCGCATCACGGCACGCCCCACAATCCCACCCGGCCTGACGAGCGTCAATCGCAATATTGCAGTGTCGTGCGTGCGGTGATCAAGATAGCCTCGCGACAGCTCCGAAACTTGATCACACGCTTCCTCCCCACGCTTGCCCGGTTATCCTTGATCGATTGTCATAATCGTTTCCACGTGAATCACCTTGGTGAACGCTCTTGTAGGCCTCGACCTTGTGGCGAGCCTCAGTCAGTCTGCGGCCTCCGCAAGCGGAGGCCCTACATCGCCGAGCTGCCTGTTTCAGCATAATGCATCTTGCGCAGCCTGCCCGTTCCTTCTAGTTTCTCCGCACGAGGCGTATACTATGGACATAGCATGGCTGATGGGAATAGGGGCCGGCGTATGCAACGCCGGGGTCGCGGTCGCCGGCAAAGGGGCGGAACGGAGCCGCTGCAGGCCTGCGGCGTATGGCCTGGTTGCCTTCGCAGTGGCAGGGGTGACGGCCTTTTTGACCGTGTCGGGAAGCGAAGCGGTATGGTCCGACTGGCGGCTCTGGGCCTTCGGCTGTGTCATGGGTGCTCTTTACCTGGCGGGGATTTCTGTCGCGCTCAGCGCCAACCGGTTCTGGCCACCATCCATCGTCTGGTCCACCGCTAACATGGCCTTTGTTGTGCCGATCCTGCTTAGTGCGCTGTTTCTCGGTGAATCGTTGCGCTGGATGGATGCGCCAATCGCTGCCGGCGTGGCGCTCATGCTGGCCGGACTCGCGGACAAGGCGGCGCTCGGCGGCGATGGCGCCACCCCAGCGCCACAGCGGATACGCTGGGCGTTGCTGGCATCCATCTTTGTCATCAACGGACTGGTGATGCTCGGCTTCAAGTTGTTTGGCATACTGTTGCCCGGACAACGTCCCGCTTGTGCGGTTGCGGCTTTCTACGGGTGCGCGGCAATCCTGGCAGTCTTGTTTCAGGCCGCACGCGGCGGGATCGGCGTCACACGTGTCGAAGTCCGCTGGGGGCTGGCAGCCGGAATTACGTTCGGACTGGCGGCCCTGGCTGTGCTGGGCTCGATGCGGCTGCCCGCAGCCGCGGCTTTTCCAGTGATCCAGGGAGCGTCGCTGGTCGGCGGCGTTCTCCTGTGCGCACTGGTCTTCCGCGAACGGCTAACGATCCGCAAACTGGCCGCACTACTCATCGGCGTGGCAGCCATGGCCCTGACTGCATGGCGCTGATAGCGGCATTTGCTCTTCGCCTGATTGATTCGTCCAGTTGCATCCCGCCAGCATAGGTGTGACTGATCCAGAAGCAATTGAGCCAGCCGGTGACATATCGCCGCCGTTGGTCGATGACGTCCCGCACATTGTGACGACGGCGCAGTTGACTCTCGGGCACCGTC
>JBAXKQ010000147.1:0-7075 GCA_037135275.1 bacterium
TCGGCGTCGGTATCGACGTTCCCGGTGCGAGGACGGGCGACCTGACAGCAGAACGGAACGACCCCGATACCGACCCCGATGGGAAGGAGGGGAGGCGGGGGGCGTCACGTTCGTTTCCTGCTGCTTGCCCTCACAATGCTGCCGGATCCGAACTTTCGCCTGATGGCGTCAATGGTGCGGCTCACGGTCACCTTCTTGCGGTCCGATGGACCGGTGTCGTCGAAAAGTGATGGCTGCCGTTCCACCTGGCTGCAGAGAGCGTACACCCCGAAACCAACGAGCCGGACCGGCTTTATCAGGCGTTCCTTGGCAAACAGCTCCCTGGCTCCGGCAAGGAGCGAGAAATCATCCTCCACCGGCCGGGGCAGTTTCTTCTGGCGGGTTATCGTCTCAAACCCCTTCCATCGCAGCTTGATCTGTACGCCCGAAGAGTGCCGGCCTAGCGACCTCAACTTCTGCCCGACATCCTCCACCAGTTCATTCAGGACCTGCTCAACCACAGCGCGATCCTTCTCGTCCGTGTCGAATGTGTGCTCGCGGGATATGCTCTGCTCCTGCCTGGCCGTTTCGAGCTCGCGATCGTCAATGCCGGCGGCCAGCGCCTTGAAGAAGCCGGCCGCCCCTCGGCCCGTGGTCCGTGCCAGGACCGCCTCTGACATCGCCTGGAGGTCGCCGATGGTGTGGACGCCCGCCCGCTCGAGTGTTGTGCGCATCACCTTGCCGACACCCCAAAGGCGGCCGACGGGAAGCGGCGCGAGGAAGGCCCTTATGGCGGCCGGATCGGTTGGAATGACGGTAAGACCGTCGGGTTTGTTCATATCGCTGGCGATCTTAGCCAGGAACATGTTCGGGGCCACACCGGCCGAAGCAGTAAGCCCCGTCTCAGCCTTGATGGCAGCCCTGATCTGCCGGGCGATGGATGGCCCGTCCCCGAAGATCCGCATCACGGTCGTGACATCCAGGAATGCCTCGTCGAGGGACAGGGGCTCAATGAAAGGTGTGAATCGCTCGAAAATTGAGAAGACCTTCGCGGAAACCTCCTCATAGCGCCCCATATTGGGCGTTACGAACACGCCATTGGGGCACAGGCGGCCCGCCTCCCGCGATGGCATGGCCGAATGCACCCCGAACCGGCGGGCCTCGTAGGAAGCGGCTGACACCACGCCGCGCTGGTCAGGCGGAGACCCCACGATCACCGGCCTGCCGCGCAGCTCGGGGTGGTCGTGCTGTTCGACGGACGCATAGAATGCATCCATGTCAACGTGAAGTATCACGCGCTTCATGGCGCCATGGTCTTTCTTTCGCCGGCCCCGAAGATGTAGGCCATGAGACAGAACACAGACACCCCGCCGAAGATGTGCCAGAGGAAGTGACTGCCCATCGGCAGGAGCAGTTCGCCCAGCCGGTGATCCAGCTGGCGTGCGGCTATGGCCACCACAAAGGCCAGCAGGGCGGAAACCAGCCAGGGCCAGCCAGCGCGCCATCGTAGGGCACAATGAACCCCCGCCGGGATCAGAATGGTGAGGGCAAGCATGCCGTAGCCGAGACCAATGTGATAGCCGTGCTTCAGGCCGGGCAAGAGGTGAACCAGCATCGCCGCCTGCAGGGAGACTGTGATTGCCAGCAAGGCAAAGAGGGTACGTCCGGTTACATTGTGCCAGAGCCAGAATGCGGCCATAAGCGCCAGGATCAATATAGGCATCCAGTCCATGAGCAGCCACAGATCATGGCTGCGTGTCGCGTGGTACATTGTGCCGCCGAGCCAGCCAATTGCAAGGACGGGCAGGGCGGCAAGCAACATCCTGTGCCGCGCCGGCGAGCGGATGATGCGGATCAACCAGTAGGCGATGATGAAGAGAAAGACGAGGTTGGTAGACGTCGCCCATGGCTCAACGGGGAAGCGGCCCGCGACTGTTTCCGCATAGCGCGGGCCGTGGTCCACGATGTTGGTGCCGAGAGCAATCATCAAGTCCTCAAGTGTCATTGGCATCGCCGGGCCGACGCGTTGTTGAATTATCGCACGCGGTCTCCCGTCAATCCAGACCAAACCCGCGGGCCAGGCCTTGTGAGAAGCGGCTTTTCTTCACGGTTCTGGAGGGGTAGACTTGCGGGAATCATTCAGGAGAACCCATGTGGCTTGTCCGGGGACTATTCGCTTGGGGTTATGCTGCAAGTTTGAGGAAGAGCCGATCAGTTTCCGGATGGCCACAGCCGCCGGGCTGGCCAGGCTGGGCGCGCTGGCGGCCCGGGCCAGGCTTTCGGACGTATGCCTCCACAACGCCCTTGCCTTGGAGAAGGCCATCCTCTTCTGCGCCGCCAACGGTATTGGCGCATTTCGAGTCAACAGCCAGATCCTGCCTCTCAAGACCCACTCCGACGCCGGCTATGATATCGCGGCACTCGACGGGGCGGCGGAGATTGCGGGGCAATTCCGCCGCTGCGGCCGTATTGCGCGGGAGCGTAACATCCGTCTGTTGTTTCATCCCGACCAGTTCATAGTGATCAATTCCCCTGACCCGGGCATAGTCCGGCGTTCGGTTGCCGATCTGGAATACCACGCCGAGGTCGCCGGCTTGATCGGTGCGGATGTAGTGAACCTGCACGCCGGTGGCGTCTATGGCGACAAGGCTGCCGCGCTGGCACGCCTGAGGCGGAGTATTGGCCGGCTGCCTGCCGGGATCCGGCGTCTGCTCACGCTGGAGAACGACGACCGCTGCTTCACGCCGGCCGATCTCATACCTGTCTGCCTCGACACAGGGGTGCCGCTGGTTTATGACGTGCACCACCATCGCTGCCTTCCCGATGGCGTGAGCATTGAGCGCACCACGCGCCTGGCCATCGCCACATGGAACAGGGAGCCGGTGTTCCATGTCTCCAGTCCCCGTAACGGGTGGGGCGGTCCGGCGCCGGCGTACCACCACGACTACATCAACGCTCGTGATTTTCCCGCATGCTGGCTTGGCCAGCGCGTGACCGTCGAGGTCGAGGCCAAGGCCAAGGAGAAGGCGGTCCTGCGACTGCGCAGGTGGATCGGGCGGAGATGGCGGGAAGAGACCATAGACATGCAGAATGCTTGACTCGGATCGGGTGAACGTCCTATGAGGTGGGCTGGCACATGAGAAAAGCTATCCATGGACGACATGCTAACTGAAGGGAAAGGCGAAACATGCTGAAGCCGCTGACTGTCAGCCAGAAGAAGAAGATCGACAGCCTGATGAGTTCGATGTCCATCGAGCAGATGGTTGGCCAGACGCTCTGTCCCGTGGCCTGGCACTTTGGAGTGCATCCGGACGAGAAGGCCCTGGGGCCGATTCTCGACACGCTCAAGAAGAAGATTGAGAAGTACCAGTTGGGCAGCATCTTTCTGGCCTTCGGAACCGCCGATATCTTCAAGCGGGTGGAATCAGAGATCCGCAACAGCCTCGATGTGCCGGTAATCATCAACGCGGATATGGAGAACGGCGCAGGCACCCGGCTGAGCGACAAGGTGAAGTTTCCCTGGGCCATGGCCTGCGGCGCGGCGAACAATGTGAAACTTGTGGAGTTGATGGGTGAGGCCACGGGCGTCGAGAGCCGCGCCTGCGGTGTGCATTGGACGCTGGGGCCGGTGGTGGATCTCGCACTGCGTCATGATAACCCGATGATGATAGGCCGCGCGTTCGGTTGTGATCCCAGGCATGTCGCACGCATGTCCACGGCGTTTATACGCGGCGTGCAGAAGAACGGCAACATGGCCGCGACAGCCAAGCACTTCCCCGGCGATGGCTCTGAGGATCGCGAGCCGCATATTTGTACGGCGGTGATCGATATGACCCGGAAGCAGTGGTTTGACAGCTACGGCGTGACCTGGAAGGCGGCCATTGACGCGGGTGTGATGTCGGTCATGACCGGGCACATCGGCCTGCCGTTCGTCGACAAGGGGCGGGATTTCCGCGGCCCCACACCGGCCACATTGAGCAAGAAACTTCAACTGGACTTCCTGCGCGGCGAACTGGGCTTTGACGGCTGCATCATCTGCGACGCTGTGTGCATGATCGGGTTCGCTTCGTGGGTGGCGCATGCGGACCGCGCGTGGATGAGTATCGAGTCCGGGACCGACTGCCACCTGTTCTCCGAGGTGGATACGGACTACCCGAACATGCTGCGGGCACTGAAGGAGAAGAAGCTGTCCGAGGAGCGCGTTGCCTTCGCGGCGCGCAAGATGCTGGAGCTCAAGGCGCGCGTCGGCCTGTTTGACGGCTATGCAATCAAGGATCCGCCCAAGGCTGTTGAGAAGACATACCGGGCGGTGGCTGTGGAACTGGCCAGGCGCAGCATCACGATCGCCCGCAACGAGGGCGGGGTGTTGCCGTTGAAGCTGAAGAAGGGTGCCAAGGTTCTGACTGTGAGCTGCTGTTTCACGACCGGTGTCAGGCATGGCGTGGACCAGGACCTGGAAGTGCTGGATGAAGAGCTGAAGAAACGCGGATTCGTGGTGGATCACCTGGTGAACCCTGGCGGAGGCGATATCCTGGCGAAGATGAAAGACTACGAAGCCATCTTTGTGAACCTGAACATTCCCCCGCGCTACGGTTCGAACAAGCTTGTGCCGCCGGTGAGCAACGCATTCTGGGACGGTTTCTGGACCGGGCATCCGCAGGTGGTGTTCACCTCCTTTGGTGACCCCTTCAAGATCTATGAGATGCCGTATGTTCCCAACTGGATCATGACGTTCAGCAACACCGATGAATCCCAGGCGGCCTGTGTCAAGGCGTGGCTGGGCGAGGAAGACTTCATGGGCAAGTGCCCGGTCCGGCTCAAGGGCTTCCTCGAATGTGAGGTCTGAAGGAAGTTGCCAGGTTGCTGATTTCGGAAGACGTAGAAGGTAAAAGGCTGAACGTTGAAGGTGCATTAGGGCTTCTCTCTTACACCTTCTGCGTTCAACCTCCCACTTTCTACAATCCGTGCCTGGGCTCTCTTCTGTGACATTCGCCACACCGTGGCGCGAAGTGCAGGACCCGATCAGGTAGCGGCTTCCAATGCGGTCTAAAGTGGTCTCTCTTGCACCTTCTACGTTCAACCTTCTACCTTCTACAATCCTTTCAAAGCTCGGGGTGTTCTCCGCGGAACAGCCGGCGGTAGCTCTCGTAGAACGGTTCGGGCGGCATGCGATCCAGAATCCACTGGCGCATCGCATTCTTCTCCTCAGGCGAGAGCCGGCGGAGTGATGCGGCGCTGATGTGTTTTGCGAACAAGGGTAGCGGGTTCGGGGCAGCCTGCGGGACGGCGTGGAATGCTCCGGGCGGCAGGACTTCGTTGAAGATGCCAATATCGAAGGCAACAACCGGCACGCCGAAGAATGCCGCCTCCACCGTCGCGAGGGCAAAGCCCTCGTTCGGTGAGCAGTTGATGAAGACATCAGCCTGCCGGTAGATGATGGCCACCTCGTCCTGTCGTTCGTGGACGAACACCAGGGAGTGGCCCGCCTTCGCGTTGATGTCCGCGGCGCGCGCCCTGAGCGACGGCCCCTCGCATCCTTCTCCGGCCATGACAAAGCGCAGGTGCCGGTGGCCGAGATCGCAAACCATGTGGTCAGCGATATCCATGAAGAGGTGCGGGCGTTTGTCGGGATTGTACCGGCCAACGAACACCACGTTGCGGCAGTCCGGCGAATCGCGCCGCATGCACTCAAGCTCGCTGGTGCAGCCTCGCTCCCCGGCCAGCATGCGGTCGTAGTCGATCGTGTTGCGGACCAGGACCACCTTGGGGTCGTTGCCTCGCGCCTCCCGGCAGTGCCTGAGCACCCATTCAGAACAGCACACCACCCGCTCGAGGTGTTGTATGTGCATCTCCACCGAGGTGAGGAAGTCGAAACTCGGGTCCCATCCGTGCAGAGAGGTGGACATGGAAAGGTCCGGAAATTCCGTCTTGAGGTCGTGGATAATCTCGAAGGAGAAGACGGAGTTCACGCTCAGGGCGTTACGTATGGCGTGCTTGCGTACCAGGTGTCGCACGAAGTCCAGCTTCTGTTCGTGCGTCTCGAACATGTTCGGCAGGTGGTAGACGGTTGCCGTCCTCGCAAAGGCACTATGCCAGCAGTTCCGGTCGGGCAAGGATGTAACGATCACAAAGTCGAACTCGTCGGCGAGATTGCTAATGATGTTCAACATGAGGGTTTCCACGCCGCCAAGGGGAAGATACGCCTGGAAGAGCAGGACAGTCGGCCGCCTGCGCAGCGCGGGAAGCGGCGTCGAGGCCAGCAGCTTGCCCGTGTCGTTGCCCGGTGCGGTCACGGGGTCGGGTTGGAAGAAGGAGGAGAAGCGGATGTGCTCTGGGACGATGCGGCGACCGGCCAAGGCGTTGAGCGCCCGCCGCAGGGCGGAGGGCACCATCAGCAGGAGACACCGGCCGGGCGAACGGCGCCAGGGCTCAGTGTCCACCAGTTCTGCGGCGTGGAATCTGGCGATCACTCCTCGGATCGGCCACTGCCACCGGTTCACCCACGGCGGTATGGCCGGCTCGCCGTTCGCGAGCGCCGCCATCCGCTCGGGACTCCAGCGCCACTGCAGCCGGCGGTAGGCCGCCGGCCGGAAGAGCTCCCGGTGGCGCCTGCGCAGAGTCGCCGCGTTGTTCGCGAAGCCGTCCCCGGCGGACTCCTGTCGAAGATTCTGCGCCTTGCGATTGAGGAAGAGAGGCTCCGGGATGCAATGACCCACGAAACCGCGCTTGCCCATGCGAAGCCAGAAATCCCAATCCGCGCTCTCGATGCCGGTGAGCGCTTCGTCGTAACCGCCAGCCTCGGCAAAGTGCTCGCGGCGGATGAGGGCGCAGTAGGGCAGCGAATTGGCGGAGAGCAGTGAGAAGAAATTGAATGGGTTCATGGTCGGCTGGAGCCCGGAGTCCCCATCGAAGTATTGAATGTGGGGATAGACCCATGAAACCCGCGGCTTTTGCCACAACAGGAGCATCGCCTTCTCGATAAAGGTGGCGTCGAGCCGGTCATCTGCGTTCAGGAAGCAAAGGAAGTGACCGGCCGCCTCTCTAGCGCCCAGGTTCCGGGCTGCGGCTGTGCCGGAATTGCGGGGTGTTCTCAGCT
>JBAXKQ010000148.1:0-7068 GCA_037135275.1 bacterium
GAGGAAGGTCCTTGGACGTGATGACAAGTTTTTCGGACTTCTGGATTCGAGCGCTGCCGAAGCCCAGAACAGTGTGCGGCTGCTGGTGGATATGATCAGGAGTCCCGCCGGTGAGGTGACCTTGGATGGTTTTGTCCAGGCCCGCCGGAATGACAAGAGGATCACCGAACAGATAACAGAAGAGCTTTGCAGGACATTCGTTACGCCGCTCGAGAGGGAAGATATCGAGGCTTTGTCCACCGCCTTGTACAAGGTGCCGAAAACGGTTGAGAAGTTCAGCGAGAAGTTCCTCCTTTGTCGCGCGCACATTCTCGATACGGACTTTTCCAAGCAGACGAGGATACTCGAACAGGCTACGGCTACCGTGACCGAAATGACCAAGATGCTGCGCAAGCGCCCTGATCTTGAGACGATGAAGACGTACAACGATCGACTCCATCACCTGGAGGGGGAGGCTGATAAGTTGATGCTTGAGCTGATCAAGGATCTCTACAGCGGGAAGCACGAGACACTCAAGGTGGTGGTTGTCCTTGACCTCTACGAGACGCTTGAGCGGATCGTAGATCGGTGCCGCGATGCGGGCAATGTCATCTTTCAGGTTGTCCTCAAGTACTCGTGATGCCTGGCTGAGTTCAGCATCTTGTCGCGGCTGGAATGCCATGCCCGTTTCCTTGCGTAGAGTTCCACGGCCTCCGGATGGTCGGGGTTGCTCATGCTGAGTGCCCACCCCGGGGGGCGGAAGAGGTTGCTTCTAGTCTTCTTTCGAGAACGCCGGTTCTGATAACACCTGATGTATCGCCTCGTTAGCAGGCGACCTCGAGCAGTTGATGCCGCCAAGCATTAGGACCTTCTCAAGTACGAATCCCGCCGCGTATAGCACAGAATTTGTCACTAAAGTGTTTTGCCACCATCTTTGTGTTGACTTTCTCTGAAGGCGCCCTGATAATGGAGACCATCTGGGGCGTTATGGTTCAGGGCGCAGGAAAGAGCGGTGCTTACGCGGGGGGTAGGATCATGTTTGAGCGTGCGCAGGCAGGGAGCTCTGAAGACAAGTCCCAAAACGCAGTGGTTGGTTGCTCTCGTGAACTTCTTTGTGAGCGGAATGAACCGCTGATGGTTGCCTTTGACGAGGCGCCTGTGTGCGTTGCGACAGTTGGCCTCGACAGTCGGTTCCTGAAGTGCAACAAGGCCTTCTGTGAATTCCTCGGGTACTCCGAGGATGAGATGAAGCGCAGGTCCATAGAGGATATCACGTTCCCGGCCGACGTTGACGTTGGGGTGGAGGATATGCGGGATATCATGAGCGGCGCGAAGAGGCGCGCGATCCTGCAGAAGCGCTACGTGCGGAGTGACGGCGAGGTGGTCTGGGGAGAGGTTGCCATCACCCTCATCCGAGACCAGCACGGGAAGCCGCTCTACTTCGTGCCAATAATCCTGGACATCACGAGCCGGAAGAAGGCTGATGACGCGCTGAAGAAGATTCTGGATATCCTCAGTGTCACCGGAAAGATGGCCAAGGTAGGCGGGTGGGAATTTGATGTCACGACGGGCATGTGCGTTGGGACCGCTGAAGTGTGGCGGATCTTCGGCTATGATTCCCCTGATGGCGGGGCCGTGCACATGGACGTGGTGAGCAATATGTTTTCTCCAGGATCGAAGCGGGTCATGGATGACGCGGTGCGTCGCTGTATCACCAAGGGCGAAGCATTCGACCTCGAACTTGAACTCGTCGACAGGGGTGACAAACAACGCTGGGTCCATGCCAACGGCGTGGCTAAGTGGGATCACGACAGGATAGAGAGCATATCGGGTTCTATTCAGGATATCACCGCCCACAGGCAGGCGGAGCAGGAGTTGCGTCAGTCCAACACCGCCCTCCACGAGGCGATGAAACAGCTGCAGGACGTACAGAAACAGGTGATCCAGCAGGAACGCCTTACCGCCCTGGGCCAGATGGCCGGGGGGGTCGCTCATGACTTCAACAACGCACTGGTTCCGGTGCTCGGCTACACAGAACTCCTCCTGTCGGAGCCAAAGGCCCTGGACGACAAGACACAGGCGACGCGTATGCTGGAAATGATTCGTGCCGGAGCTGTAAATGCCGCTGCAACTGTGAGCCGATTGCGCGAGTTCTGCCGCCAGGCAGACACCTGCAAGCTTTCCTCAGTCGATCTGCACAGGGTTGTCGGCGAGACCGTTGAGTTGACGCGCACCAAGTGGAAAGAAGAGATGGCGGCGCGGGGGATCAACATCGATGTGCGCATGGAAATAGCACCTGTGCCGCCAGTACTTGGCGACGAGGGTGAGCTCCGCCAGTTGCTGACTAACCTGATCTTCAATGCCGTGGACGCCATGCCGGCCGGTGGCAGCGTGACAATACGGCTCTACTCTCACGTGTCGGGCGACCGTGTCGTGATCGAAGTCCACGACAATGGTGTCGGCATGTCTGATGAAGTCAAACGCCGGTGTCTCGATCCGTTCTTCACCACCAAGACCGGTCACGGAGTTGGCCTGGGTTTGTCGATATGCCACGGAATCGTCCGCCGTCACAAAGGGAGCATGGATGTCCAGAGTGATGTGGGCAAAGGCACAAGGATGATCATTCAGCTCCCGAGGATGGCGGCCCGGACGACTGTTCTGACAGGCGATGCTGGCGCCGTACCGATGGACATGACGAGGCGTGTACTCACACCCCTCAGGGTGCTGTTTGTAGATGATGAAGAGTCCGCGCGCCTGCTGGTGGAGCGGTACCTTGTTTCGGACGGACACTCCGTCGAGATGGCCGCCGATGGCCTGACCGGGCTGGCGAAGTTCGAGGGAAGCCGGTTTGACCTCGTGATTCTCGACAGGGCGATGCCCGGAATGAATGGCGACTATCTTGCCGCGGCGGTCAAGGCGCTGTCGCCTGACGTTCCGGTGATCATGCTGACGGGTTTCGGCGACATGATGAACAGCATGGAGGAAAAGCCCGCAGGCGTTGACCGCGTGCTATCCAAGCCTATAACCAGGGATGCCCTGCGTACCGCAATGGCCGCTGTTACGGTTGAGGCCCCGGCAAGCTGACCGTGGCGGATCAGCCGGTGTGTCGGACATCTTTCCGTTCTGCCACAGCCATGGGCGGTCTTGGGGCGCTACGAGAAGTCCATGTGATAACTGCAGAGACCTTCCCGCAGTTGACTTGTCACCTTGCACGGAGCCCCGTTGAGCACCGCCTGCATGGGCCTGTTTTCCCGCAGCACCTCGGCGGAGAACCCCTGGATGCCCTGTCGCTTCGCGATGCTGATCAGGGTCCTGAGAAGGAAGCCGCCGATGCCGTGGTTCTGCCAGGTGTCCCTCACAACGAACGCCACTTCCGCGTAGTTTGTCTTCTGGTCGAGGTAGTAGCGGCCTATTGCCACGATGTCTTCACCATGCGCCTCCGGAACCGTGGCCACGATCGCCACGTCCGTCCGATGGTCGATGTAGATGAAGTCCTGTACCTGCTTGCGGGTCAGCTTCGTCATGTGTGACATGAACCTGTAATACACAGTCGCCTGCGACAACGCGTAGAATAGGTCCCTGACCCTCGCCTCGTCCGTCGGATGTATTGAACGGACGTTAATAGGTGTGCCGTCGTCCAGGACAAGAGTCGACCTGAAGTCCGGCGGACCGACTGTTATCTTACCCTCAATCCTGGCATGGTCCGGCCTGAGGAATTTGGCCTCGACCGCCTCCTTGAGAAGCTTGGCGCGGAAGTCGGGGTGGGCAATGGAAATGAGCGATATGGCGCGTTCCTGGACGTTCTTGCCGTGGAGGTATGCCGTGCCGTATTCGGTCACCACGTAGTGTACGTCGCCGCGGGTTGTAACGACCCCGGCGCCGGGGCTGAGTCTGGTCACGATGCGCGAGATTGCGCCTTTGCCTGCAGTTGAAGGCAGGGCAATGATGGCTTTGCCGCCGGGTGAGCGGGCTGCGCCGCGGTTGAAATCAACCTGGCCTCCGATGCCGGAGTAGAACTGGCTCCCGATTGAGTCCGCGCACACCTGGCCCGTGAGGTCCACCTCGAGGGCCACGTTTATCGCGACCTGCTTGTGCTGGCGCCCGATGATGTACGGATCGTTCACGTACTCGGTAGGGTGAAAGGCGAATACAGGATTGTTGTCGATGTAGTCGTAGAGCTTCTTGGTTCCCATGCAGAAACTCGCCACTACCTTGCCTCGGTCGAGCGTCTTCTTCTTGCCGGTGATCACGCCTGACTCGATGAGATCGATGATCGTATCGGTGAACATCTCCGTGTGTATGCCAAGGTCGTGCTTGTCCTTCAGGAACTCCAGAACAGCCTGCGGGATCCGGCCGATGCCGAGCTCGACCGTGGAGTGGTCTTCGACAAGGGCGGCTATGTATTCGCCTATCTGCCTGGTAACGCCGTTTGTGACTGCCGGAACGAACTCGATGATAGGCGAGTCTATCGGGACCAGCACATCAATGTCGTTGATGTCGATGAAACCTGAACCCAGCGTGCGCGGCATCTGTTCGTTGACCTCTGCTATGACGAGGCTGGCGTTCTCGGCCGCACTCTTGACGATGTCAACAGACACCCCCAGGCTGCACCTGCCACGTTCGTCTGGCGGAGTCACTTGTATGAGGGCGGCATCCAGCGGCAGGTGGCCGGCGGAGAAGAGGTGTGGAATCTCGGACAGGAACACCGGGGTGTAGTCGCCGAGTCCCTGTTGGATCATGGGCCGCACGTTCTCCGCGATGAAGAAGCTGTTGACCCGGAAGCAGTCGGCCAGCTCGCTCGTGGCGTAGGGCGCGTCGCCAATCGTCAGCAGATGCACTATCTCAGTGTCGGCCAGATCACGGCCACGTGCCGCAAGCGCATGCACGAGTTCACGTGGCTGTGCGCAGCCGGTTCCGATGAAAACGCGGTTGCCCGGCCGTATCTTCGAGACGGCTTCGGCAGCCGTTGCAATGCTGTCTTTGAACTTTTCCTTCCAGCTCTGGTCCCATGCAGACTTTCTGTTGTCGCTCATTTTCGGGTCTCCGTAGGAGATAGTGTTATTCGTGCGTCGGCGGCGATCGTCTCTGTGCCTATTTCGCCAACCATCAAGGGGTTGATGTCCATTTCCATGATCTGCGGGAAGTCGGTGACCAGCTGGCTCATGCGCTGCAGGCTCACGGAGATGGCGTCAAGATCTACGCTCGCCTGGCCGCGCGTGCCCTTCAGCATCGCGAATGAACGCGTGCTTTCAAGCATCTGCCTGGCCTCGCTCTCGGTGATAGGCGCAATGTGGAAGGCTACGTCCTTCATCACTTCCACAAAGATGCCACCAAGGCCGAACATGAGCATTGGGCCGAACTGCGGGTCGCGTGTCATGCCCAGGATGACCTCCCGGCCGCGCTTGCACATCCGCTCCACGTAGACGCCAAGGATCCTGGCGCCTGTGACCCGCTGGCTGACCCGCAGCATCATCAGGTCGAACGCGTCGCGAACCGCCTGCGGCGAGTCAAGGTTCAGCTTCACTCCGCCGACGTCGGACTTGTGTATCACGTCTGGCGAGACAATCTTCATTGCGACGGGGTATGACGACTTGTCGGCGACCTCGACGGCTTCATCGGCCGT
Source organism: bacterium (assembly GCA_037135275.1). Lineage (GTDB taxonomy): Bacteria > Verrucomicrobiota > Kiritimatiellia > SPBP01 > SPBP01 > JBAXKQ01. Next base: position 5,603 of record JBAXKQ010000148.1, read on the forward strand.
CGCGGCCATCTGGCCTGGCAGCACGTTGAAGCTGTAGGCACGCAGGATTTCCTTTGCGTATACTTCGCCGATCTGCAGTTGCCGTGTCTTAATGTGACGATTGATGATGCGATCCACCCGCCGCCTGTTGACCGGGAACCTGGTGAGGATCCTGGGCGGCCGCTTGAGCCATGCCGCGTAGTCGCACATCGCCTTGAGTGCGCCGACGGCCCGCTCAGGCGAGGGATAGTCAGGCAGGTTGGAAGCGACAAGCTCGTCCCTGCCTGGCATCACGTCTGCGCCGCCCATGAACGATACCAGAATTGGCTTTGTGCCGCGCGCACACTTGGCGATAGCGCGGGCTGTCTCGGCCGGCTTGGTCATTGCCTGCGGCGTCAGTATGACGATTATCGCGTCGATCGACTCGTCCTCAAGCGCCGCCTCCACAGCCATCAGATACCTGCCGGGGTCCGCGTCGCCTAGCACGTCAATGGGGTTCCCGACACTCGCGGCCGCAGGCAGCTTCTTCCTGAGGGCCGTCGCCGTTCCGCTTCCAAGCGTCTCCACCTTCATCCCGAGCCGCTCGACGGCGTCCGCGGCCATGATGCCGGGGCCGCCGGCGTTAGTGATGATGGCTACGTGGTCGCCCTTGGGCAGAGGCTGCATAGCGAACGCTGTCGCGTAGTCAAAGAGTGATTCGAAGGTGTCCGCACGCACAATGCCAGAACGTTTGAAGGCAGAGCCGTATGCGATGTCCGCGCCGGCCAGGCTTCCAGTGTGGGACGAAGCGGCCTTGACACCTGCACTCGTCACGCCCGCCTTGAAAATCACCACTGGCTTCTTTGAAGTGGCATTTTCCGCGTGCTTCATGAATTCATCGCCGGAGACGATGTTCTCAAGGTATCCGACTATGACGCGCGTCTGCGGATCGGCGGCAAAAGCTTCGAGGAAGTCAGTCTCATTAAGTTCAGCCTTGTTGCCCATGCTGATGAGTTTCGCCAGACCGAGGTGGCGGGATGCGGCCCAGTCAAGTATCGCGGTGCACAGCGCGCCAGACTGCGAGATAACCGAGATGTGCCCGGGCATCGGCATGTGCTTGGCGAAAGAGGCGTTCATCTTGTGATGCGAGTTGATGAGGCCGAGGCAATTGGGACCTAGAAGGCGTACGCCGCCCGCCACGCACAACGCAGCAATCTCTCGCTCGAGTGCCGCGCCCTCAGCGCCGGTTTCCTTGAAACCGGCGGTGATGACCACTATCGCCTTCGCGCCGGCCTCAATGGCCTCCTCGACCGCCATTCGAACCGTTGGAACCGGGACGGCGATGATCGCCATCTGGATCTTGACGCCGGCAGTCTTCAAGTCTGGATAGCATTTCAGTCCGAGCACGTCGGTGGCAGACGGATTGACCGGTATGATCCTGCCTTCGAAACCGCCTGCGAGCAGATTCGACAAGACCTCGTAACCAACTTTCCCGGGTGTGCGCGAAG
>JBAXKQ010000149.1:0-7059 GCA_037135275.1 bacterium
GGCTCTCGCGGGGACACACCTCCTGTCGTGCCCGCTCACGCTCGTGGCTACGTGGCTGGTGGCGAGCTGTAAGCTGCCGGCAACGGCATGCGGCAGGCCACTGCGGAAGAGGTTGCTGGGTTGTTGAGTTGTTAGGTTGCCGTTCTCTGTCCAGTCGCAGTTTTCAATCAGGTCTATGGTCTAATGTCTAATGTCTATGGTCTTGCCTCGAACACCAAGGCAGCGAAAGAAGATCGGAATTGTCTCGCGCAGAGATCGCAGAGTCCGCAGAGGAAGAAGTTGTCAGGTTGTGGCCCGGCACAAGCCTACCGACCGTAGGGTCGCCGTTCATCGGCGACCGATGTCGTGTTCAGTTGCGCTATGGTCCGCCTTCGCAAGCGGAGGCCCTACGGCACCGCATGACGACCGGCCGAGTCATGTCATGCAACTCTTGACGTTCTCGACCTGGGCTTGATTCAAGCATTCCTGCAACGGGTCGTCAGCAGTTTGTATCAGGCCAGCCTCTGTCGGCAGATAGCGATCGTTTCCGGTCCGGACGAGGAACTGCACCCGATGAATGTAGGCCTGCTTTCCTTCAATGAACACCCGGATCGGGTCTTTCCGTATACGCAGATTGACGTGGTCCATTTCCCGGATGGACCGGGCGCAGATGTTTTCACGGAACAGACGTTCAAAGGGCCGCAGGGAGAATCTCTACAGGATTGTGCTTAGAATCGGGTTGTAAATGATGATGGAGAATGAAGGGACGCGTCGAGAGGTCGCGGACGACAAGCCATGCACGCCTTAATCGCAAACGGGCGGTGCAGAATCTACTGAAGGGCGAGATTCAGGCGATGGCTGTTTCCGATGGTCCGTATCGTCTTTTCCTCTACCCCGCTCTCACTGGCAAACTCCGGCCAGCGGGACACGGCTCCGGCCACCACGTCAATTATGCCGGCCGCGCCTTTGATGCCGAACTGGCTGGCGACGGCAAGCAGGTCGGATCGGTCGAATCCGTCCTGCTTGCCATTTACTCTCATTTGGTGACGGCTTGTCCAACCACCGCTCGTCTTATAGGCCCAAATTGCATCGAAAGCCGGCGCGAGCCGCCAGCGGCCATCAGATTCCATGAGGAAGGCGATGTTCCGGGTGTGATCATCCTGGTTGCGTGCCAGAACGTTGAACACCATCCGACGGAACATCTCCTGCAACGCGGGATATCCCAGGTTGAGTTGTTGGATGACGGAAAGTGCCTGCTCATACCCGTAGGCGCCGGGCTCATTGAAATCATAGTGCGCCATGGCGCATAGCGATTGCATATGAATCTTGGATCCTGCATTCGCGCGATCGAAACGGCGTGTCATGAAATGCGCGCGGCCACCCTCTTCAAGCAAATGGCACTCGCTCATCTGGATGCCGGCTGCCACGGCCATGCGGTGATATGCAAACTCGATCCGACCGAAGCCCTCGGGGTCGCCCAGCGAAGTATCATGTACGCCGTCAAACTTGAGTATCCAGGGTTCAAATCCCGGCGAGGCGGCGACCTGGCCCGACCGTATCTCGCCAGTCTGCCGGTTCCAGTTGATAACCGCTTTGGCCCGCGCCCCACCCGCCGATGTGCCAACGCGAATAATCGTGTTCAGCGCCTCGGTTTCGCCTCGGCGAAGATTCGTAGATAGCCTGAACCGATCCGCAAGGATGTCTCGCGCAAGCTCAGCCAACTCGGCGACCTCCAGCCGGTTAGACGATGCAAATTGTCGGGTGAGAGCCGGCTTGAACTCCAACGCTCCCATTCCTCTAGACCCTATGTAACATAACCGTTCAACCGGTGAGAAGTCCTTCAAGGACCGGCCCTGTTGTTGTAGCCAGAGATCGATGAGCCGGTTACCAAAGCGGTCGGGCAGTGAGTCAGCCAGCAAGCCAGGTAGCCCACGAAATGTTTCCTGGTTCAGAGATGGGAAAGAGAAAATCCCACGGCGAGGCGGTATGGTAATGGGCGCCACTTGAAGGCCGGAGCGAATGAAGGCGTCCTGATACTCGAACGTGGCAAGACGCCGTTCCGCATCCCACGCTACGGCCCCAACCGGGTGTCCCCACAGAAACACTCTAGCCACTGTTTCTTGTCTCATCTGTGATGCCATGAGGGTTTAGTTTCTCCCGCCGTTGGCCCCGTGTTGTCCGGTCGCCCGCTGTCGTTCTGCACCTCTAAGCCGAGACAGTTGCACAGGACTGATGCCTGGCTGCGGAATGAAGGAATCAAGCGCATCCAATTTGTTAAGCGTCCTCAAAACACGGATCAGACCGGCCAGTGTGCAACCACGCCCAGTCTCGAGGTGCTGCATCGTCCGCCGCGAGACGCCAGCTTTGTGCGCCAGATCGCCTTGGGTCAAGTTCTGGTTCAGACGTTCTCGCTGTACCCTCTGACCAATTTCCACTAGCACCGCCTTGTCGCTCATTGTCAGGAAATCCATGGTCCCTCCAAGTTGTGCAGACACTATGCTGCGACCCGTGGCAGATGTCAACACGTAACGCGCAACCCATTGCGCCCTAAGCCTTATATTGGCGCTTATGCGCAACATGTTGCGCCTTACCGCAAAAGCATCCTTAGGGACACACATTGTTGAAGGTAATCCCATTTCTCCTACAATAAGTCGACCACCTTATCCGTCATATGCTGGCAGAGAGTAATTGATGCGCCGGGCACTAATCAACGGGTTGGCGGTGTCTGTTAAGAGGAGGGGTGGCAGAATCTCGTTCCTCGTTTTCATCTTGCTTGTACCGTCACGAACACGGATAGTGGCGCCAGTGTAGAATCATCCCCGCAGGGAGGCACCAGCATGAAGAAGTTGTTATCGTTGGTGGCAGCAATGGGCTTGTTGTCGTTTGTTGGATGTGGTGGGAAAGATTCCAGTCCAGTCACACCTGAAGCCACATACTCGTTCGACGAAACATTTGTACCGTTTCAGTCAGCCGGTGGATTCCGCCTCGGCGACACCTATGCAACCCTCGTGGCGGACCACGGGGAACCCGTCAGGACGTGGCCGCCCACGGCTGACTCCGACGGCAACTTGTGCTCGCAGGCTTGGTACGGGGACCGTGACTTTACCGTATTCCTGGCCGACGCCGATGGCGATGGCCAGCTTTCGAACAACGATACCGTCAAAACCATCTTCGCAAGAGCCAACGTCAAGTGGAACGGCGTCGGAACCGGCTCAACACGTGCAGAGATCGTCTCCGTCTTCGGGAATCCGGTGGGCCAGTCCAGTGACCGTGCCTTGATGATGTATATCAACAGCACAGCCTACACCGTCTTCTTTATAGGCACATCCAATGTTGTCGAAGAGGTTGATATCGGCCTCATTTGGAATTGACCGGCGGCGATCAGCGCCTGGCTTGCAGCGTCCTATTTGATCGGCTGAGTGGTCTGCCCCCACCTCAAGTCTCGACGGGGAAGTCAATCAGTTGTTACTGATAATCAACGCGTTGCAGCCAGTGGGCCTAGTCCCACGCTACCGCCTGACCAGGCTCTTTCTCGCCATTCCGCTGGAGCCCAGTCATCGTCTACCGGGGGATGCTTGTCCCCGGGCAGGTGCCGGGCGCGCATAGTGAATGGTGAATGGTCACGGCCGAATCACGGCATCCGTGATTCCATCTCGCAGAAGGACGGAGATTTCTCGCGCAAAGGCGCCAAGATCGCAAAGGAAGATTGCGGCACATAACGATACTTGAAGCTGGCGATTGGGATATGGAGACCGCAAAGGAGATCCCGGAAACTAACGGTATGGTCCTCGTCAAGGAAGGCACGTCCAACGGGGCCCCGGTTGAGATCACTCTCTTTGTTTGCACCAGATAGTAACTGCCCGGCCGTCGGCCCGGGGCAAGAACCTTGAAAAGAAGGACCGTTTCTGTGTCTACACAAAATGATTCAGTTGATAGCACCCGCCCATGCCTATTTGCTGACATGGGAGACGCGCAGGTGCAGCGCCGACTCGGCTGGATTTGCGCCAAAGGGCAAGGCGTGCCCGGTGACGATGCTCAGGCAGCGAGATGGTTCCGAAAAGCGGCTGAGCAGGGAGACGCGAAAGCGCAGTTCAATCTCGGCGTGATGTATGAGGACGGCCGCGGCGTAGACAAGGATTCTGCAGAGGCAGGCAAGTGGTACCGCGAAGCCGCTGATCGTGGACATTGTGGCGCCCAATTCACTCTCGGATTGAGATATTACTACGGGCAAGGCGTGACTGAAGACAAGAAGACGGCGACGAAGTGGTGCCGGAAAGCAGCCAAGCAGAAGAGTGGCGATGGTCAGTATGCAGCGGGATGGTGCCATGAAGAGGGTGTAGGAGTGCCAAAGGATTTGTCCAAGGCTCTATCATTCTACAAACTCGCCGCCGCTGGTGGAAACGAGAAAGCGCTTGCGGCAATAGCCCGTTTGAAAGCGGAGAGGAAATAGCCTGATGAACTACGACATAGGGCCCTTCTTCTTGCTGACCTTCGAAGCCTTGTGGGGCGTTGTTGGCAAATGCGATATCATGGGTAGCTCCTGTGTTCGAATAACCGTGGACAAATTAGAACGGCGCGGTGGTGGAGGCAAGTATTTCGGCGCACCCAAGGGGAGGGACAGCAAAGACCGGCTGGAAGAAATGTCCCACACACATGTTGACGTCTACAATAAGGACATATATAGTATCCCTTATTGTAACATTTGGGGATAGACGGATATGATCACTTACGATGACATATTGGAGCAGAATCCATGGTGGCAGGGGGAGAACAGGCCCGAAGAGGCCGGACTTTCGCGTCGGGCTTGTTTCGCTGACATCCAGGCGGGGCTTGCCCGCTCGTTTGTCCAGGTCTTGCTGGGACTGCGGCGGATCGGGAAAAGCACCGTTCTCAGACAGCTGATTGCGGACCTTCTGGCCAAGGGTGTTGATTCACGACGCATCCTGTATTTCTCGTTTGATCGGTATGCCGTTGAGAAGACCCCTGCCGCGCTTGAAACCGTTCTGAAGCTCTATTTCGAGCGATCTCTGCAAGCCAAGATCCATGATATCCGGTCGCCCTGCTACCTCTTCATTGACGAGATACAGTACGTGGATTACTGGCAGGATATCGTGAAGCGATTCTACGATCAGAACAAGCGGCTCAAGTTCGTACTGACCGGATCGCAGAGCACCAAGCTGCGGGGAAAGTCCAGTGAAAGCCTTGCGGGGCGGCTGATCGAATACCACTTGCATCCGTTATCGTATCCAGAATATCGCGTCATAGCCAACAAGGGGGAACTGGATATGCCCCCAGTGTTTGACCTGAAGGAGAAAGAATGGCTGCCGGTCCTCCAGGAATTCCGGCACAAGTTCGGCGCGAGTATCGAAGCACAGATGCCTGCCTATCTATCCCATGGTCAGTTTCCAGAGGTTGCGACCGAGTCCGACCCGACTGTCAGCTATCGGTATATCCGCGAATCGGTGTTGGGGAAGATCCTGGAGAGCGATTTGCCGACTCATCATGGAATTGAACATGCTGAAGCGTTCAAGGCGATGGCCTATCATCTTGTGACCAACAGTGGCTCCTTGTTCGAATTATCCAACATCGGGGCCGATCTGGGCATCTCAAAGGCAACCGCAGAGAAGTATCTTGGCTATCTCAAGGATAGCGCGCTGATTAGCGTGCTTTACAGCCAGACGCGGAGCGCCATCAAGGCTGGCCGCAGTCTTAAGAAGGCCTATGCCGCGTCAACCTGTTTCATTACCGTGGTGAACAAATATCCGCCCGACTTCTACGAGAAAGTTCCGGAGGTATTTGGTAAAGTTGTCGAGACCTACGTCTGGTGGCGGCTTTCCCAGCGTTTTGACAGCCTCGCTTTCTGGCGGCAGCGGCAGGATGAAGTGGATTTTGTTGTCACTGGCAGCGACCGAATCCGTCTGCCGATTGAAGTCAAGTTCGGCGCGCGCGTCCGGCCGGAGGAGCTGCGACCACTACTTGGCCTGATGGAACGGCAGAAGATCCGTCGCGGACTTGTCGTTACGCGGAACAAGGTGGACAAGCTGACCATTGATGGCCGTCAGGTCGATCTGCTCCCGTTTTACATGCTTTAGACACTTATGGAAACATCTACACTTACTCTCATGATCAGGTTTGCCGATGGAAGTCCTTTCTTCGCCGGGATTGTTCTTAGCATCCTGTCTGTGGTCGCAGGAATGTTCTGCGGTCGATGGATAATCAGGCGAGTTCTGCTCATAACAAATGTTGTCGGCGTAATTCTGGTCGTCATCTCAGCAACCCCGCAGCCTTTGTGGATGTATGCGGCATGGTTAGTCGCCCTAGCTGTTGTCATGGTTGCAGGAAACCGCACTGCTGGCATCCTTGGTGCGATCCGTAAGCCGATGATAGTTCTGTTCATGCTGTTCTCTTTGATTTTCATTCTTGTCGAAATGCCCCACCGCTTTATGCCGAGAATCCCGATCCCCAAGGACTGCCCAATCTATGTCGTGGGAGATTCTGTGAGCGCAGGTATTGGAACCAGTGAGAAGACCTGGCCTGAAGTCATGTCGGGCATATCGGGACGCTCTGTAGTCAACTTGGCACAGGCTGGAGCTGTCATTACCGCCGCCGAACGGCAAGTCCAACGCATCAAGGAAACAAATGCTCTCGTCCTCATTGAAATCGGAGGCAACGACATGCTGTTGTTTAAGATGGACAGCCGAAAGTTCTATAGTCAACTCGACCATCTCCTGGCCGGTCTTCAAGGGAAACATCGGCTGGCAATGTTCGAACTACCACTCTTCCCATTCGCTAACGGGATTGGGGCGGCGCAGAGAGAGCTTGCGGACAAATACCACGTCACGCTGATCCCCAAGAAGGCAATGACGACTGTGTTTGCAACTTCTGGCGCAACGCTGGACGAACTGCATCTCTCACAAAAGGGACATGACATGATGGCAAGAACAGTTTTAGGAATGATGGAACCCAAGTAGTCCTTCCCCAAACTCCATCGTCCGTCCCCGCCTCTTATAGAAGTGAGTCCAGTTCGGTTTCATGGCGACCCGGTTCATGCCTTAAACCGGGGGAATGCGACCCCGCAAG
>JBAXKQ010000150.1:0-7021 GCA_037135275.1 bacterium
CATGCCTTCTTATGCCAGTGTTGACGCAAGTGAAGGCGCACGGGACGGCATGTTGGCAAGCAGTCTTAGTTGGCGGGTTCGATGGTGGCGGTCATGGAGCCTTTGCAGCCGGTCTCGGGATGGTGGCCGAAAACACCTCCCAGCATCTTGATGACGTAATCGAACGTATGGTGGTCGTCGTTGAAAAGGACGACATGGTAAAGCGGCGCCAGCAGCGTTGTCTTCCCGGCAAGAATCTGCGGAGTTGTGACTGTATCGCCCATTATTCCCCGAGCCCGCCTTTCCCATATAGGCTCAATGTCTCTTGAAGGCTTGAACGGATCCGGTCCACCAGTGCCGGTGGACTGATCACCTTGGCGCCGGCACCCCAGGAAAGGATCCAGTCTTTCACCTCGCTGAGGTGATTTGTCCTGAACTCAAGCACCAGGCCGCCGTTGCGCAGTGTCTGGATCTTCTGCAACGGATGCCATTGGCGCTCCCTGATATACGGGGCAAGAGCGGCGCTGAAGCGGATGCGCACCTTGTGATGCTTCTCCTGCCAGATGATGCCAAACTGGTCGCCGAACATCTTCTCCCGGGTGAGTGATGGAGGCATCGTGAATCCCTCCGGGAGCATCTCGATCGTTGATATGCGTGATACGGCAAAAGTGCGGATCGCGTTCCTCGTATGGCAGAATGAGCTCACGTACCACTCACCCCTGCAGTTGACTAGATAGTACGGATCGATCTTTCGTTCGATGTGGTTTACCCGACCCGGTGCTGAGTGCCGTATTGTGAGACGACGGTTGTCGCGGATCGCTTTCGCAACAGTCTCCCAGACATCGGGCGATATGCACGTCGCGGGTTCGGGGAACACCAGTATCCTGTCGTCCAGCCACGATGGTTGTATTGTGGTCCGATCAGGGAGGGAGTCCCGTATCTTCGAGAAGACAGAGGCGAGCTTGTCGTATAGGGGGGTGTTTCTGAACTGGCCCAGGGCGCGCTGTGCAATAAAGACCGCAAACAAGTCGCTCTCGCTAATATTGATGGCCGGAAGGCTGTAGTTGTCTTCGGTGTAGTGATATCCACGGCGCACGGCATCGTACGCGATGGGAGCGGCCAACTCATCGGTGAGGTAGGCTATGTCACGCAAGATTGTCTTTGGGTTTACTTCCCACTCGGCAGCGAGACTGCTGCAGTTGGGGTAAGTTCCTTCCTTGAGCCTCTTATCAATGAAGAGCAGCCTGCGATACTGGGGCTTGAACTTTGACATCGTGCATCTCCGTGTCCGTTCTGTACAAAACTATCGCGCCGCTCACTTGCCGGATCAAGCTATTCCGAAAGCTTTGTGCCGGACAGTGTTTGTTCCACCTGGTGCTGTTTGCGGGCGTTAGCCAGGCCGCGGCATTGAGGCCGCGGAAACCCGGTGTTGCAGTGTGAGTTCGGAGACGGGATGCTGTGTTTCAGAGCCCTGGGTTATCTGGCGGGGTGGGTGCAAGGTGCGACGAGCGCCAGCCGTCTAATCGATTTGCCACAAGTTCTGGCCGCCGACATCTGTCACAGTTGCGTTGAAATCGGTCCTGATCCTTGCCGGACGACTGATCGCTTCTTCGTGAGGGGTGAGAATCAGGGATGCTTTGCCTTGCCTTGAGCATGCCGACTACCATGGACTTTGTGTCGCCCGCAGCTTCGCCCTCGCGCTCGACCGTCTGCGGGATACGAATCTCCGAAGCATGGGGCCAGGCCCCTTTCTTTTGCCGCTGCCGCGCGGCGTATCACCCTTGATGCCTTTCAGGCCAGCCTCTGCGTGGTAGGCCAGGAAGGATTCCAGCCCCTCCTTTCCCATGAAATGGAGGAGATGCTTACGATCCGTGTGGCGCAGGTCGACCAGGATGAGGCCATCCAGTACGTCCCCGAAATGCGGATCCCGGTTGAAACCGAGCAATTTTCCTCCCAGCCGGAGGTATTGCTTAAGGAGGATCGGCACGCCTTTTTCGTGTCCTTCCACATCGGATATGGCCCCCTCAATTGTCTCGTAATCTTTTACCGCAGCGTCGAAGACGTTGCTCACGCACCCTCTCGCCGGCTTTGAGCGTGGCTTGCATCTCGGTCTTATGAGGCGGGCCAGATCATGTTCAAAACTTGCGTGCTTGAGGTATTCGGTAAGGAGCCATCTTGACACCGAGCGATACTCGTTGCTTATGCTGACTGGGCCGAACAGGGTCTTGTACTTTGGATGACGGACGATGAAGATACCTATTCCCCTCCAAAGCATATGCAGGGCAGAGTAGTTTCTCTGGTGTTCGGGATGGACGAATGAGCGGCCGAGCTCTAGGGCGGGGCTGATCTGATCCAGAAGCTTCTTCTTGTACTTGAACAGTGTGCTGGTGTAGAGGCCACGTTTACCGTGCAGGGCCATGATCCTGTCGGTGCGGGCGATCCGGTAAGCCCCAACAACCTGCTTCTTTGTCTTCTCCCAAACAAAGAGATGGAGATAGTGCTCGTCAAAACGATCGAGATCAAAGCTCTTGCCTGTCCCTTCGTGCTCCTGCCGGAATGCGGTCTCTCTGAGCCGGCCTATCTCGAACAGGATGTTCCTGATCTGGGTAGCGTGCGCGTAGTAGACCGCAACATTGTTGTTCTCAATGAGCTTCTGGTTTTCGGGGAGGTGAGCCGCCTCGGAGGCCATCAGGCCGGGGTCTGATGGCGGTGCGATTGGTGAAAGTGCCTGTCCGTCTTTGGGCCGGAAAATGTGCTTTTGTGCAGGAGCTGCCGGTTTCTTTCTGTGTTCCAGCAAATAGGTCCGGAATCTGAGGTAGTCCATGAGGTCGGTGTCTGTGGAGCATGCCTGCATTTTTTCAAAGGGGATCAGGCTGCCAACGGCGAGCCTTATCCTTGCGTTGCGCATTGCCAGCATTTCATGGGGAAGCATCGCCGTGCGCAGTCGCGGATGAATCAGCCCGGCTACCTGAAAAAGCGGGCTGTTGTGTCCCTCTATGAAGATCGGGAGGACCGGGCACTTGGTCATCCTCACGATACGGGCGATGCTTGGGTCCCATTTCGGATCGACAACGCCCTGATGGCGCCAGCTGATGTGTGACACTTCTCCCGCTGGAAAGACCATGAGCATTTTCCCGGCGCGCAGCCAAGCAACGGTTTCGCGCAGCGGTGCCAGGTTGGCTCGCCTTGAAGTCTTCCCGCCGAACGGGTCGACGAAAATCGAGTAGTCGTGCACCTCTGGTATTCGCTGGAGGAGTGAGTTCGAGAGCGCCTTTGAGTCCGGCCTCACAGACCTCAGCAGGACGCACATCACGGCCGACTCAATTCCTCCGTACGGATGGTTTGCCACCACCAGCACCGGCCCCTCGCGTGGGATGAGGTCCCGGTCTGTATCGGATATCTCGTAGGAAACATTCATTTCATCCAGAAACCTGCTGAGGAAATGACCGTTTCCGTTGTTCTGTCTGATCCGTGTGTACATCTCATCAAGGTCATCCAGCGAGAATGCCTTTTCGAGCAGCCGCAGAGATGGCGAGATCAGCTTTCGCTTCATTCCGTCCCGTGAAGATAGATTGATTCGGAACGGGCTGTTCAAGCCACCGTCCCTCTTTGCCTGTCCGGCGTGGGTGGTGTTATGCGTCGGTTCTTCCTGCATATCGCCTTACTATAGACTGAGAATGTGGAATCGCCAAGAAGTTCTTCGTTTGTGCTGCGGTAGAGATTCCGCGGATCGTCAAGCCCCCGGCAAGTCTGCTCGACAGGTCAGAAAGTTCGAGCCACTTCATGTGGTAGAGCCGCGTGCCCTGAAATTGCGTTTTGGGGAGTACGCAAACGGACTAATATGCCATTGAGAACACGCCCACGTAGGCGGTGAACATCTCTGTGCAGTTGTAGATGAAGTTGTCACCCCAGTCATACTCCGCCCAGATGCGCAAGCCGAGGCTGTCAGTGAAAAAGTACCTTGCGCCAACCTTTGCCTGATAGTGTGTTCCCTGCTCTGCAAGATCGGAGTACCACTTGGACAGAGCCAGTCCAGCGTATGGGTACCACTTGTCGAAAAACTCCCGGAAGTACATATTCACTCCCGCTCCAAGAGCTACCCCTTCGAGGCCAGTTCCCTTCATGTAGAACGTGGAACCCTCGAGCTCGTATGTGTCGACCAGGAAATAGCTCAAGGATGCGTAGGCGGTGGAACTGCTATCCTTCTTCTGGCCATCGACACTGCTGCCCGCAGGGGCAAACATGCTTGCGGCTGCCGTCCACGTCACATCACCTTTGCCTAGCCTTATGTGGCTCCTTGAATCAAACAGAAAATCCCCCGCGGCAACCGGCGCCGTTCCCATGCCATCCGGAATGACAAAAGCGTTCAAGCTCTCGGCGTTGACTGTTGTTCCGGCCATGTACAGCGACATCAACAAAATCAATTTCTTCACGTTTCATCCTCCCAGATGTAGTAATCGCAGACGGATAATACCCGATTCCATTCAAACATAGCAAGATGTGTTCTTTCATTTCTTCGGTATTGCCTCAAAGCCGTGGTTGGTTCATAATCGGCTGATCTTTAGCAACACGGGAGAAGTAAAAATGGCAGATGAAGTGTCCGGGAAGGAAATGGACAAGGCGCTCTTCATGAGTCTTGTCATGATGTTCAGCTCTACTGCGATGCAGCAACTTGGCAAGCTTTTGAATCCGGTTACCCAGAAGGTGGAAGTGGATATGCGCGGCGCCCAGGCAAGCATCGACGTTCTGACAATGCTTGCCGCAAAGACCAAAGGCAATCTGGACAAGGACGAAGAACGAATGCTCGGGGAGACGATTTCTGCTCTTCAGATGAACTACGTCGAGACAGCTCAGTCAGCTTCCTCGCCAGAAACGCGCAAGGAGGCGCCAGGGGCGGGAAGTGACGGTCGCGCTGAGACGGGGAGTGCTCATGCTGGAGCAGAGAAGAAGGATCAGGCCGGGCCAAGCGCCGGTGACTCCTCCGGCAAAACGCCGAAGTTCCACAAAAGCTATGGCGAAGCCTGAGTGGTGTCGATGCTCCGAAGCAGGAAAGCAGGGACCTGCTTCTGCTGGTGTATGATTGTTTGTGCCCGTTGTGATTGGCTCTCTTTTGTGTGTTGCCAGCATACTGTTTCGGGTCGGCTCACTTAATCTTCAAAAAAAACAAAAAGACCTATTGACAATTACGGCTCTTCTGATACCTTTCGCACTTCACCGCTGGATTGTCCCAATGACAAGGTGGGTCCACGGTGGGTACAACACTAGCTTTGACGACCGGCGGTATCCGTGCTCTTTCGGAGGCGGCGGGGACGCGGGGTGGTGTTTTTTTTTGTTTGCGCAGGACTGCGGGACATGAGAGCGGGCCGTTGTGCCCATGTAGCTCAGTCGGTAGAGCACGTCCTTGGTAAGGACGTGGTCAGCGGTTCAATTCCGCTCATGGGCTCCAGGCCTTGCGATGTTTAGAGATCGGTGCTGTTTGCGGGGCGGGAACGAACACATAACGCAGGGCAGATCAGGAGGTGTGACATGGCTAAGGAAAAATTTGAACGGACAAAGCCGCATGTGAACGTCGGCACAATTGGCCACGTTGACCATGGCAAGACGACTCTGACTGCGGCCATCACGAAGGTCCAGTCGATGAAGGGGATGAACATTTTCATTCCTTATGATCAAGTAGCGAAAGCTTCCGAGAGCCAGGGCCGTCGGGATCCCACGAAGATCCTCACGATCGCGACAGCTCACGTCGAATATGGCACCGAAAAGCGGCACTACGCACATGTTGACTGTCCTGGGCATGCGGACTACATCAAGAACATGATCACCGGCGCGGCACAAATGGACGGTGCGATTGTGGTTGTCAGCGCGGCAGATGGTCCGATGCAGCAGACCCGCGAGCACATCCTTCTGGCGAGGCAGGTCGGTGTGCCTGCGTTGGTGGTATTCCTTAACAAGGTGGATCTCGTTGATGATCCGGAACTGTTGGACCTGGTAGAGCTCGAGGTCAGGGAGCTCCTCACGAAGTACAATTTCCCCGGAGACAAGACGCCTGTCATCAGGGGTAATGCGCTGGCGGCGACGAAAGCCGCATCGGCGGATGATGCCGCCTGTAAGTGTATTACCGACCTCATGGATGCGCTGGATTCGTATATACCTGAACCAGTACGTATTCTTGATCAGGACTTCCTGATGCCGATCGAAGACGTGTTCTCGATTGAAGGGCGTGGAACGGTTGTGACCGGTCGTATTGAGCGCGGCAAAGTGAATGTCGGCGATGACGTTGAGATCATCGGTCTACGGCCGACTCAGAAGACGGTTGCCACCGGCATCGAGATGTTCCGCAAATTGCTGGACGAGGGGCGCGCAGGCGACAATGTGGGCGTACTTCTGCGTGGTTTGAAGAAGGAAGAAGTCGAGCGCGGCCAGGTGGTTGCGAAGCCGGGGTCGATCACTCCTCACACGCAGTTCAAGGCCGAGGTTTACGTCCTGAGCAAGGAAGAAGGCGGACGGCATACATCCTTCTTCAAGGGTTACAGGCCTCAGTTCTATTTCCGGACCACGGACGTGACCGGAGACATTGTTCTTCCCGCGGGCGTGGACATGGTTATGCCCGGTGATAACGTGAGCATAGAGGTCACCCTGGTGCAGCCCATTGCGATGGAAAAGGCCATGAGGTTTGCAATTCGCGAAGGTGGCCGCACTGTTGGTGCTGGCACGGTGACTGAGATTGTAAAGTAGCAGAAACGTCAGGGAGTGCGCGGACCCCTGCGGCGACGGCAGTCGATCGCAGGCAGGCTGGCAGGGCACGGAGAAGACGAACATGGCTCGGGAAATGATCACGCTGGCTTGTACGGAATGCAAGCGTCGCACATACGCAACGACGAAGAACAAGACCACCGCGACGACCAGGCTTGAACGGAAGAAGTATTGTCCTTTTGACCGGAAGCATGTCGTTCACAAAGAGGTGCGGTGACGGATCCGTCGGTTGAAAGGCCAGTAGCTCAATTGGCAGAGTACCGGTCTCCAAAACCGGGGGTTGGGGGTT
>JBAXKQ010000151.1:0-7002 GCA_037135275.1 bacterium
GGCATCCTGACACTGGACCTCGATCACAGGCATATCCCGGCACAAGGCTACCGTATCGAGATCGCAACGAGCTGTATCCAACTCACCGGCGGCGATGAGGCCGGCCTCTTCTACGCCCTGCAGACACTGCGCCAGTTGATCACAGCCGCCGGCCTGGTGTTGCCGGAAATGGTCATCGAGGATCACCCGGACTTTGCCGAACGCGGAGTCATGCTGGACATCAGCCGCTGCAAAGTTCCCACAATGGAGGCGCTATCCAGCTACGTCGACCTCTTCGCCTCGCTGAAGTACAACCAGCTCCAGCTCTATACCGAGCACACGTTCGCCTTCGCGGCTCACGAGGCCGTCTGGTACGACGCATCACCCATGACCGCTGAACAGGTGCTCGCGCTGGACGAATACTGCCGCCGCCGCTACATCCAGCTCGTACCAAATTTCAACTCTTTCGGACACGCCGCTCGCTGGGTACGCGAGTATCCCGATCTCGCCAATTGCCCCCACGGCGCAATCTGCCCCTGGGGCAACTACCGCACCACCGAAGGCAATTCCTTCAAGCCCAATGCCGCCAGCCTCCGCTTCCTGGATTCTCTCTACGCGGAATTCCTGCCGAATTTCCAGAGCCGGATGTTCAACGTCGGCTGCGACGAGACCTGGGAACTCGGACAGGGCTGGAGCAAGCCGCTTTGCGACAAGAAGGGTGTCACCGGGGTGTATGTCGATTTCCTCAAGGGCATTGACCGGCTCGTTCAGAAGCACGGCAGGAAGACTATGTTCTGGGGTGACATCATCCTGCGCGAGCCGGAGTTCATTCGGAACCTGCCTGAAGACATCATTGCCCTCAACTGGGGCTACGAGGCCAACCATCCATTCGACAAGGAGGGCGCCAACTTCTCCAGGTCGGGTGTGCCATTCTATGTCTGCCCGGGAACCTCAAGCTGGAACTCACTGGTGGGCCGCACGAACAACTGCATCGCCAACCTCAAGAGCGCAGCCACCAACGGAGCATTGCATGGCGCTGCCGGGTACCTTGTCACGGATTGGGGCGACGGCGGGCACCACCAGTATCAACCATTCAGCTACCCCGGCTACCTTGCCGGGGCGTGCTACTCATGGTGCGCCGCAACCAACCTGGATTCAGACATCGTCGCCGGCATGAATCAAGTCATGTTTGCCGACCGCGGTGGCGCAACCGGCAGGCTTGCATGGGAACTCGGTAACGTTCATGAACTCACCGGTGTCCTTCGCTCCAACAGCTCCACTCTCAACGGCTTCCTGTTCTGGAACATGGCCGACAAACCACCGTATCCCGAGGCAAAGACAGCCAACCTGCGCAAAGCCGTGGCAAGGCTGAATGAGCTGGAACAATCGCTGGTCGACTGCCGGCCAATGGCCTCGGACGGCCCGATTGTGGTGAAAGAGCTCGCGAACGGATTGGCCATGGCCCGGCATGGACTGAGGCGCATCCTGGCATCAAGGGGCAAGACCGTCAACCTGCGGCCGCTCCGGCACGAGTTGCAGCACATCATCTCCCAGCACGAAACCCTGTGGATGGCGCGGAACCGCCACGGCGGCCTGCACGACAGTTCCGAACGACTCCGCACAGCCCTGAAGCCGCTGCTGTAGCGCCGCGCCACCCATCTGCCTGAACACACCTGGTGGGCGGAATACCCACGCCGTACCAATGGAAACCCCCGCCCGCCCGCCTCGTTAGCACGAAGAGTCTTGTGTTGCCGGTCGTTCGCGACTACACAACTGGAGCGCTTGGAGCAAGGGGGGAACAAACATGATCGTGTCCGGAAGATTCCTGGTAACCGCGGTGCTGCTGGTATCCGCTTGTGCCCTTTCTCACGCCGCTGAGAACGGGAACGGGCCGGCACGGCTCTCGGAATTGAATTCCGATTTTGAGTCCGGCACACTCGAGGGGTGGACCGTCGTCTCGGGCAACCTCGGCAAGCAACCATCATCAATCGATGACGACCGCCAGCGTGGCAACTTCAATAAAAACGGCAGGTATTTCATCGGAACCCTTGAGGATGGCGACAAACACCTTGGCGATTACCCCACCGGGGAAATCCGGTCGCCGGCTTTTCTCGTAGACTGCGCCGCCATCGCGTTCCGCGTCGGCGGCGGCGATGATTTCACCCGTCTCTATGTCGCACTCTGCGATGCCGGGAGCGGTATGGAAATCCAGTCCGCCTCGGGCAAAGGCTACGAGGCGATGGCTGACGTGGTCTGGGATCTTTCACGATTCAAGAACAGACTCCTGTACATGAAGATCGTGGACAACGCCATTGGCGGCTGGGGCCATATCAATGTCGACTACTTCCGTGGAATCGGACAGGCCGAATATGACGGCATGGAGCGTTCGCGCCGCGAGGAGAACGAACGCATCCGGCTGGCCGAGGAGCCGGTACGCAGGCGATGGGCAGAGACCATTGCCGCCTACCTTGAGACCGTGTTCGATCCCGCATCGCGCAAGGTCTATCGCGGCCCGGATCTGCCCAATGTGTGGATGCCTCTTGGCGGGATTGGCGCAGGCGGAATGGCAATAGCCGGCACCGGCGAGTTCCGGCGTTGGATGACGCACGGAATTCTTTCTCACAACATCTTCGACGGCAGGCCGATCGAGGTGCCGGACGCATTCTTCGCGGTTCGTGCCGCAGCGGGTGGCTCGCCATCGACTGCACGCCTGCTCAAGGCCGGCACCAACGGCTTCAGCGATGTCGAATTCTACGGCGAGTTTCCAATAGCCTTCCACCGGTTTGCGGACCCGGCCATGCCGGTCCAGGTCAACCTGGAGAGCTTTTCGCCGTTCATCCCCCTGGATGCGACGAATTCCGGCCTGCCTGTCGCGGTGTTCCTCGTGACCGTTGAGAACCTTGCGACCGAAAAGACCGACGTCACTCTCACCTGCTCGCTTCAGAACGCGGTCGGCCGGATTGTTGCGGACGGCGCCGACGGCCCTGCCAGCGTTGACAACAGCGGCTACGGCGGCAATACGGTCACCCCCGCCAGGATCGGGAAATTGTCGGGCGTAACCATGGTTCAGGCAGGCAAGGCCGGCTCAATGGTCCTGGCTGCACGGGCCAGGGCGGAAGCATTGGAGCCATGGACGGACCGAGATGCATTCTGGTCAGCCGTTTCAGGCAATGCCGCGCCGGTGCTGAAATCTGCCAGCTCGCCCACCCCTCCCGGCAAAACCGCCAATGCCGCCATCGCCGTGAAGTTCAAACTCAAGGCCGGTGAAAAACGGACTGTTCCGTTCATCTGGACGTGGTACCTGCCGGGGAATCCACGCAACACGCATGCGTACGAGAACTGGTTCACAAGCGCCGCCGATGTGTGCTCGTATGTTGACAGGCACTTCAACCGCCTGGCCGCCGATACCCGGCTGTTCCACGACACCCTCTTCCGTACCACCCTGCCGTACTACGTTACCGAGAGGCTGTCATCGCAATGCTCAACCCTGTTTACCCGGGTGGTGAGCTGGACAAAGGATGACAACGTCTACGGGTGGGAGGGACTCGGATGCTGCAACGGCAGCTGCACACATGTGTGGAACTACGAGCAAACCATGGCCCACTTGTTCCCGTCGCTGGAGCGGCGTATGCGCGATATAAACCTGGGCCCGGGCATGGCGCCGGATGGCGCGGTATTCAACCGTTACGGGGCACCGGACGCGCCCTGGGGGTTGCAGGGCGTCACTTTCAACGCGCCCATCAACGAAGGCCCCGCGGCAGACGGACATGC
The DNA here is from genome assembly GCA_037135275.1 of bacterium. Lineage (GTDB taxonomy): Bacteria > Verrucomicrobiota > Kiritimatiellia > SPBP01 > SPBP01 > JBAXKQ01. Next base: position 3,751 of record JBAXKQ010000151.1, read on the forward strand.
AAGCACCCTGTCCAAGACCTACCGCGAGTGGCGGTTGTCGCCCGACGACGAGTGGCTGAAGAAGCACTATCCGGCTGTGAAACTGGCAATGGAATTCTGGATCCGGAACTGGGATGGTCAGGACGAGGACGGCGTCGCGCGGGGCAGGCAGTTCAACACCTATGACACATCCCTGGCCGGGGCGAACACGTTCATAGGCAGCCAGTACCTGGCGGCTCTTCGCGCTGCCGGGGAAATGGCGACAATTGCCGGCGACGATGACTCTGCCAGGCGATGGCGCGGCATCTTCAACCGCGGCAGCGCCGCGTATGTCGAGGAGTGCTGGGACGACGAGTACAAGTACTTCGTGCAATTCGTGACTCCCGGCAAGCGAGCCGCCGACTACGGCAACGCCTGTTTCGTGGATCAGTTGCTCGGGCAGTGGTGGGCCCTGGTCAACGACCTCGGCTACGTCTTTCCCCGGCAGAAGGTCGATGCCGCCCTGGCGGCAATCGCCAGGTGGAACATGATCGGAGATGCTTCACTCTTCAAACCCCACTACTCCACTCCGCGGAGCTTTATCTGGGGCCGTGGCAAAGGGCTCGTGAATTGCGCATGGCCGCGCGGCGACTATATTTCCGACCCGATCAGCTACCGCGAGGAAGTGTGGAGCGGTTGCGAGTACCAGGCCGCTGCTTCGATGATCTGGGAGGGCTTGCTCAAGGAGGGCCTGGCCGTGGTAAAGGCGATCAACGAGCGCTACAACGACGGCCTCCGCTGCCCCTGGAACGAGGTGGAGTCGGGCGACCACTACGCACGGGCCATGTCCAGCTGGTCGGTTCTCCTGGCGTGCCAGGGCTTCTCCTACATCGGCCCGCGCGGCAAGATAGGGTTCGATCCGAGGCTGGCCCCGGATAACCACCAGTCGTTCTTCTCCGCCGCCGAAGGCTGGGGCTCGTTCACACAGCGGCGCGGGGAGCGCAGGCAGGACTGCGGGTTGGCGGTTGTGTGGGGAAGAGTCCGCATCGCCGAACTGTCGCTCGGTCTGCCGGCCGGCGTGGCAACACCGCAGGTTGAAGTCGAACTCGATGGTTCGCGAATCAGGGCAAGCCATCTGATCGATGGCGACAAACTCAAAATCACGCTGGACCGCCCCGTGGTGCTGCCGGCCGGCGAAGCGCTGCAGGTGACAGTCAAGTGGTAGCCCGTACCCCAACTCAACGACCAGCATCTTCGGTGTCTGGGCTCACGTTGGCCCGGTCGGTTCCTACCCGGCACCGGGGGCCTTGCGCTGTCCCAGAAGCTGTTCCATGACGACGCCGACATCTCCGGCGACATAGGGCTTGGACAGGCTTCCGTCAAATCCGGCTTTTCCCGGATCGGCCATGATGGGGTCATCAGAGTAGCCGCTTGAGGCAACAATCATGGCGCCAGGTTCTATCTCACGGATGCGGGCCGCGGCTTCTTGTCCCCCCATGCCGCCTGGAACCGTCAGGTCCAGAATCGAGAGGCTGATCTTGCGACCCTCCCGGGGTGCACCCCTGACGATATCCACTGCTTGTGCGCCGTCTTCTGCACGCAGGACGTCATAGCCCATGCCTCTGAGAAACTCGCAGAGCAGGTCCCGCACGAAAGCTTCATCATCCATGATAAGCACCGTGCCGTGCCCGCTATGCCTCGCAGTCGTTCCGGTCTTCAAAGCAGAGTCCACAGCCGCCGCTGAGGCCGGCAGGTATACATGGAACACGGTCACTTTGCCTGGTTGCGACTCGACGTCGATCCAGCCGCCGTGCCGGTTGACAATCGAGTAGCTCGTTGCCAGCCCGAGGCCGTGCCCCTTTTCCTTGGTCGTGAAGAACGGGTCGAATATCTTCTCCAGGATCGAGCCGGGTATCCCTATCCCATAGTCGCGGAAAGATATCCGAACGAACCGGTCACCCTGTCTCCTCGGGGCCGGACTATCCGCGGAAAACCTTACGTTTTCCGCCGTCACATCAATCCGCCCTCCCGAGGGCGTTGCCTGGATAGCGTTGATAACGATGTTGTCTATCACCTGCCCGATCTGGTTGGTGTCGCAGTCGCATGGCCAGAGGTCTGGCGCTATCGAGAAACCACCTGTCAGGTTGGATCCACTGAGGGCAAACCTTGTGCTTGTGCGGATCATTGGCTCCAGCGAAGTGGTCTTTCGGACCGGAACCCCGCCCTTGGAAAACGTCAGGAGCTGTTGGGTAAGAGCCCTTGCGCGCTCGAATACAAACATCGCATTGGCGAGCATGGCTTGTGCCGCCTGCTGGTTCTTTTCGGCAAGGCTTTCGCGTGCCAGATCCATGTAGCCGAAGACCCCGCCAAGGAGATTGTTGAAGTCATGGGCAATGCCGCCTGCCAGGACCCCGATGGATTCCAGCTTCTGTGCCCGCTGCATCGCCTCACTCAACTTGATTCTTTCGGTGATATCGCGGCTTACTCCGACGAAGCCGCAGAATCCTCCAGCAGCATCGAAGTTGAGGCTCACTGACGCCTCGGTCCATACGCTTGCGCCCGTCTTGCATGGTTGTTCAAGCGAAATGAGTTTCTTGTCCGGCAGCCTGCCTTCCGTTGCCGCCTTCACCGCGGCAGCCATCACTTCCTGCGCCACCCTGAATGAATCGGGACAGAGTGCCTGTTCCAGCGACTGGTTCATCACCTCCTGCGGCGTGTAGCCGCGGAGCTTTTCGACAGAAGGGCTGACGTACGTGAATCGGCCCGCTTTATCAAGGGTCCATATGACATCAGTTGCGTTTGTCGCCAGAAGCCGGAACTTCTCCTCGCTTTCCCTGAGGGCCGCTTCGGCAATAGTCCGCTGATCCAGCTCACTCTTGAGCTGCTTGGTCTTGCGCTCGACCTCTCGCTTGAGTGTCCGGTTCAGCAGGAAGAAAACCAGGAATATCGCCAGAAAGACCGCAAATGCGATCGCAAACGCCATGAGCACATATCGCCCGACGGGCGGAGGCTCAGGCGAATAAATGAAGTCCTTGACCGGTCTTGTCTTCTGTATCAGCCCCAGATCCTTGTACGTCTGGGCCATCTTCTCCCATCGGCCGGGATTCATGTGTCCGATTTCCACTACCGTGGGGATCACGAGTCTGGCCATCTCAGCGGCTTCAAACTGAAGGCTTTCGCGGGTAAGGCCACGCTCTTTCGCGCCCTGCAGACTGAGAATATAGTCAATCATCTCTTCGTGATGATTCATGGCATACTCCCACCCGCGCAAGCTGGCTTCCCGAAAAGCCGCGA
>JBAXKQ010000152.1:0-6975 GCA_037135275.1 bacterium
GTGCGGTAGGAAGGGCCAAACAGTGGGGTGGGCGGCGGGGCCCGTCCCTGTGAGCTGCCCTGCCAGCGTCCCGCATGGTGCCAACAAGGAGGGAGATCGGCGCTATCGGGGTCGGGGTCGGTATCGGCGTCGGTATCGAATCCCCACCTTCCTGGCTGCGGGCAGAGGGATGAGAGCAGAACGACCCCGATACCGATGGGAGGACTGGACGGAACAGGCGCCGACCAGGGACGAGCGCCGGGGACAGGCCCGGTCTCCACCTCGTGGCCAAGGGCTATTCTATTCTTTCGATAGCGATCCCGATTTCGATGCGCCAACATGCCCCAACATGTGCTTGACCCGGCGCCGCTGACCCCGTAGGATCCCGGTCGTTTTTATAAGCCTATTCCGCGATAGCTCAATGGTAGAGCGGGTGACTGTTAATCACTAGGTTGCAGGTTCGAGCCCTGCTCGCGGAGCCACTCGACGCGTGGCGAGCGGCGCGAGACACGCGTCGAGTGGCCCTGAGCAAGCGAACAACGTGAGCGCGTCGAAGGGTCGTATGGTGTAATCCGCTCGCCACTTGCTCGTGGCCTGCGGCCGGCGGATCGATTTCGGGCGCGATCCGCAACCCACCCCTGGTTCTACATACCCCGCCTGAAGTCCGGCCGGCTCTATCCTGATGCTACGACAGACCTCGGTCGACGATGGCGTGAGCACATCTCCGGCGAAGCCTGCCGGACGACCGGGGGGGGGAAGGGTGCCCGCCCAGGGTATTTCGTTGAACAACGGCCTGGCCCGGCCGCATTTCCGCTTGCCGGCCGCCGGTCTGCTGATACGATCTGGCCGGATGATTCGGTGGGCCGGGGGGGCGGTCCCGGAGTGTTGACACAGACGCGGGCGGGGGACAAGGCATGACCGATGAACTATTCAAGCGCACGATCATACGCTTCATGCGGAACGAAATCACCGAGCACCACGTTTACCTGAGGCTTGCGGGGTGGTGCAGGGGCAGGAACAGCGAGATACTCGCGCAGATCGCGGGGGATGAGCTGCGGCATTACGGGCAGTTCAAGCAGATCGTCGGTGTGGACGTCAAACCCGCCCGGATCAAGATGTTCTTCTATCTCCTCCTCTCGCGCGTCCTCGGGCTGACCTTCGCCATGAAACTCATGGAAACGGGCGAGGTCATGGCAGGCGCCGCGTATGAGAAGCTCCTTGGCGAGATGCCTGACATCGCCCGGATCATCGAGGAGGAGGCGAAACACGAGAAGATGCTGCTCGGCGGCATCGAGGAGGAATCGCTCGGGTACCTCAGTTCGGTGGTGCTGGCGGTTAACAATGCGCTCCAGGAGTTCACCGGCATTGCGGTTGGCCTCACGTTCGCGCTGCAGGACAGCAGGGCGGTGGCGAACACCGTCCTGATTTCGGGGATGGCGGCATCACTGGCAATGGCGGCATCGGAATACCTGTCGCAGAAGGCCGAGGGCAAGACCGCGGGCCATGGCAGGAGGGCGGCAAAGGCGGCAGCACTGACTGGGACGGCCTATGTCCTCATAGTTCTGCTCATAGTCATGCCCTTCTATCTGTTGGACGGCCATTTCGTGGCCCTGGCGACGACGCTTTGTCTGGTGCTGGTGGTGATAACGTTGTTCGCATTCTTCATGGCGACAGTCAAAGAAATGCGATTCTCGAGGCTCTTTGTCGAGATTCTGCTTCTTGCAATGGGTGTAGTCGGCGCTTCGTTCTGTATCGGCATGTTGGCCCGGCATTTCCTGGGCGCGGGCGGAGCGTAGTCTCGCGGATTGCAGAAGGTGAGTGCTTGTGGGACGTGACAGCCTATAACTGGGCGTGGACGTCGAGCTCGTGCGCCTTGCGTCCGCCGCGTGGGACCTGGCCTTCCCCGATCGTGACGCCGAGCAGGGCATTGCATGTGGCGACGCATCTCTCCGCCAAACCGGCGGCGGCCTCGTGCAGATCCTTGCTCTCCTCGACGTAGTGGATGTTGTTCTCCATATCCTCGGCCGACCAGCCACGGCTGTGGGCAATGAATGGATACTGGGGGAACTGGCAGCCAAGTTCGCCGAAGAACGTCAACATCTGCCCGGCGACAGCCTGGATGTTGTCCTGTCCGCCGGTGATGATCAGGCCCACAACCTTGGTGCGTACCAGGTGGCGGTTGGCGATGGTTTCCTGGTTCTGGATACAGTTCATCCGCTCCACCATCTTGTAATAGAGGGAGCTGGCCTGTCCCCACCGGATGGGTGTGGCAATTATGAACACGTCACCCCACTGCACGAACGATTCGTAGACATGGGCCATCTGGTCATCCGGGTCCATCTGCGTGATGGAGCACGGCCATATGCAGGCCCTGTGGCTCTTGGAGTAGTAGCCTTCGCAGGCGCGGAACTTGAGGTCGGCAAGCCTGATGAGCCGAGTTTCGGCGCCGAGGGCCTTTGCGCGGTCCATGGCAACGTTCAGGAGCCTGTCGGAAGTCGAGTAGCGCGGATTCAGGACGTCCATGTTTGTCGTCGAGATACCGACGACGCGGATTGGGTCTGACATGGCCGGTCCGCCGGGCTGGCCCCTGCAGGCGATTTTAGTCAGCGGGTGCGGCGGCCGGCTGCTTCGTTCGCGCGGCGTGGCCTCCCGCATATTGACCAGTACCCGGCCCTTTTCGACCTTTACGGCGTGGGTGGGGACACGCTCACCGGTGCAGTTGCAGCCGCCTTCGCCGGTCCGGCTGTCGAACTTCCAGTTATGCCAGGGGCAGACTACATGGTTTCCGTCAAGCCGACCGTCACCCAGCGGGCCGCCGACGTGGTTGCATATCCCCGAGATTGCGCTGAACTGCCCATCCTTGTGGATGATGGCGATGGCCACGCCGCCCAGCTCGACCTGCCGGACCGGCTGGCCGGCAAGTTCTTCCGCGGCGCCGGCGTCCTGCCAGTCATCGCGCGGGCCCGCATCCGGGGCGGCGGGCGCATCCTCCTTCATGTGGAACTCGGATGTCGCCGCACCGCAGACCGGACAGTAGTCAGGCGCGGCATCGCCGCGATGCTCATAGCCGCAGACCGCGCAGATCCAGACTTTTTCAGCGTTTACGGGCACATTGTCCTTGGGCTGAGTATCACTTCACCTCGAAGAACTTCGCCTTTGGCGCGTGGCATACGGAGCACGTATCCTGGGCCGCGCCCAGCACCGTGTTGCCACATATTGAGCAGACGAATATGGGCTGGGCCGGAAGATCCTTGCCGCCCTTGACGGCCTTTGCAGCCTCGGCGTACAGGCCGTGGTGAATCTCCTCCACAGCCATGGCACCCTTGAATGATATGAGCGCCTGCTTGTTGCCTTCCTTCTCCGCCTCGGCCACGAAGCCCGGGTACATGGACGTGAACTCATGCCCTTCGCCGGCGATTGCCTCGGCAAGGTTCCTGGCGGTGTCGCCGATGCCGCCCATTACCCGCAGGTGCGCGTGGGCATGGATCGTTTCGGCCTCTGCCGCGGCCCGGAACAGCTTTGCCACGCCCGGCAAACCCTCGGAATCCGCCTTCTTGGCAAACGCCAGGTACTTGCGGTTGGCCTGGCTCTCACCCGCGAACGCTGCCTTCAGATTATCAATTGTCGCCATTTGTCCCTCCTTTTGACTTGTTCACAGCGTGGCCAATCACAACGGGTGGATTATACCCTCAGCAGGCAATGAAACAAGGCCAAAGCCGGACCCCAAGCCAATGATTCGTCCCCGCAGAAACCCAGTCTTGCCCGTTGACTGCATTGAAAGGTTCCGGTATCCTCCGACGCACTATTCCTGATTCGCCCCCTTCGTCTATCGGTCAGGACACCAGGTTCTCATCCTGGTAAGGGGAGTTCGATTCTCCCAGGGGGCGCCATCTTCCGTCTGCTGCGGGCGTACTACTTCTGAGCACCGCGCCGCCCGAGAAACCCGTCCACTTCCGCGTGGCCACGCCGTCGCGCCTCAGCCTGTGCAGTGATCCCTTTCTTGTCCCGCAGGTTTACGTCGGCGCCCTTATCGACAAGAAGGATGACCATGCCAAGGTTGCCGGACCAAGCTGCCCGCATCAGGGCCGTGGAGCCCTTTTCATCCCGGGCGTTGATGTCGGCTCCCCTCTCGGCCAGTATCCATACAAAATCAACGGCATCATAGAACACGGCCATCATGAGTGGTGTGACGCCGTCCACCCGCCTGGCGTTGATATCTGCGCCCCTGTCCAACAGAACAGTTGCCGCAGCCTTCTGGCCGCGGGCAATTGCCGTCATGAGGGCTGTCGTGCCGTTCATTGTGCGCGCATCAATGGTGGCGCCACGGTCCAGAAGGTAACAGACCATGTCCGCATCCCCGTCGGCTGCGGCAAACATCAGCGGCGTCCAACCGTCCTGGCTGGCTGCATTGACCCCCGCCCCGCTTTCAATCAGTTGCTTCAGCACAACCAGCCGTCCGCGCTCGTCTGGCCGGGTGGCGCACCCGCCTGCCAGTCCCAAGAGCACACAGGGCACGATTCCGCACAGCAACCATGATTTGACTATCCGCATACCCCAGAGCATACCGGTTCCGACTTTTATGCTCAAGCAAGGTGTTTTGCGCCAGAATAGGCGCGCGAACCGCCTGCCTGATGAGTGCATCCAATCCATCTTGCGCCCCAACCGGGGAGCCGCGCCAGGCCAAGGCCCGAGGTGTGGGTTCAGAGATGGAGCTTACCGGCTTGGGTGTCATTAATTGTGAGGCAATGCGCCGCGTTGGCGAGGGCCATATCATTTATTGACTTGGGTGGTTGGCAGGTCTATCCTTGCTGAACTGTATTCATTAGGAGCCACGAACGATGGGATGGAAAGGAGGGAAGAGCAGGCGGAGTGGTTGGAGCGGTAGTTGTGCAGTCAAGGTTTGAACAAATGAAGGAGTGTTTCTGATGAACAAGAACAAAACTATGTTGGTGAGTCTCGCAGTTGCGTGCGCAGGAATGCTTGTGGTTTCCAGCAACTCTTTCGGCGCCCCGATCTCGGCGGGCCTGAACGAGCTGGAGTTGGAAGCCAGCCTTGTGAACCAGTCAGGTGCCGGCAAGGATAACCATTACTACGGCGATGTAACCAGCCTGAACCTTGCCGTGACCTACGGCAGATTCCTGACCGACGAGGTCGAGGCGGGAGCTCGTGTTGGATTTGCCTACTCTGCTGCAGATGAGATCACGGCCTTTGCATTTGCGCCTGGTGTCTTTGGCGCCTACTACTTCCCGATGGACTCGGACCTGATAGCGCCTTATGCCGGCGCCAGGGCTGGGCTGAATATCTGGGACCTGGAGTCTGACTCCGGTGTAGACTTCCTGATCGGTGCGTATGGCGGAGCCAAGTTCTTCATCGCCAAGGGCGCGGCCATCAAGATTGAGCCATTCCTGCAGTTGATCATCGGTGACGACACTCTGGTTGATGTGGGCGTCGCCTCGGGCATTTCCCTGTTCTTCTGATCGGGTATGCACGGCTTTCTGCGTCAATCAGGATGCAGAACAGCCTTCCCACCTGTACCGGGTGGATGCTGGACGAGCCTCGTCCAGCGTCCGCCGGGCGGGCACCTTCCGCATGGTTTTCTCTTCATGAGCCATGTTTGACACCCAGAGTATACTGTTCGTGGTCGGGTGTTCCTCCTCTGACCGCGTTGATCAGGATCAAGCACCTCTACGGAGAGCTCTCCCGTGCCTTCGAGCAAGGTCTGTGGGGCTTTTCAGGCAGAAGCAGATACGGGCGCGGATGGGTCCTTGAAAGGCGCTGCCGGCAGTCTTGCAAAGGCGAAAGCAATTTCCTACAATCCCGTCATCTATGGAGCACGTGATCGAGATATCCGACCTGTGCGTAAGGTTTGGCGCCGGCACCGGGGCGGTTGACGCCCTGCGCGGGCTGAACCTGAATGTCGCTCGCGGCAGCGTGGTCGGCTTCCTGGGGCCGAACGGGGCCGGCAAAACCACCACCATCCACATCCTGCTGGGTTTTATCAGTCCGACCTCCGGGTCCGCGCGCATATTCGGTAGTGACACCGGCAGTTCGATGGCCCGCGAGCGGATAGGGTATCTCCCCGAACACCCAACCACATACGGTTTCCTCTCAGGCAGGGAACTGCTGACCATGGCCGGCCGGCTGTTCAGGATGGAGAGGAGCAGGCTGAAGGACGCCATCGTGCAGGTCCTGGCAAAAGTGGACATGACCGGCGCGGCGGATCGAAGGATCGCCACATACTCCCGTGGAATGATGCAGCGCATTGGATTGGCCCAGGCCCTGATCAACGACCCCGACCTGGTAATTCTGGACGAGCCCACCAGCGGCCTCGATCCGATCGGAAGGGCGGCCATCCGCAAGATCATTGCCGACCTGAAGGCTGCCGGGAAGACGGTCTTCTTCTCCTCGCACGAGCTCTCGGAAGTCGAGCTTGTCTGTGATCACGTGGCGATCATGTGCAGGGGGGCGCTGGTTGCGCAGGGGCCGGTATCCTCACTGGTTGGGCCCGGGCAAAGCCTCGAGAAGTACTTCCTTCGGGTCGTGACGGCGGAGAAGCAGGTCGCGGCCAGCGGATCACCGGCGGCGGGGCAGGCATGAACATCTCGAAGATACTTACGGTTGCCGGGGTTGTGTGGCGCGAGATGCTGCGCAGGAAGGACATCTACGTACTTCTTATCCTGCTGCTGTGCACACTCTTTGCGCTTCTGTCCGTCGACCTCTTCGGATTGAAGGGGGTTGCAGCGTATGTGAAGGACCTTGGGCTTTCCATTGCCTGGCTCTTTGCAGGGATTCTTACCGTTATTGTAAGCGCCAGGCAGCTGCCGGCCGAGGAGAGGAACGGGACCATATTCTCCCTCCTTGCGAAGCCTGTGACCCGCGCGGAACTGCTGGCAGGCAAGTGGCTGGGGGCCTGGACGATCTGCTCGGCAGCCACGGTGTGTTTCTATGCGTTGATAGTAGCGGTGGTGTTGCTGCGCGGCAACGGGTTCCCGCCGG
>JBAXKQ010000153.1:0-6922 GCA_037135275.1 bacterium
GCGGCATCGCGCACCGCCATGCGGCCTCCGAACGTGTTGAAACTGACGATATGCGCAACGCGGCCCGGATACTTCTCCTGCAGGTATGCGATCACCTCGCCGCGTCGCGTCTGGCAGACGTCGATGTCGAAGTCGGGCGGGGCCGCCCGCCCCGGGTTCAGGAACATCTCGAACACCAGCGAGTGCCGGACGGGGTCGATGTCGGTGATGCCCATGGCGTAGGCAACAAGGCTGGCGCCGCCAGAGCCGCGCAGTCCCACTGGGATCCCGCGCCTCCGCGCAAACTGCACGAAATCCCACACGACCAGGTAGTAGTTTGCGTAGCCGGTCCGCCTGATTATGTCCAGCTCTCGGCGGGCCCTGTCGACCGCATCGACGCCTGCGTGATCGCCGGCCTTGGCCGGCAGGGCAATGCCAAAACTATCCCTGAGGCCGGCAAAACAGAGGTGTTCGAGGTAGCTGCCCGCGGAGTGGCCGGCCGGAACCGGGAAGGTCGGAAAGTGCATGTCGGACGGGCCGAGCCTCACGTCACACCGGTCGGCTATCTCGCCTGAGCGGGCAACGGCACCAGGCGACCAGCCGAAGAGCGACTCCATCTCGGCCGCTGACTTGAAGCAGTATTCCGAACCTGGGAGCGTCGGGCGGGCCGTGTCGCTCATCAGAGTCTGGGATTGCAGGCAGAGGAGGACCTCGTGGATCCATGCGTGTTCGCGGGCGATGTAGTGGACGTTGTTGGTGGCGACAAGGGGGACTCCGGTTTCCGCGGCGAGCCTGCTCATGCCGGCGTTGACCCGGGCCTCGCTCTCGAGGCCGTGATCCTGGATCTCCAGGAAGAAGTTGTCCTTCCCGAAGATTGCCGCGTATTCCCGGACTGTCCGGCGGGCCTCGTCGAAATTCCCGGCAAGTATGTGCCTGGCCGCTTCGCCGCTCCGGCCGGCCGAGATGGCTATCAGTCCTTTCCGGCACGAGGCCAGTGTCGCCTTGCTCGTCCTCGGTCGCGGCGGGGGACTGGCCAGAAAGGACGAGGATACGAGTTGAATGAGATTGCGGTAGCCCTGGTCGGTCTCGGCGAGCAGCAGGAGATGATCCGGCGCGGCGGTGTCAGTGTGCGGGCCGTGCGCCTGCCCGGAGGAATCGCGGGCCACGTAGGCCTCGCAGCCTATCACCGGCTTGATTCCCTGCCGGCGAGCTGCCTTGTAGAACTCCATAGCGCCGTAGAGCACACCGTGATCGGTGATGGATACGGCCGGCATTTCGTTGGCCACGGCTGCCTGGACCGCATCCTCGGGCCGGCATGCGCCATCCAGGAGGCTGTAGCTCGTGTGCAGGTGCAGATGGATGAATCCGGTGCTCACTGCGATGGTCGCGGCGCGCGGGCAGGCGCCCCGCCGTTGCCGCCCCTTCTTGTCCTTGATACCGTCGCAGGCAAGGCTTCACCGGTCTGCCACTGACCGGTCATGGCCGGCCTGTGCGGCCGGGAGCTACCCGCCGGCGGGTGATTTGTCGGCACCCTGTGCTATCTTCAAACTCATCGCCACCTCGGGGCAGGTGAACGGCGAGTCGTACTTTGCGCAGTTCAGGCAACCCACGTAGAGCTTGTGCATGAGCTTGCGTTTGTCCACTTTCTTGAAACCGAATTTGCCGAAGAACTCGGGATGGAACGTCAGCACAATGATCTGCGCGGGGCGCAGGATCATGATGCGGTCGATGGCGGCGAGAACCAGGGCTTTGCCGAGGCCCTTCTTCCTGTGCTGCGCCGCGACGGCAAGCGACTTGATTTCAACGGAGGGGTGTGTTGCCACGCCGATGTCGGGCAGGATCTGCCACGAGACAGCCCCGGCGATCTTGCCGTCATGCTCGGCGACGATGAACCTGTCGATGTTCTCGAGGATATCGCTCACAGGCCTTGGAAGAAGCTCCTGGGGGTTCTGTCTGATCAGCCTGAATAGCTGGGGGGTGTCCTCGAACCCGGCGTTCCTAACCTTGTATTGTTTTTGCTTCATCTTGTCCAATCAGTCAGTTGCTCTTCATCGTCCCAGCCATCCGGCGCCACGCCGTTTGCCGTGGCGTCCTGCGATGCCGTCCCGGGGTTCCTTCGATACGGCGGCATAATCTTCTGTGCGAACATACGCGTCAAGCAGATACGCATGCCGCGACCCGTGTGACCCGTGCCCGGCAGCCACCGGACCGGCGCTTTTCGCCATGCCGCCCGGCGCAGGATAGGTCGAGCCGCGGCTTACGGCCGGGCCCGCTGCGGGAATTCGGAGGTCGACTTTTCCACCTCGGAGTGAGACTATCCCGGGCCGGACAGCAGTAGAACGGATGCAGATGGGCCGGGCACTGGTTTCGGGATCCGGTGCCGGCCGCCGGATGGATCGAAAGGGGCAGGGGACAGATGAAGATCAAGCTCAGGGACAAGTGCAAGTACGCTCTCCTCGTGCCGACGAGCATGGGGGTTAGAATCACGCCGCCGTCGGGCCAGCCGGTGCATTGCGGCGGATCTTTCGTGATGCAGGTAACCAGCGCCGAATCCAACGTGGCCAGCGTGGCGTCGTACCTCGGGCTTCCGGTCAAGATACTGACCACGTTTGTCAAGGGGAGCCCGATTGCCCGCATGATCAAGGACAATCTCCGCAGCAGGCACATGGACTACGAAGGCGCAGAGGTGCCGCAGGGCGGGCCGTGGGGCTATCGGCACCAGTTCAACATAGCCGACAGCGGATATGGCGCCCGCGGTCCGCGCGTCTGGAACGATCGTGCCGGCGAGGTTGGCAGGACGCTGAACGTGAAGGACTTTGACCTGGACCGCATCTTCGGCAGGGAAGGTGTCCAGATCGTCCACCTCTCCGGACTCATTGGCGCCCTCTCGCCCGAGACCGGCCAGTTCTGCCTTGAGCTTGCCCGTGCCGCCAGGAAGCACGGAACGAGGATTTCCTTTGACCTGAACTACCGGGCGACGTTCTGGAAGGGGCGCGAGAAGGAACTCTCCGCCATCTTTGCGGAGATCGCTAGTGTGTCGGATGTGCTCGTGGGCAACGAGGAGGATTTCCAGCTCTGTCTCGGCATCAAGGGCCCGGCAGCGGGCGGTGAGGGGATCAAGGCTGAGATTGACGGTTTCAAAGCTATGATCAAGCGCGTGAAGAAGGCTTATCCGAACGCCTCGACATACGCCACCACGCTTCGCGAGGTTGTGGATGCCAATCACCACCTCTGGGGGGCGGTCATGGCGGCGGGGAATGAGTGGTTTGTCGTCGAGCCGAGAAGCATTACTGTGCTCGACCGCATAGGCGGCGGCGACGGTTTCGTTGGCGGCCTGCTCTATGCAATCCTCAAGGGCTGGGACGCTGAGAAATGGATCCAGTTCGGCTGGGCAAGCGGAGCGTTGGCGACAACCATGCTGGCTGACTATGCGCAGCCCGCCGATGAAGAGCAGGTGTGGAGCATCTGGAAAGGCAATGCCCGCGTCCAGCGGTAGGGCAGGCGGATGCGGCCGGCAGGGTCACGGAAAGCCGAACAGCAGCAGTTGGCTTGGCTGCGCCGGAGTGATTGTCTTCTCGTACCCGGCATCGACCGGCAGGTCCTTTGCCTGCCGCGCCTGCACGGCCATTTCGTCGCAGCGGGTATTCTCCATGTTGTCGGAATGTCCACGTACCCAGACGAACTGAACCTTGTGGCCAGCGGCCAGGTCCAGGAGTTCGCCCCACAGGTCCGGATTGAGTACCGGGTCCCTGCCGTGGTTTCGTGTCCAGCCGTTGCGGCGCCATGCCGTAGCGTAGCCACCGGCAAACATATCCACCACGTACTTGGAGTCGCTGTAGATCGTAACATCGTACCTGGCCGACTGCAGTGTCCGCAACCCGACAATGACGCCCATGAGTTCCATGCGGTTGTTGGTAGTCCGCCTGAACCCGCCGGAAAGCTCGCGTCGCCTGCCATCTATCACGAGGACAATACCGTAGCCACCGGTTCCGGGATTGGGTGATGCTGCGCCGTCGGCGTACATGGTTACGGTTGTGAGCGGGTCTGGCACGGCGGTGACTATGTCAGAAGCAAGCCGCCGAGACAAGCCGCGTGACCGGCTTCCAGCGGCGAAGAATCGCCGCTGGTTTCAGGGTTCAGGCTGGGCTAGGAGTGCAGTGCGGCCGTATTGAGGGAGTGTTGGCTTCTCGGCGTCGGGGTCGGTATCGAGATCCCCTGGCGAGAACGGTTGACGCGCCGCGAGATCGGAACGACCCCGCCCGACCCCGATCGGAACGTGGACCGCCGAACATGTTGTGCCCAAGTGCAGACGGCGAGAGCTGCAGGCCGGCCAGGTGGCACTGGCCCGGGCATGCGACTGATGCCAGTGGCGGACACTTCCTGTTTCTTCTTGGTTTGCGTTGCCCGCGGAAAATCAAGTGGTGTTTTCATTGTTGCCTGTATATGATTGCAACGTTTTCCAAATGAATGCGAAATCGAGGTTTAAGTGCCACAGGCAGAACGACAGCAGGCAGTCCTGAAGATCCTGCAGGATTTGCATCGGACCAAAGACAAGGGATTGAAGGACCTGTTTTGGTCGGAGCTGAACTACTCCCGGGAGAACAAGCCCCTCAGTCCTCGGCAATGGCCGGACAGCGCGAGGGAATCCCTTGCAGAAGATCCAATCCTCTTCGCCAGCGGCGGAGCTGATAATGCCTTCCACATCGTGTACTGTCGTCTCACCTCTGATTTGCTCCAGCGCAACCTTGAGCGGCCTGTCGTCATTCAACTCGTCCGCGAGCATCCTTACGCGCTGTTTATCTTTTCCAACAACAGCCAGTCGGCATGGCATTTTCTTAATGTGAAGTTTGACGAGACCGTGGAAAAACGGCGGTTGATGCGCCGCATGACCATTCGGGTTGGCGAGGGCTTACGCACGGCGGCTGAGCGAGTAGCGTTGCTGGACCTGCAGGCCGTAGGTCACGACCTCTTCGGTCTGCCCCCCCTCTTGATCCAACAGCATCACGACGAGGCTTTCGATGTCGAGAAGGTCACAAAGGACTTCTACGAGGAAATCGCCAACTGGTACTTCTGGGCACGCGAACATGCGGAATTTCCAAAAGACGCCCCTGTGGATGCCGACGGCAAACCGTCGCTCATGCTGATTCGCCTGCTTACGAGGTTAATCTTCTGCTGGTTTCTCCGGCAGAAGCGGAACCAGCAGACCGGCCAGGGTTTGATCCCGGACGATCTTTTCGATCCGCACCGGATCAAAGACCTGCTGAAAGACCCATTGCCAGATTCCTTTACCTACTACACTGCCATTCTGCAGAATCTTTTCTTTGCCACCCTGAACACTGAGATGGACCCGCCTTCGCGCCCGGAAGGGCGCTACGGCGCGGCAAGCGCGCCTGGCCAAGTTCCGGTGCGGCGATTCCTGGATGAAGGTGATGGCCAGCGCAGCGACGAGCACATGGTGCACCAGTTCTGGCGGCATGCCCGGCAACTTCGTGATCCGGCCGCCCTGGAAATGCTTCTGAGGGATATTCCATTTTTGAACGGCGGCCTTTTCGAGTGCTTGGATGACCGGGTGCAGAAAGGCAACTCGCCCCAAACGGTTGAATTGCGTATAGATGGCTTCTCCACAATTCAGAGCAAACAACCCAAGGTTCCGAACTTCCTGTTCTACGGCGCTCCTCAGTCCGCCGATCTTTCCGAGGCCTATGGCGATTCCTCCCGCCGGCGCGAAACCGTGCGGCCTTTGCTGGATATTCTGGACCGGTACAACTTCACTCTTACGGAGAACACACCCTTCGATCAAGAAGTGGCGCTCGATCCTGAATTGCTGGGGCATGTGTTTGAGAATCTGCTCGCCGCGTACAACCCCGAAACGGGGACGGTCGCTCGCAAAGCCACAGGCTCGTTCTACACTCCGCGTGTGGTTGTGGACTGGATGGTGGATCAGGCCGTGCAAGTCTACCTGCAAGGCGCTTGGACCACGGATGGTACTGATGACACGGATAAGAAATTGAAGCGGCTGTTATCATGGGAAGAGGAAGGGCACGACTTCAAACCTCCGGAGGTGGAGAAGCTGATTGATGCGATTGACGGGCTGAAGGCGATTGATCCGGCCTGCGGTTCCGGAGCATTCCCGATGGGCATGCTCCAAAAGCTCGTGCATGTGCTCAAGAAGCTGGACCCGGAGAATAAGGGGTGGCGGAAGCGGCAAGTCAAAGCAGCCGAAGCCATTGAAAGCGGTCCGGCACGAGAAGAGTCTCTCAAGGCCATCTCACGTGCCTTTGCCCGCAACAACGATGACTACGGTCGCAAACTGTACCTGATCGAGAACTGCCTGTACGGTGTGGACATCCAGCCCATTGCCGTACAGATCTCCAAGCTCCGGTTCTTCATCTCCCTGGTAGTGGATCAATCCATTGATCCGAAGGAGGACAACTACGGCATATTGCCCCTGCCCAACCTCGAAACCAAGGTAGTGGCCGCTAACACGCTCCTCGGCCTGCATCGTGGCCAGCTCCTGCTTGGCTCGCAGGATGTGAAGCGCCTCGAAGTAGAATTGCAGAAAGTGCGGCACGACTACTTCACAGCCCGGAGCTACAAGCGGAAGAAGGACTTGCGCAAGGAGGACAAACGTCTTTGTGATGAACTCGCCACGGCGCTGGAAAGCAGCGGTGAATGTACTGCTTACGACTCCAAGCGGCTTGCTGGCTGGAATCCCTACGACACGAACAGGCCCGCGTCTTTCTTTGACCCGGGTTGGATGTTTGGTTTACCGGCGCCGGCTGGTAACGACAAAGGTGTTTTCGATATCGTCATTGGCAACCCGCCGTACGTCCGTCAGGAGGAACTGAAGAACGTCACAGTGATCGGCAGTGACGGCAAGCCGCAGCCGCTCAAGGATGCTCTCAAGAGCCAATACGAGTGCTTCACAGGCACGGCTGACCTG
>JBAXKQ010000154.1:0-6860 GCA_037135275.1 bacterium
TCCAGCCTCATACTATCGCTTTCCTTCGGTAACATCTAATGTGGCGCAATTCGTCCATGAAGCTTACAGTCTCTTCCTGCTTGACCAGTTTCGCCCCGCTGGCTCATGATGGCGGCTCGTAGGTCGGTGTTCTTGACGGCGACAGCGCCACTACATGAGGCGATATTGTGGAATCACTGTTGTATATCCTTTCGCTGCCCGGATATGTACTGTCGAATCCATGTGATTCACCCTCGATATGACGCGCGACAAAACTTCTTTACGTCGTGACTTGGCCTCCGACGAGCACCCTCACGAGGAGTGCCCCATTGAGTGGTGGTTTGTGCAGGGGCGCTATGCCGGCCGTCGTTCGCAGGGTCGATGTTTCATGGCCTGCATCTTCCGTCACAATGTCGCACCCGTCGATGGCGTGCCGGAGAACGGATACTCTCTGCTGCTTTCGGTGCTTGATCCACAAACCGGCAAACACGAGGTCTTGAGCCAGGTCGACAACAGTTTCATCAAACACCTCCATCGTTACAACAAAGAGGCGTGGAGTGGAAATCTCGACACAGACCTTGTTGAAACCTATATCGAGGAAGTCACAGCTCACGGACCGGCACGCCCCGTGCGACTTGAGAAGGCGCCGGTCAGTCTCAAGGCGTCGCCGCTCAGTATTGTCTGGGGTGATTTTGCGCTCCGGCAGTATAATGGCGTGTTCCACCTGAGTTTTCGCGAGCCGGAGAGCGGAGGGTTGTGCCGGCTGGCTCTGGCGCCGGAGCGGCCGCGGATGTTTGTCCATGAGGAACGATCCCGCCGCGTTGACTCCATGTCCTACGCGACTTATCCGACGATGCGACTGAAGGGGAAGGCCGGCGGTGAGCCGGTCAGCGGCGAGGCGTGGCTTGACCACCAGTGGGGAGAGTACGGCGGGTGGCTTGTCAATCGACCAGGCAAGAGCAGGAAGCTCCTGGGGTGGGACTGGTTTGGCATCAACCTCGACGACGGGACAGAGCTTCTCGCCACGGTCCACCACAACATGAACAACTCCCGGCCGGCCGGGCGCTTCGGTGTGGTGCGGTCCCAGGGGCGCAAACCGAAGTATCTCAGTAAGATTACGGCTGTGCCGCAGCGGCGCTGGGAGAGTCCACGGACACACATTGTCTATCCTATTGAGTGGCGTGTAAAGATCGGGGAGATTGATGCCGACCTCCTGATTGAACCGCTCGCCGACGACCAGGAAATCGGCATGTTCGGAATGGCGCGGGCCATCTGGGAGGGCGCCGGCAGGGTGAGCGGCACGATCCGCGGGAAGCGCGTCTCCGGGCGGGTCCGCATCGAGCTGTACGGCTACGGCTTCATCTTCCGGTTCAAGAGTTACACGGATCACTTCATTGCCGAGATGGACAAGCGACTCAGGGATTTCTTCCCGCGCCGGATTACCGCAGCAAGGCTTCAGCAGTTCGTCGGGGCGCCGTCATTCGCGCATGACCCGGCAGCTCACACGGCAACGCTGTCCAAGCCGGTCTGGGACCTCATAGAGAGGAGAGGGAAGCGATGGCGTTCGCTGTTCGCCCTGCTGGTGCTGGAGGCGTTCGGCGTGAGATCACAGCCTTTCCTCAAGCTGTTCACTGTCGTGCCGGAGCTGACGCACAGCGGGGCGCTGATCGTCGACGACATTGAAGACGATTCCCTGATCCGCCGCGGGGATGAGTGTATCCATCTGCGGTACGGGCTCGACGTGTCGCTGAACGCGGCCAACACGATCTACTACCTGCCCTACATCCTCTTCGCCGATCATCCCGGCATTTCCGACAAGCAGCGACTTGAGTTGTACCGCATCATGGTGAGACACGCCGTTCGAGCGCATTTCGGCCAGGGCCTGGACATATACTGGTCGAGGAACATGGCGCCAGGGAACCTCAGGGCCTGGTTGAAGCCTGGGACGGCGGGGAAGATCAAACAGATGTACGCCTACAAGACCTCGACCGCAATCGAGGGACTGTCGGAGCAGGCGTGTGTCATCGCCAGGACAAACGCGCAGACCCTGAAAGCATGCGCGGATTTCAGCAGGCTGTTCGGCGTAGCCTTTCAGATCATGGATGATATCCACAATCTGAGCCGGTCGAAGAAATGGACCAAGATGTGCGGGGAGGATATCCTGTCAGGGAAGCTGACGCTGGTAGCGTTTCGCGCCTTGATGAGACTCAAGGGTGCCGACAGCCGGAGGCTGCAGGCGATCCTCTGCTCGAAGGGGGCGCGCCGCAAGCGCGCGGAAGTGCGCGAGGCAATCGACCTCATACGCGGATCGGGAGCGGTCGATGTGTGTCGCAACGAAGCGCGCCGGATGTTTGATGAAGGGTGGCGTGGCCTGAGCGGGGTGTTGCCGAACTCGGAGCCGAGGATCATGCTTCGCATGCTCTGTCGCAACCTGCTTGATATCAACTACGATCTCTGAGCAAGCGAAACACAGCGATGACACGGCGTGTGCGGCTTGTGAAATGAGGTTTCCGGAATGGTCGCCCTCGGCGCCAGCATGCCATTCCGCCGGTGTTCAGTCGTTCCGCAGCGCCTCTGACGGCGCTATTGCCGCTGCGATTCTTGCGGGCCAATATGCGAAGGCTGCGCCAAGAACCAGTGCTGCAAGCAGCGGCAGAATCGTGCTGGCGTAACCAAGAGTGACAGGCACGGAAAAGCTGCTTCTTGCCAGCAGGAGAAGAATGTGCGAGCCGGCTACTCCCGCAAGACCGGCAACGGCGGTCACGACACAGGCCTCCACGACGAATAGCGCAACTATGTCGCGGGCCGTCGCCCCAAGGGCCCTGCGCAGGCCGATTTCCACGACGCGCGCACGTACATTGGCGATCATCAGGCTCATCATGGTCGTGCCTCCGAGAATGAGGCAGAGAACAGAGATTCCTCCGAGCGTGAGTTTGATCGTGAGGCTGAGGCGGCGAATATTCCTGATGAGAGAGTCAGGGGTGACCCACGAGAGAGATTCGACGCGATAGCCCGGTTGGGACAGAAGCCGTTGAGCCAGTTGCGCCACTTGTTCGGGCGATTGCGAGCCGGGTGAGCGCACGAACGCCCCGTCGATCGGGGTCTCCCCTGCGCCGCGGCGTGGCATGGATGGAACGGCTGTCATCGGGACGAAGGCCACGCGTTCGCCGAGAATGAGACCCGGGTCTCCGAGTTCAGATTCCACAGGGCTTCCGCCGACTTCAACGATTCCTACGACACAGAAAGGAACACCTCCAAGGATTATGGTGTTTTCCACATTCCAGTTCCAGGCCTCGCCAAGTCGCCTGCTTATCACTGCGTGCCGTTGTCCGTTCTGTATGTCCGCAGGGTCCAGAAATCGCCCGGTAACCAGCCTCCACTGGCGCACATTTGCCAGGTAACTGTCGGTTGCCACAACCGTGACCTGCGGATTGCCATTGCCGAGAGTGGGGAGGCTGAGGCGATTTACGCCGGATACCGCGCAATCCCTGAGGTTTGCGCGCAGCAGCTCCAGGTGTTTGCCGGAGAGGAAGCCGCCCTTGCGCTGGTCCCGTGTCTGGTTGTCTGAAGGCTGGAGGACGGCCAGCACATTTGCGCCGAGTTCCTGCACCATCAGTTCCGACTTTGTTCTCAGGCCCTCGAGTATTCCTATGAGCATTGTCAGTGACGCGACGCCAATTGCAATTGCGAGCATGGAAAGCCCGATCCGCCCGGGCTGAGACCGGATGCCGTCCCATACATCTCGCAGGGTTGACCGTTCAAACATCATGCTTCGCTCAACACTCCGTCTTTGCACACGGCCATCTGTGTCGCGTAGTCGAGCAGGGCTTCGTTGTGTGTGACCATGAGAATGGTTATGCCTTCCCTGCTGAGCCGGCAGAATGTGGCCATTACCCCGGCTGTTGCCGCGTGGTCGAGATTGCCGGTGGGTTCGTCCGCAAGCAGCAACCGTGGCCTGAGCACGACAGCCCTGGCGATTGCCACGCGTTGCTGTTCACCGCTTGAAAGCAGCCTGGCGGGTGTATCCGCAACGCCGGCGAGGTTGAGGGAGCGCAGGGTGTCGTACGATCTGCGCCTGACCACGACGGGGTCCTCTGTGACGTACCTGTATCGAAACGCAACATTGTCGGCTGCCGATCTGTGGGGGAGGAGATGGAAGCGCTGGAAGACCATCCCGACGTTCAGCTTACGGACCTCGCACAGCCTGGCTTCGCTCATTGACGAAACAGGTTCGCCGTCGAATTCCAGTTCGCCGGATGAAGGCCTGTCCATAAGCCCGGCCAGGTTCAGGAATGTTGTCTTTCCGGAACCGGAGGGGCCGGTGACGATCATAAAGGCGGCGTCCTTGATGCACACGTTTGCGCTCTTGAGAACCGTCACGGTGCCGGCGGGCTGTGGAAAGCTCTTGGTGACCCCCTTTGCAGACAGAACAGCGGATGAAGGATTCATATTCTACTCAAGTGAGAGAGTCTGGCCCGGTTCCAGGCCGGCAAGGATTTCAAAGTGTGTCGTGTTTCCTCTGCCGACCCTGACATCAGTGTTCCTGACCGCGCCGCCCGGGGTAACAACCTTGCAGAAGGGGGTGTCCAGCTTCCAGAAGACGGCCGCCCTCGGCGCAAGTATGGCATTCTCCCTGCTGTACGACAGAACGTGAACGTGGACGGACATTCCGGGGCGCAGATTTACAGTGCCAGGGGCAAAGGCGACAACCATGCGGAAGCTCTTCTGCCAGGCCGGCCTGTCAGGATTCACCCGGGCGATCGAGGTTACAGTCTCGATGGTGGCCTGAACTCTCGTGTCCGGGAAGGCGAGGGGCACAACAGCCGCCTCGCCGCCGGTCTTTGCCAGTGCAAACTCGGCCTCGGGAACGCTGCAGATGACCACCAGGTTGCTCAAGTCGGGAATTGTCATGAAGGGCTGATTCTGGTGTACCCGGTCTGCCACGCGCACCACCCGATGCTCCTGGTCTATCCACAGCGGCTGGTAGTCAACGATTCCATCGATGGGTGCCCTGATTACGCAGTTGGAGTACTGGAGGCTGGCCGCACTCAAGGCCTGTTCAGTGGCGGCAAGTTCCAGTCGGGCCCTTTTCAGCATGGCGGGGTGAAGCTGCTCCCTTGTGAGTTTGAGCCGCATCTCAGACGTCTGCAGCCTCTGCTCAAGTTTCTGAACTTTCAGCCTCTGGTTATCCACTTCCTCTTTTGAGACGAGGCCTGAGTCCACAAGACCGCCTGTCTCGTCCAGGTACAGTTGTTCCATGGCGTAGGAAGTCCTCGACTCGAGAACATCGTACTCGAGGTCGCGCATTTCCAGGGGCAACTTTGTCCTTTCGATGTTTATCAACTCGCACTCGGCCACTGCGAATTCGCGTTCCTTCCGCATCACTTCCTCGCCCATCTGGGCGCTTTCAAAGCGAACGAGAACATCGCCCTGCCTGACGGCGGTTCCTTCAGGGATGAGCTCGACGATTGTGGCCGGACCGTTCAGTCGCGACATTATTGATTCCACCCTGCGTGATTCGACCTCGCCCTCATAGGTTGAAACGACGGCGAACGGGCCTCGCGTGACAGTGCAGCGTGATTCGTGTGCGTCGGCGGCCGGCCGGATGGAGCAGATTGTGACACCCGCGACGACCAACAGGATAAGGCCGGCAAGTAGCAGTGCGCGTTTCATGATTCCTTTGGCTCTTTCTTTACGGTTGCCTGCCGTGGCAGCAGGTCTGGGGGGGCTTCCAACAATGTTCCGAGAGCCCTCCGCAACTGATAGCCTGCCAGTGTGGTGGTGGCTTCGGACTGGAGGAGTTCGTTTTCTGCGTTCATATAGGCCATTTCGGCATCAGTCACGGAAAAATTGTCGGACTTGCCGGTCTCGAACATCTTCCTTGCGAGGACAGCCCGCGACCTGGCCAGGTTGAAATTCCGCCTCGCTATGCCCAATTCGCTTATTCCCCGCCGGTAGGCCAGCAGGTGCTGGCGGGCCTGCTTCCGGATGTTGGCCTCAATGATTTCCAGGTCGAGTGCCGCGATCTCGGCATTGGCCAGCGCCTGTTTATACGCGATGCGATCCTCCCTGCGGAAGAGATCGGTGCTCGAGGAGAGTCCTGCAAACCAGAGGTGTTCGCCCAGATCCGCAGCGTACGATGCCTTCTCGCCGCTGCCGAACTGCTGGTATTGCAGGGTAAGCGCGATATCAGGCAGCGTCCTGTTCTTTGCAACCAGGCCGTTCCGTCTCGCGTCTTCAAGGTCATGCAGGGCCTGGGCATAGTCGAGTCTGTTCTGGAGCGCAATGTCCTCGGCATTCCCGGGCTCTGGCAGGAGTTCCTCAATGAACGGGATCTGCTCAAGCTCAAACGTCTGGTCTGTCCCCAGGCCGAGAAGTTCGCAGAAGTCCCTCATTTGCGACTCGAATTCCTGCCCGTACGACTCGACTTGAGCCAGTGCCTGTCCGAGCTGCAGTTCGGACCGGAGAGTGTCTATGTGCGTTGTCGTGCCTCGCCGCTCCATGGCTTTGGTCAGTTTCGCAAGCCGTTCCATCCTGGCGGCGGATTCGCCCGCAGATGCCTGCTTGCGCTTCAGCCTGAGCAGCGCGACATACGACCTGACTGTTTCCACGGTCAGGTCGGCCTTCAGCATCTCCACCATGCGTCGCACTTCCATGATCCTGCTGCGGGCGAAGGCTATGCCATCGGTGTTGACCAGGTTGCCGAGGCCGCGAAGAAGGGGTTGTCTTATCTCCGCGTTGATGCTGCCCCTGTAAAGTGTGAAGTCATTGGTACCTGATGGATAGTCCTTCCTTTCAAATCCGGTGGAAAGGCGTATCTCGGTGCCCCACGTCAGCTTCCTGGATGCAGAAATGCCGGCCTTGGCGCCGCCGTGGCCGGT
>JBAXKQ010000155.1:0-6845 GCA_037135275.1 bacterium
AGTTGCTCAGGGCCCCAGTTGCTCAGGGCCCCAGTTGCTCAGGGCCCCAGTTGCTCAGGGCCCCAGTTGCTTCTTGTGAACGACAAAATTGAAATTACGACTTAATTCAATTACGCGCAAGCACAAAAACATAGTTGTTTTATATTACGCGCAGTCGTGCACGGAACCAAGGCACAACACCGTCACTCAGCTCTGTGAATTGTGAATGGTAGCAGCCGTTCTCGGGGGCGCGCTCGAAGTCCGGCAGAAGAGGACTTTCAATCAGGTCTACGGTCTCCACATTCCATTCTCACCCGGATGTGACAGTCAAAGTAAACACTTTCCCGACTCCGCCTGTGTCTGCTCCCCTCCGGGGAGCAGACACAGGCGGAGTCGAGGAGGTTCTTGTTTGGACTGAATCGTTCCGGTTAGGTGGTTGGAGACGGAAGGGTCGGGATCGGAAGCGAAGGAGCGCCTGGACCCTCACTGCTCTTCCCAAGGTCAAACGTACCCGAATAGACGCAAGATATCCCGCCCTCACTGTAGTTGCAGCTGATGGTCCCGGACATCGTGTCGCCGGAAATCGTACCCTGCAGTATCATGGGCGCGCCACCAGAGCCAGCCAGCGTGATTGTAAAACTGCCGCCATTCTGGCTTACCGATGCCCCCGGCATATAGATCTTGCCGTCCGGTCCAACACACAAAGTAAATCCAGGAACAGACAGGGTCACAGTCTTGTCCATTGGCCGATCGAGACCTGGCACAGAACCGGTAACGTGCATCTCCAAATGCATCGTGCCGGAATAGACGACATAATTGCCATTCCCGCCGGCACTGGTAGAGGAAGAACCGGAGTCCCCGCCTCCAGTTGCTGCAATCACAGCCGCCCCCACTGCCACCCCAACGGTTATGCCTGCCGCAGCCGTTATGTAGGGATGATTCTTCTGGTAATCTGTAACTCGCTGCTTTACCGATGGTCTGCCCGATTCACCAGTCTGGCTCCCCTTCACGTTCTTGTACTTCGACTCCCATCGATGTTTCCCTGCTTGCGGTAGAATCCGCTTCGCGCTGAAGTGGTAGTAGTTGACTGCCACGGAAACAGTGTCAGAGGATACGGCCAGGTTATGCGTGGGTGTTGCGTACTTTTCCAACAGTTGAACCCTCAGCTCAGCCTCGCCTGTTTTGTCAGTGGTTCGTCCTTCCCAAATGATCCGGCCGCCCTCTTCCCGCCACGTGTTACCGCAGTTGTCCCTCAGAACCTCTTCATTGCTTGACTGACTCTCGAAGAGATTGTTGACCTGCTCTTTCGTGAGGCGCATCTCCTGCCCCTGGTCGTCATAGGCGCGGATCTGGAATTTCACTCCGCCTTTTCCGTCCGGAGAGAGGCCAACTGGCCCACTGTCGGGGAGAAGGTGTTGAACCTCTACTCTGGCGATCTTGTCGGCGAGGGCCTGCGGATCCAGAACCCCTGCAACGGGCACAGACTGTGCAACAACACCTACCGGCAGTGTTGCCGCCACGAGACAAGCCGAGAGCACCATCACACCGTTCCACATATCATCAGCTCTCTTCATCTGCACCTCCTTGCGCTGACTTTTCAGGACAGGCTTTCCGGCCGGTGCAACCACACCCGCCGGCTGGATGGCACTTTCATATCGCCAATATGACAGAGCGCGGCCGACAACGCAAGCGAGCCACACCACCCACGCGTGGTGGAACGGGACACACCACCGGAATCGACACCCTCAACAGATCTTTGCATGCACCCTCCATCAGTGAGCGCCTCCACGCCTCGCGATCGGTGCGCAGACGGAACCACACCCGGCGACTCGGGACGCTGGCGAGGACTCCTCCACCATCCGGCGTGTGTTAGTCGAATACGATCCAATCGATGTCGTGGGGGGCCGGGCATGCCGGCCCGTTCCGGCGCCGTGCGCGTCCGTTACCGTATCGCGCCAGTCCATGTGATCGACACCGGCACCCCCGGGGAGACGAACGACGAACATGTTCGTTGCCTCATTCAGCTCCCACGGTCAGGTCGAAGACCCGTGTGGCGCCCTCTGCACGACCGGTGGAACCGGCAATCTTCTGCCCGCCGGCCAGGTATCCGCACGGAATCACGACACTGCACCGGCGTGTACCCGGCGAGCAACGCCGCAGTTCCAGCACGGTGATCAGGCCGCCATCCACGACGCAGTGCACCTCGATATTCCCGAACGCCTTCAGGCGGAACTCCGTATTCTTCCACGCGCCCGCTGGCAACCCCGGGAAAAGCCGTATCGTTTCGTCGTCGGAGCACAGCAGCATGCGTGTGATTGTCCGCAGGTAGGCGCCGGCCACGGTTGTGAACCACGGGTGATGTATCCGCGATTTGTCATCGGAGCAACTCTCACAGAGAGCGCCGAAGTCCAGGCGCAGCGGCGGCACTTCCAACAACCTGGCCAGCGCCTTCTTCGACTCGCCTTCACCGGCCAGCACATAGCCCTCGTTCAGGTGGTTCCACGCCCACTCGGTTACGGTCTCGGGATCTCCCGATACACTGGCAATCACGTGCCCGCCGCACCTCTTCCTCCGGTGCTCCATGCGTCTGCAGCGGCGCCATTCAACGACCCTGGGATCCGCAGGCTCATCCGGCTCCGGGACGCGCGCCACCCCGAATTCAGAATAGAAACTGCCGCCCACATCCCTGGCCAGCCTGCTTGCGAGTTTCGACATGCGTCGCCACTCAACGGCCTCGGGCTCATCCAGGTCAAGTTTCCCCACAAGTTCGGCCGCGAGGTGCAGGCTGAGCGCCGCGCCGCATGCCATGGCCGGGCCATCGTCATACGCCGCGATTGATTCGTCCACGTCGATGGCTGGGACTATCATTGCGTAGTTGCCAGGCAATTCCACCAGCAACCAGTGCCGGAAGAATTCGGCGCATTCCCGGATCAGCGGGTAGTACCGCCGCCAGACATCATCGTCGTCCATGTAGCTGCAGTACAGCCAGGCCGAGACCACAATGTAGCCGAGCACATGGAACTCGTAGAAGTTAGTGCCGTTGCGGTCGGCAATAATCTGCCCGGCCTCTGTCGCACAAGCAGGGAAGCGCGCCCCGTAGCCCGACACCATGCGCGCACTGAACGGCAGGCAGCTGCGCCGCCACTCCAGGATTCGCCGCGGCATTTCCATGTCGCCGCAGGCCATCAGGCCCAGCATGGGGAACTGCTCATCCCAGAAATACCCGGCGCCCCACGATGAGTTGAACGGGTTTGCTGGCAAACTGTACCGTGAATAGCTGCACCGGATGGTGTAGAGCTGCGTGTCAAGAATCGCCCTCAGCTCTCGCTCCTCTGCCGGGAGCTCCAGCGTGATGCCATTGAAGTAGCCCTTCCATGCTTCCACATGCTCCGACCGCAGGCCGGAGTAGCCCTTCGCCGCTATCCACCCGCGGAGCTGTTCGACCGTGGCCGACGGATCCGGCTTCTTCACCTTGGTCGCGCGCAGTTCCCGGTTGATCTCCCTCACCGGCAGCGACATCCAATCATCAAGCGGAGTATCGAGGAGCTGGGTGTCATTGCCGAGGTCATCGGCCATGATCAGGTAGAAAGTGACAGTGCCGTCGGCGGCGACGGGCGCCTCGACTTCCAACCTGTTGCCAACGGCCCTGGAGTCGGCCGGCCGGGATGCAACAAGCGCAATCCTGCCGCGATACATGATCACTCCGTCGGCCGTCGTGTCGGCGGCAATTCCATTGCCGAACGGTGCTGTGGGGGCAAAGGTTGTCCGGTATGGTATTTCCTCAGTCCCGACCATGCAGAACGTCCAAACAGCCTTGGCATGCCAGCCGCCTGCGCACCTTGGCAGACCCTCATAGCGCCTGTGGAGCACGATGACATTCTTCTCGAGGTGAACGAACGACTCGGCCCGCATCGTCACGCCGCCGGCATAGGTGATTTCAGTGTCAACATACCCATCGCGCGGATGCAGTGACTGGCGCCAGCCGGTCACCCTGCCGAGGCCTTCCTCACCCTCCAGCCGGACATCCAGGAAGCCCCATTCGAACAGGTTGCTGTTGTAGCGGTCGTTGGTACGGGCGTGGCGGCGGCCGGTCCAGACTATGCGCGGCGGCGGCCAGCTGCCCTGGTCAGGATTGAAGTCATGCATTGCCCCGCGCGAATCAAGGCACAACTTGATCTCGTCATTGCCGGTGAGCGGGCAAACACGCTTCGCATCATCCGGCAGCTCCGTCCCCGACACCTCGAAAAACTCGTCAATCGATTGCATGGTCTCCATTTCTCTTGCCGCATGGAAAACGAAAAGCGATGGCAGATCGCCGGCTTCAGGCTATGGCCTTCCTCACCGCCCTGACAATGGAATCCGCCAGACGGTCGGTGATCTTACGCGTGGGCCCCTCCACCATCACGCGGCAGAGGAGTTGTGTGCCGGAGTAGCGCACCAGCACCCGGCCATTCCTTCCAAGCGTCTTCTCTGCCGCCTGGATTGCCTCCTGGACCGGGGCAAGTCCTTCGACCGGCGGCTTGTCCTTGACAACGATATTGACCAGCCGTTGCGGCATCAGGGTGATTGCGCGACTGAGGTCAGACATCTTGCTGCCGCCCTGCTTCATGACGGCCAGCAGTTGCAGCGCGGAGATGATTCCGTCCCCGGTCGTGTGGTGGTTGCGGAAGATGATGTGGCCGGACTGCTCCCCGCCGAGCACAGCACCATACTTGACCATCATTTCCAGCACATTCCGGTCACCCACATCGGCATCCTTGTAGTGGATGTGCATCTTGTCAAACGCCACCCGCAGGCCGAAGTTGCTCATCGCCGTCACGACAACAAGGTTCTTCTTCAGCTCACCGCGCTCCTTCAGAGCCTTCGCGCAGACGGCAATGATATGGTCGCCGCTCAGTTCCTGGCCATTCTCGTCCACGGCGATGAGACGGTCGCCGTCGCCGTCAAATGCCAGTCCCGCGTCCGCCCCAACC
The DNA here is from genome assembly GCA_037135275.1 of bacterium. GTDB lineage: Bacteria > Verrucomicrobiota > Kiritimatiellia > SPBP01 > SPBP01 > JBAXKQ01. The sequence continues at coordinate 4,953 of JBAXKQ010000155.1, forward strand.
TCGCGGACTTTCTTCATGAGATCGCCGGTATGTTGCGACCCGCAGTTTTCATTGATGTTCTTGCCGTCAGGCTCGTTGTGTATGGCTATGACCTGGGCGCCGAGCTCCGAGAAAATGATCGGCGCAACCTTGTATGTTGCACCGTTGGCGCAGTCCAGCACGAGCTTTATGCCGTCAAGAGTGACGTCGTCAGGGAAGGTGTTCTTGCAGAAGACGATGTAACGTCCGATGGCATCGTCGATGCGGTGTGCCTTGCCGACGTTCTCAGCTGTCGGCCGGATATCGTTGATGCGGCCGGTGGAGACGAGGGACTCGACCTCCTCCTCCAGCTTGTCGGAGAGTTTGTAGCCGTCGCGGGAGAAGATCTTGATGCCGTTGTCCTGGTAGGGATTGTGCGAGGCCGAGATCACCATTCCGGCGTCAGCCCGCATACTGTGCGTGGTGAATGCTATCCCCGGGGTCGGCATTGGGCCGACTAGCAGTACATCCACACCCATCGAGCATATCCCTGCCGTGAGCGCATTCTCGATCATATAGCCGCTCAGCCGGGTGTCTTTCCCGATAACGATGCGGTGCCGGTTGTCATGCCGCTTGCAGATATGCGCCGTCGCCCGGCCTATGGCCAGAGCCATTTCAGCAGTCAACGGTGCGGTGTTTGCCACGCCCCTGATTCCGTCGGTTCCAAAGAGTTTGCCCATGTCGTCCAGCTCCTTTTGTCAAAGCGCCACAACAGAATTCACGATCGATTGCAGCCAGGCTGTTCCGGCCTGCTTCGCGCCCGCCGGCAAAGCCTTGATGCCGTCCACGTACGAAAGACCTCTGCAGGCCTTCTGCGCCGCCGCCAGGAAGTTGTCAGCCAGCGCGCTGTCGCCGCCCGCGTTGACAGCGCCGGCCAGCGCGGCCTCGAGGTGCGGCCAGCGCTTTACGAACTCCGCCTGCCCCTGGCGCGTCGGTCCAGCGGAACCCTGCGCAGGTTCCAGGCCCGAAACCCCAAGTGAGGCCTTGACCTTTTCAACCAGGCCGCCAAGCCTGGCCACCCGCTCCTCAACCATCTGTCCGATAGCATCCACACCACCGTCAACGCAAGCCTCCGCAGCCGGGTTGCCCCGCGTGTAGAGCGGGCGGACAAGCCTGTACCACTGGAGCAGGGCGTGAAGATTGCCGATGTAGACCAGGTTGTTGGCCAGAATGCGACTGACGTCGCCGATGACACACGGGTCATACGGGATCTCGTGCACGGATCGCGCCCTGTCGCCGAGCACGAGGTTGCCAGGTTTCAGCACGTCGCGCCGGCAGATCGTGCCGGCGGCCACAACAGTGCCATACTCGATGCGCGCCGGTCCTATGAGCCCGCCCTGCCCGCCAAGGAAGATGGGCCGCTGGCCGAGCATGACGCCGCGCGGGACATCGCCGATGAGAGAAGCCGTGGCCTTGTCCTGGTGCGGCGTGTAGTTGAAGTGAATATAGCCGGAACCGACCTCGCTGTGGTTCTTCCTGTCAGTCCCCCCGGCCATCAGGCAGTCGCAGAAATTGATGAGGCTCCCGAGCACGACATGCGGCATGAGGAACGTCTGCTTGAGGCCCACGGAGTGTGCGCATGAAGCGTACTCTTCCAGAACCACGGGACCACGGACGTGCGCACACGACCCGAAGGATGAGCCGGACATGAAGATCGCGCCGGAAAAGAACCCTCCGCTGATCGTGACGTCATCAGCCAGCCTGCAGTTCTCCAGCGTTGCCGGAGCTTCCCTGCCGACCTGGCAACCCGGCCCAATGGATGTGGCCTTCCCTGACAGCCGGCACCCTGCGTGGATCACCACGCCAGGCGCGACCCTGGCCGGATCAACCGACAGGTCAACGTCAACCGATTCGGGGCAGCGAACCACCACCCCC
>JBAXKQ010000156.1:0-6733 GCA_037135275.1 bacterium
GATCCGTGTCGGCGCCGTTACCTATCTTGAGGTGGCGGACAATGGCGTCGTGAATACGCTCCGATCCCTTGACGTGGCACGCAGTACCGTGACAAACGCTGATAATGTGCCTTCCAACCGGCTTGTGCCTGAACTGCGAGTAGAAGGTGGAGACGCCCGCAATCGAGGCTGGCGTTATATCGGTGAGCTCACACACACGTCGCAGGGCGGCCTCCGGAAGATAGTGGTATCGATCCTGGATTCTCTGGAGAATGGGAATGACCGCCGCCGGGGCCCGGCCGCATTCCGCCACAATCTCATCCACCATATTCAGATCCATCTCGCTGGTCATAATCCCTGATCCATACCATTCGCCTGTGTTCCAGCAGGCGCTGTCACTTCATTCCGGTCTCCGGCATCTCCTGCCGGCAACTTCATCCCGATGCAGAACAGGTGGTTCAGACCGCGAAGCAGGATACGCCCGTCCACAAAGGCCGGTGAGCAATCACTCGGCTCGCCGAGATGCGCCCTTCCAATCTCCTCGTACATCCGTCCTGCCTTCAGGATGAAGACCTCGCCACTGCGTGCGACCAGGTATATCCTGTCACCAGCCAGGCCTGGCGAAGCGTAGAACTCCGCCTCCAGCCCCTTGCTCCAGACCGTCTGTCCGGTCTTGACGTCTACACATGTGATCATCCCGCTCGAGTGGGCGAAGTAGATCAGCTCGCCGTCGCTCACGGGGGACGGAACATCGCTCGTGCCGTCTTCAGACGTCCACGCGACATGACTGGCCGTCACGTCACCCCGCCCGTCGGGCCGTATGGCGTAGGTCTTGTCGTGCGCGATCGCGGCAATAACCAGCCCGCCGGCGCAAATCGGCGTCGCTGCGACGTCAGTCCCGCCGCACTTCACTCTCCACAGTTCAGCTCCAGTCGCTGGATCGTAGGCAATGATGTACTCGTTGGCAACCGTCACCAGCTGTGTGCCCTGCCCGGTTTCCACAAGCACCGGCGAAGGCCACGAATCCGTCACCGGACGGTCCATCGTCCACACCCGCCGCCCGGATCCGGAGTCAAGCGCCACCAATTGCGATTGCCTGCCGTCCTCGCCTGTATCGAACTGGACCAGGACCTTGCCGGCATGCATCGCAAGTGACGCCGAATAGCCATACTTGTTCCCTGGAAGTCCCAGGTCGATCGTCCACATTTCACGGGCACAGGAATCGATTCCCGCGACCTGCCCGTTTGCGAATATGGCATAGACGGCGTTTCCGTCGGTCACAGGTGTTGATGCCGCAAAGCCGGTGTCCTTGTTCACCGTTGGCACCTTGCCTGCTGTGTCGCCGGCCACCTTCACATCGGCCTGCCAGAGGCAGGTGCCGGAGTCGAGGTCGTGGCAGTAGACCACCCTCTTCTCATCCGAAGCCCCGGTCACAAAGACCCTCGTGCCCCAGACAACGGGTGAACTCATGCCGGCGAGTGGAATCTTCACCATCCACAGCACATTGCTGCCAGTGCGCACATCCCAGGCGACGGGTGTGTTTGTGAAAGCAGCCACACCGCTTCCGGCGAAGCCGCGGAACGCAGGCGATCTGGCAGAGCCAGCCACTTCGCCCTTGAACGCCCCGTCCACCCGCACAGGCGGTTCGCCCCCGTCTCGCCGGCGCTCCATGATGCCGATCAGGATTGCCACTGTCACCAGGCCAACCGCCGTGGCGGCAATGACAAACCTGGCCGAAGCCAGCAGCTCAAGTTCGCCAACCGCCGGCGGATAGCCGCGTGGATCAGGCCGCCTGGCTTTCAGGGTGATGGCCACCTTGATGCCCGCCAGTGAGATGATGGCGCCCAGCAGGAACAGGTAACAGCCGGTGCGAAGCGAGTGCAGGCCTCCGAAATACAACTGCCTGGCAACATGATCCAGATCCCTGATCCTGGTCCGCACCGCATCGCCCGAGGCATCTCCGGGAATGGCCGCACGGAGCCGGTCGAGCTCGGTGAGATTCAGCGGCGAAGATGTCCTGGCTGCGAGGTAGCTGGACACCATCAGCATGCCGACGGCAACAGTAAACGCGACCGCCACCAGCGCCACCGCGCAGGCAATGCTATAGTGCAGACCGGACCTGTTTTCAACACTCGCCATTGTGCACTCCACCCGGCAGCCGGGTTACACTCTCTCCACACACAACGCCAGCCGCGCTCAAAGCCGACGACCCGCGGCTTCCCGGCGCCTCTGATGCTCTACCGGGCATGACATGAAGCACCTGGCGCACGCCAGGCACTGCCCCCTGTCGGGCTCGTACGTCTCCCTGGTCCGCCGGATCGCCGCGCCAATCAGGCTGATCCCGAACACCGCGCCAAGGAAACCGCCAAGGAGCCATCCGCCAGTGCGATAGCGTCCTGCCACGGCATCCGCCGTGGCGGCAAGGTCTTCCTTCGTCACACCACTCCCGCCAAACGCCTCCAGTTCGTACGCCATGCTGTTCCGCGATGCCTCGTCACCGTTCCTCACGGCATCGAGTAACCGCACCGCTGGGTGCATTCGCGCAAACACCCGGTCCAGCCGCGATGTCGACCAGCCGCCGGCCAGCACCAGCAGCGGCACCAGGCAGAGAAGCAGCGCCAGCCTGCGCGTGTCCGCCCTGCGCTTCTCGCCCGATTGCGATGCATTGGGCACGCGTATGGCGTCGAATGGACACGCCCTCTCGCACAGCCGGCATTTCACGCATTCGTCCGGAGTGATCGTCACCCGCCACATCGAAAGCCTTGCCGCCCAGTTCAGCAGAACCCCGTACGGGCAGAGAAACCGGCAGTACGGTCGTGCCACAAAGATTCCAAGGAGCAGGAATCCGATACCGGCCAGCAATATCGGCAGGTCGCCGCCAAACCTGAACAACGGCACAAAGGGATCCAGCCGGCATACCACGTATGCGGCACCTGTGGCGGCAAAGAGGACTCCGAGACCCAGATAGACAAACGGGATCAGGCCAAGAAGGCTGGCCAGCGGCCGTGGTACCCGCACCGGAAACAGGACCACAAGATCCTGGACCGCCCCCAGCGGGCAGACTGCCGCACAGAATACCCTTCCGAACAGGAGCGCGAATACGAGCGGGAGAATAAAGAATACGGCAGCCGTCAGAGGCAACACATACCCGCCTCCGCACAGGCTGAGCGCCACATTCTGGATCGAGCCAACCGGACAGATACAGCCGGCCCGCCAGAATCCGAAATACGCTACGGAGAAGACCGTGAGCGCCACAAGGCCGCGACGCGATCGTTTCTTCAGCACCAACCACGCGGCAAGTGAAAGTGCGGCAAAGAGAACACCTGCATCCAACACTTCCAACCACGCCACCCTGGCGGCCGGTGCCGTTGACTCGGGTATGAAGTAGCCTTTTTCAAACTGCGGCATGGGAAAACGGTTGGCACCGTACGCCGACAGCGCAGATAACACCAGCAAGACCGCAACCAGCGCCCTTTTCACGTTTGTTGTGTCCCTGTTTGACCGGGTTTGAAGAGATACGGCTGGCCGGCCGGTACGCGGGTATAGGCGCCGGCCGGGCACTTACGGGCTATTGCGCATTCATTGCAGTTGACACAGCGATCGTGCCGAACCTGCAGAGCGAGCGAGCCGTTGCCGAATGCGCCGCAGGTCTTCACGCAGCGGCCACACCCGATGCACAGGGACTCGTCAATCGTGTACTCGTAGAACGGGGATTCAACGAACCTTCGCCTGATCGCGCCGGTCGGGCACGTCTGGTTCTCAGCGGCACTGGTTAGCACTGAAGTCCCCGGCTGGAAAAAGCCGAAACACAGTCTGCAGTAACCGCACATCTCGAAGCGGTGAACGCATTTTACCGCCGACGGACTGAGCACGCAGTTCACCGCACACCGGCCGCACTGGATGCACTTCGACGGATCCAACTGCCACACCATGCGCCGGCCCGAGGTTGTGGATACCGCCGGCGGCAGGGTGCATCTCTCAAGGTCCGGACATGTACCACACGCCGCGCCTCCCGGCGAGGCGCAGCGGCGCCTCAACACGGCCCACCCGCCAAGCGCCGCGAGGGCTCCCAGGAGGAGCCCGCGTGCCGCAGTCCTCAGGAACTCACGCCGGTGCTGGATACGGCCGCTACCGGTTCTATTGTCTCTTGTGTCCATAGCCCGGGGCATTGACCCTCCCAACCGCATCCTCGGCGGGAGTATCGGCCTGCTCCATTGAATACACCCTCACAACATCCGCCTGCGGATCCAACACAAGAATCCGCCCGGCGGAATCCACGGCAAGATCCAGCCCCACCGCCTCCTTGTCCCATTGCTCCTGACCGCTGATGATTCCCTTCAGCCGGCCGGCCGGGTCATAGATCTTTACGCGCACGATATGCTTCTCGCTCGTCACAAAGGACCCATCGACATTGATCGCAAAGTGAGATGGATTGCAGCAGCCGCAGAAGCCATCTGCGGCCATTGACGCCCTGCCCCAGTAGGAAAGGAATCTGCCGTCGGCCGTGAAGTTCTCCAACCTGTGCGCACCGGGATTGACCACCCATACAGTCCCGTCGCGCCCGGCGGCAACGTCGAAGAATGCGCTGGGCACAATAAACCCATTCTTCCTTTCGGCATCGTCGCTATCGCCAATCCGTCCCAACAGCTCCCCTCCAAGATTGAAACGCCAGATAACCCTGTTCGCACAGTCAGCGGCAAATACCAGTCCGGTGCAGGCCGCAACGGACGTCAGGGTCGCGCCCGGGGCAGGACTCCGCCACACCGCTTTCCTGGCCCCGTCACGGCCAAACACCTCGATATGGTCCCCAAACCCCGCCAGGATGTCGCCACTGTCCGTCACCGCCAGGCAATGCACCCTGGCTCCGGTATCGAAATGCGCCAGGCTTCTTCCGTCCGGACTCAGCAACTCTATGCCCGTCCTGCTTCCGACAAGCACGGTGTCATCAGCGGCAACGGCCAACGCCGTCACGCCCGTGACCGCCGGCCTGATGTACCTCACTCCAGCAGCAATCAGCAGATTGGTATCGGTCTTCCGAAGCGCATCCAGATCGTACCGGCACTGCTGCGTGTCCGTTCCAGCGCAGTTGTCCGGCAGCCGGCCGCGCACTGCATAGCAGATCAATACTGCCGAAGCCGCGACAACCGCCACCAAGGCAAGCCGCAAAACTATCTTCATAGGCCTCCAGCCGGTCCCGACCTCATCCGCCAATCACGGAAGAGACACCTTCCCGTTTGTGCCAACCGTGATGGTTTTCACGCCATTGCCGGCGTCATACTCGATGACGAGCGACTCCACAAAGCCCGGGGCCGGATCACCGTGCTTCTGGGCAAGGGACAAATCCATCTGCTGATGATACGTGAACTCCAGGCACCCATCCTTCACGAGCGCGCGAATGTCATCGGTGCAGTCGAACCAGACATCGTTGATTCCGAACTTGGCCGACTTAATCGTCAGTCCAGCTTTCCCTTTTGCGGCCGCCGGCTTGGCCTTGCGCGCGTCTGCATCGACTGAAGCTATGATCTTGCCTTTCATCACTTCCTCGAGTTCGTTCTGAACGGCAAGCGCAGCCTTCAGCTTGCCGGCCTTGGTCTGGCGCTCCACCTCCTTGGCCAGAGCCACAACCAGCCTGTCGGTAATCACCTTGGCCGAGGCCTCATATTTCTGCCTCTCCCTGGCGACGTCACGGACAGTTCGATCGACAAGCGTTTGTACGGCCGGCGGAAGCTGCGCTTCCTCGGCCTGAACCTGGCCGTTCAACATACCTCCGGCAATGAAGACTACAAATGCCACAGTCCTGCTTTTCACGGATACCTCCTGCGCGTTGGCCTGTCACCACGCCGTATTTGCATTGATGCACGTACACACCTTGGCGCGGATATTTTCACTTTTCAGCCGCCAAGTCGACTTCTATCTCGGCCGGCCGGCGCCATACCGTCTGCGGCCCGCTAATCCATGGCGACCCTCAGGATGCAGCCCGCCGCTTTGCCTGCGAAGGGCCGTATCCTTGACTTTCCGCAACACCCCTGACATCCTGTCGCACCATGACAGAAACAAAGAATATACTCGCCAAGGTCAAGAGCGGCAGGATGACTGTTGAGCAAGGCTGCAGGCTCATCGACGCCGCCCGTGAGATCCAGCTCGGCTTTGCATGTGTCGACACAGATCGTCTCCGCCGGCGCGGCATGCCGGAGGTGATCTACTGCCCCGGGAAGACCGCGGAGCAGGTGGTCAGGATTGCCAGGGCGCTGATGTCTGCAAGGCAGCAAGTGCTCGCCACACGGGTGTCACCGGAGCAGCGCGACGCCGTAACCAGTGCCATCCCTGCCGCGGTGTATCACACTGACGCCCGCATAATCACGATCGACTCCGGGAAGAAACTCCGGCGCACCGGGCTGGTTGCCGTTGTGAGCGCCGGCACAGCCGACATACCAGTGGCAGAGGAGGCCGCACTGACGGCCGAGCATATGGGCGCGAAGGTGAAGCGCGTCTTCGATGTAGGCGTCGCAGGACTGCACCGGCTGGCAACCCATGTGCCGCTCCTCCGGTCGGCCCGCGTCCTGATCGTCGTGGCCGGAATGGAGGGCGCACTGCCTTCGGTCATCGGTGGTCTGGTGAACAGGCCGCTGATAGCCGTCCCGACCAGCACGGGATACGGCACCGGCGCAAAGGGACTGTCCGCCGTGCTGGCCATGCTCAACACCTGCGTGCCAGGGGTCACTGTGGTCAATATCGACAACGGCTTCGGGGCGGG
>JBAXKQ010000157.1:0-6694 GCA_037135275.1 bacterium
GTCATCAGGTTTGGAGTGCCGGCGCCGGACGTCGGATCATTCGGAATATACCGCATCTGGATGACGGCCGGGAACTACGCCCGCTGGCTTGCAATCAACGGGCCATCGGGCAACGGGTGGAGCAAGGAACCGATTGACACGACCTTCGTGTACGGCGACTGGCGTGCTGTCTACAACGCCGGGTCCAGGTGGCGAGGGAATATCACCGACTGGAATGATCCACATACAGACGGCGGGTTCTCAGTGGACCTGACGGGCGGCGAACGCGTGCTGGGCGACAACGCCATCAAACTCGACGTCACCGGGCAAAGCGGAACGGATTCGACCAGGCAGATCGAGGAATACTGCGCATGGGCGACGAGCGTGGCGGGTGTTCCCTCGGCGTACCTGCGGCGGGTGCGCGTTTACATTGACAGCAGTGATCGGACGATAATGCATGACTACTATATGCCGTCACGTGACCTGTGCAGCAGTTTCTACGGTGATGAAGACCCGCTGACATTCAAGAATGTGGGATGGGGATTGGATGTCTTCGCGAAGTACCTGAATGCGTGGGGACAGAAGAAGGAGGCCAGATACCACTGGATCTTCCAGGAACGACAATCCACGGTGCCTAATGCTGATTACTCGGTTCTCTTCCGCCTTGTGGACGCGCTGAACCTGACAGACCCGGTGCAGTACGAGGCGAGGGTGATGGCGGCGTGCGACATGACAAACTGGGTGTCGTTCTTCGCCGGGTGCGGGGCGCTTTCGGCCGTAGACCACTACGGTTACGGGCCCCAGCACAACATGTTCCTCTACCTTCCGTACGCTGACAGGTCGCGCATCTTCATACAGGACAATGACCACGCCATGAACGCGGCGTGGCTGACTACCGGACTTTTCCCGGGTGAGGCCATTCCCACCGCGATGTTTAATGTGGCACGATTCCGCCGGATGTACTGGCAGTTCTTGAAGGCCTTCAGCGAGGGGCCTATGACCACCGCCGTGACCGACCCGCATCTTGACGGCTGGTACAATGCGTTCGTAAGCAACGGAATGGTCACACTGGTCACGTCGCCTGACGTTCTGAAGACCTGGGTGGAGAACAGGGCATCAACAATCCAATCCGAGCTCGGGACCGTGGCGTCCGCTTTCTCGATCGCCAGCAACGGCGGCAATGATTTCAGCACGTCAACAAACCCGGTGACAATATCAGGGTTGGCGCCGATTGACGTTGAGACGTTCGAGCTTAATGGCGTCGCATATCCGGTCAGCTTCAGCTCGGTGACAGGGTGGCGAATGGAGGTGTGGCTGCAGCCCGGAACCAACCAGCTTACGATAACCGGGCGTGATCGGCTCGGAAATGCCGTCACCGGCGCGATGGATACGATTGCGGTGGACTATACCGGTTCCGCCCTGGTGCCGGATGGACAGGTTGTCATCAATGAGATCATGTTCAATCCCAGGAATCCGGCGGGCGAATATGTTGAGTTCCGGAACCTTGGCACAAACACGCTCTGCCTGTCCGGCCTGGTGCTTGATGGCGCCGACTACACCTTTGGGCCGGGCATATTCATAGGCCCCACCGGGTATGTGGTGGTGGCGGAAAGCGTGCCGGGCTATTTTGCCAACTACACGAACGTTGAGACGGTTGTGGGAGAAAGCGGTAGCGCACTCGATAACGGCGGTGAGACGTTGAAGTTGCTGAGGACGGACGGGACGAACTGGTACGTGCTCGACGAGGTCCGCTACGACAACGAGGCGCCCTGGCCGGCGGTTGCTGACGGGGGAGGCGCATCGCTGCAACTGAGGGACGCCCTGCAGGATAACAACCGGCCGGGCAACTGGGCCGCTGATACGAATGTGTGGTACACGCCGGGGATGCCCAACTCGGTCACAACGGCGCTGCCGGCCTTCGACCGGATCTGGATCAACGAGGTCATGCCGACAAACGCGGTGTTCACCGACAATGCCGGCGAGTACGAGCCGTGGGTTGAGCTTTTCAACAGCGGGACTAATGATGTGGCGCTGGGAAGCGGGTACTATCTCAGCGACAGTTTCACAAACATGACCAGATGGGCGTTCATGGGCGGGATGACGATTACAAACCGTACGTATCTCCTGCTGTGGATGGACGGCGAGACCGCCGAGTCGAGCAACGGATATGTGCATGCCGGCTGGCGTCTGGCATCTCCCAGCGGGCTGGTGGCGCTGGCAAGGGTGAGCGGCGGTGTGACGGTGCTTGTGGACTACGTCAGCTATGCCGGGTTGACCCTGGCCACCAACCGGTCCTACGGGATGTATCCGCAGGGGACTCAATACAGTTACCAGGTCTTCCACTACCCGTCGCCGGGCTTCTCGAACACCCCCGGATCGGACCTGCCGGCCGTGTTCATCAATGAATGGATGGCCTCCAATAACAGCACGACAAACGATCCGGCCGACGGTAAGAAGCAGGATTGGTTCGAGCTGTACAACGCCAGCAACAGCCCGGTTGACCTGGGCGGATTCCAACTCCAGGACTCCGACCTGACCAACAAGTACGTCATACCGGGCGGCTGGGTCATAGCGCCGCAGGGATTCATGTTCGTCTGGGCGGACAGTGAGCCCGATCAGAACGCTCCTGGCAGGGACCTGCATGTGAACTTCAAGCTGGATGCCGGTGGAGACGAACTGAGGCTGCTCGCGCCGGACGGTGCGCTTGTGCATGAAGTGGCGTTCGGCCCGCAGATTACGGATGTGGGCGAGGGGTTGTGGCCCGACGGTCAGGACCGGATCTATCAGATGCCGTTCTGGACACCGGGCGGAAGCAACAGGCTCTTCAACGTGACCTGCTGGGCACGCACCAACGACACGGTCTTTCTCGAGTGGAGCACGCGGTCGGGCCGGCAGTACTACGTGCTGTGGGCGACATCGCTGTCCAGCCAGGTCTGGAACCCGCTGGCGACGAATCCAGCTACATCCGACCGGCTCTCCACAAACCTTGCCGGCGCTTTGCTGTGGACGAACATGTTCTTCAAGATCCGCCAGGTTCAGTAGTGTCGCTTGTGGAAATACGTCACTTATGATTCACTCCGATTTCTTATCAACGTAAGGCGCCGCTCAGAGGGAACAACACCATGCAGGTCACGGTCAACAACTTGTGTGCTGCCATCGCAATAGCAATCATCGTCATGCCTGCAACTGACCTGGTTGCACAACAAGTCTCGGGCGGCGAAGGCGCAGCCGAGGAGACACATACGACAGCAGGGGTAGACACTGTGACTCAACCTCTGGACCCGAAGGTGATGACCGAATTGGTGGCCGAACTTGAATCCAAAGACGTAACACCTCGCATTTCGGCTGCTTTAGGCATCGCTAGAATGGGCCCCAAAGCCGCCAGTCTTGCACCGTATCTCATTCCTCTTCTGGGGAAATACCATGCCTCCGATACGCATGGAAACACTCGCACGACTGTTGTTAACGCAGGCGACCCCACTCTTTCTTCTATAACGTTAGATGGTGCAGCTAGGTTAGCACTCGTTTCCATCGGCGCAGCCGCAATCCCAACCTTGTTGGAGGCCGTACACAAGCAAGGCGGCGGACTGCACAATATTCTGAGGAAGATACAAACCCCAGAGGCAGTTCCCGTGCTGCTCTCCGGGCTGCAGGACGAGAATGCAGACGTGCAGGCTGCAATCCACGTGGCTCTCGCCGCACAGGGATCCTATGCAGTCGATCCCCTGCTCATCTGTCTGAAAGACGAGAAGAAAGCTGTCAGGGTAGCTGCGGCGTTCGGGCTGCAGGGCAGAGACGATCGTCGGATCGTCCGGCCGCTTATTGAGGCACTTCACGATCCGGTAGCCGAAGTACGCGAGCATGCTGCCGCCGCACTCAAACACCCACGACCAAGAGATCCCGTCGCGGTTCCGCCCCTGATTGCCTTGCTGAACGACCCAAACGCAAGAGTGCGACACAATGCTGCTTTGTCTCTGGGATTTTTCAAGGATGTCCGAGCCACCCAGCCGCTCATCAACGCGTTGAAGGACCCAGATGCATACGCGCGCCGGGGTGCCGCTCAGGCCGCCGGGTTAGCGAGGTTGGTGACGGCGGTGGATATCCTCATCGTCTTGCTGCGCGACAAGGATAACGTGGTCCGGCAAGAGGCGGCAGAAGCATTGGGCGCAATCCATGATCCCCGTGCTGTCGAACCACTGATTGCTTTGCTGCGCCAGCCATATTCAGGTGAGCTAGGGAATGCGCGTCTGGCCGCAGCGAGATCGCTCAAGTATTTTCGGACCGAGGAGACAACGAATGTACTCCAAGACGCTGCGATGCATGACCCCGACGAGCGTGTTCAGTACGAGCTGAAAGCATATCTGCCGACTTCCCAACCATCACGGGCGAAGAATCCCGATGGGGCAAGAAGGTGGCAGATTCCGAGTCGCTCAATTCGGGAGTAGATGCCTGACGTCCCCGCCCTGATTCCGCGGCGGCCTTCTTAGCAGGCGAAAGGGAATAGGGACAGGCCCGATTGGATGAGAAAGCGGCGGGATAGTGGCGGGGGATGACCGGAGGCGGTTGGAACTGAGGCAACAAGAGGTTGAAATGAGGAAGAGCCTATCCGAAAACCTATTGAGCCCGTGATGGCAGACTTTCTCGCGTTGGGCAAGGCGTTCGCGCCGGTGCAATGCCTGGATGGCCTTGCCCGGCGCGAAGAACGCAGCCTAACGCGAGAAAGCCGCCACCCACACGGGCGCGGCGGCTTTTGCGGGCCCGCGGCGTTGCGGCTGAGGGGGAAAGCCCGCAAGGGATTCCCGCCCTCAGCCGCGCCTTGCGGAGGCCGCAAAATACGCCGCGTCATGGCGCCAATAGGTTTCCGGATAGGCTCTAAGTTGAGAGTAAACATGTTCAGAATCAGGTGTATTTTGGACATGTTGGCATCGACGTGTATACATAATGCCAAGTCTTGAACACAACGACGTGGATGTGTATACTTCGATGACAAAGACAAAAACGGGTGACAAATGAACGGATTCGACCTCGAACCCCTTCCGCCTCAGGCGGAACTGGAGACCGTGCCGGTACTCAAGAAGCTCACTGAGGCCCACCGCCATTTGGCGGAACTCAAGGGCATTGCCGCCACGATCCCCAACGAGTCTATTCTCATCCAGACACTGGCGCTCCAGGAAGCCAAGGACAGTTCGGAGATTGAGAACATCGTCACCACCCATGACGACCTTTTCAAGGCCCAGCTGGCCGACGAAGCCGCCAAACCGGCCGCCAAAGAAGTGGCGCGCTACATTGCCGCGCTGCGCGTCGGATTCGAAGCGGTGCGCAAGGTGCGCCTCGTGACCACAAATCACATTCTTGATGTTCATCGCACCCTGGAACAGAGCGATACCGGCTTCCGTAAGCTTCCCGGTACCGCTCTCCGCAACCAGGCCACGGGTGAAGTGGTTTATACGCCGCCACAGGAACATGATCGCATTGTCGCCCTGATGAGCGATCTTGAACGATACATCAATGAACCTGCACGCCTCAATGTTGACCCCCTGGTCAAAATGGCAGTGATCCACTACCAGTTCGAGAGCATTCACCCCTTCTACGACGGCAACGGCCGCACGGGCAGGATTCTCAATATCCTGTATCTTGTCGCCAACGGCCTCCTCGACCTGCCGGTTCTCTACCTCAGCCGGTTCATCATACAGAACAAGCCCGACTACTACCGGCTGCTTCAGGCTGTGCGGGACCGCGCAGCATGGGAGGAATGGCTTCTCTTCATGCTGGAGGGCGTGGCGGTCACCTCGCGGCAGGCCATCGAACTGATTGTCCGCATCCGCGAGATGATGCTCGACTACAAGCACCGCATCCGCAAGCAGTTTCCCAGGCTCTACAGCCAGGACCTTCTCAACAACCTATTCCGACACCCGTACACCAAAATTGCCATAGTCCAGGCAGATCTTTCCGTATCGAGGCTGACCGCCGCTCGCTATCTTGATCAACTCGCACATGCCGGATATCTCGAGAAGCGCCGGTACGGCCGGACAAATTACTATCTCAATACCCCGTTGGTAGATTTGTTCCTGAATCTGCCGCGAGGCCCAAGAATGGCGGCATCCCAGCAGATCGAGTCGGTAAGCAAGCTCACGCCACGATCGACCGATCACAAAATGGGAATAGGGACAGGCCCGATTGGATGAGAAAGCGGCGGATAGTGGCGAGGGATGACCGGAGGCGGTTGGAACTGAGGCAACAAGAGAGGTGGCCGGGGCGAGGCAGACCCTCTCAGTGAGCGGCATCGCGGATGCAGCCGTTTGGTTCGGTTTTCGAGGTTGAACGGTTGGATGTGGACAGAATCCGGCGTTGCCGGTGAGCCGGATGCGGAATACGAACGAGGCTCAGCCGGCCGGATTGAGCCGGAAGTTGCGTGACGTGCATAGCCCGCCCCAGTAAGCGCAGAAACTTGCCTTCTATCCCTGCGTAGTACATTGCAGAACCTCCATGGTGATGGACTCTTTATTGAGTCTCATCGCTTTGACGTGCTATTGTAGCAGCGTCTTGGAGGTTCTGCTTTTCATACCATCTGCCCCTCTACTTCCCACCATCCACCGGCCCACCGGCGCATGCCGCGACGGAACGGATTGTCCGCCTTCGCTCGGAAGCTACGGCGCGACTTGTCGAGCCCTGGCTCGACGATCCCTTCCCGGATTACGACACGGAACCCGTCATG
>JBAXKQ010000158.1:0-6442 GCA_037135275.1 bacterium
AAAGGGACAAACAGCCTCTATTCCTGCACATTCCAGGCGGGAGTCTATCTTGTATTCGGCAGTGAGCACCGCGGCTTCCCTCCGGAGTTCTACGATGAATACCGGGATTCTCTCTACCAGATTCCTATGCCTGGCAAGAATGCCAGGTCGATCAACTTGGCAAACGCAGTGTCCATAGTCGCCTACGAGGCCTATCGCCAGATCAACGCTGTCTCTGCAGGTTCCAGTCCGCCGGACTGTGATTCGTCAAATACCTGAAACCACGGTGGATAGACCTGCTCCCTTCCGGTGACGAAGCAGTCCGGTTCGCCGGCGCGCACAAAGAACTCCTTGGCGCGCGGGCAGCCAAGACTCTATACTGGTGCCGATGAATCAGCGAAGACAAGACTTTCAGAAGCCGGAGTTTCTTCCGTTCTGGCGCAAATTTACCAGACTGATCCGCGGCAGGGTAACCGTCCTGCGTGCTCTTGATGTCATCTGCCGGGAAGAGACCGACCCGGTCCGCAAGGATATGATAAGCTCTATGAAGCGTACCGTCGAAAAGGGGTCACCACTCAGTGTTGCCACCTCAGAATACCCGCAGCATTTCTCCAGCTCGATCGTCGAGCTGTTGAAAACTGCGGAAAAAACAGGGGCATGGGAGGAGATCTTGCCAGAAATCGTCGATGGACTCGCAGATGGAACTTTCTGCTGAGCGACCAGCTTGTTGGAAGATCACTTCGCCAGCGCGCCGCGGAGAGTTGTCACGACCGCCGCATTGCACTCCGGTGGGCGACGAACCGCCTCAGTCACTTTCAACGCATGATTGCCGTTGGCGGGAGCAACGGCCGGTTGAACACTTGGTAAAGCAGGATTGGACAGAGTGAGGCGGCAAGGATCGGAACCCACCTATGGCTGACAGGCGTTATGGTTATCTTCAGTGCCCGAATCAGCAGCCTGGTCACCAGAATCACCCATGATCGTCAGCGCTTCTTCATACTGGTCTTCGTCGGCCACCCACAATTCAGGAAACACTGGCTCAGGCGAAAACACACCCACCCCCGAACCGCTGAAGGGCATGTGCTCGTTCTTGATAACGCATTCAATGCCGTTGGACTCGAGAAGCGCTTTCAGCAAGTCGCATCTGGCAAGGCTTTTGTCAGCACAAAGAAACTTCATCTTCACACCTCGAGGTTATCAAGAAATCCAGTAACCAGGGCAAGTATCAGCCATATCTACCCCGGTTGGCAAGCCAATGATTGAGCCGCCCGCGGCATCGGCATGTCTCCCTACAGAGGAGCATTAGGCGCAGGTGCTGGATACGATTTGATTTGCGGGACGATTCTGCTTTGCCCGCCCAATGACATTGTGATACAAGCCGAACAAGCCATTTGGCAGTTGGGTCACGTTAGTTTTGTTGAGGTTCAAGTGCACATATTGGTACTGGATGACAATGCCGCGCTGCGGAACACGGTGGTGGAGATACTGAAAGCATACGACCACAACGCTGACGCAACCGGTGATGCTCGTAATGCCGTCAAGATGGTCGAGGCGACGGAATACGATTTTGTCCTTGTTGACTACAAAATGCCAATCAACGACGGCATCTGGTTCATGAAGAACGCAAAGCTTCACCGGCGGACCAGGGTCCTCCTGATGACTGCACACGTAACAAATGACTTGATTTCCCAGATGTTCAAGCTCGGCGCGGTCGGTTACCTCATAAAACCCTTCGACGCCAAGGAGCTGATACGGCACATTGAGTTTCACTCAGGCCAACAGCCCCCGCCTTCGCCGCAAGCGCCCTAGCGTATTCTTGCATGGCATCGTAGCGACGCATCCACAGTACCGGCAGTTCCCGCGGTGCGCTTTCAGACATCACATTGCGCGTCAGCAAGGATACTCGACATGAATAAGGCGGGCATCCGGATCGACCATGGTCTCGAACCTGACTCTGATAACGTTGGCGGGAAGAACCTCCTCAGCGCGCTCGGCCCACTCAATTGCGACAATACCGCCACGCCTGAGATAGTCCTCAAAGCCTATGTTCAGCACCTCCTGTGAATCACGGAGGCGGTAGAGGTCGAAGTGGAAGAGTGGTCGGTTGCCCTCCCCATACTCACGGACGAGCGTAAATGTCGGGCTGGTGACAGCCCTGCTGATACCAAGAGCGTCAGCCATACCCTGAACAAAACACGTCTTGCCGCTTCCCAATCCCCCATACAGCGCGATCACTGAATCGACCGCACACGCGTTCACCAGCCGGACGGCAAGCGCTCGGGTTTCAGCGGGATTTTGCGTGGCAACCGACAAAATGCTCATAGCCCCCATCCTTCAAAACGCCACTCTTACCGTCGACAGCCGTGCAGCAAACTACGCCGCGGTCGGATGTAATCACACCAATACGCGAAAGCCTGAGATCAAACTTCTTCCGCCATGCGATCTCAAAGGCATTCGCCCGTTTCGCAGGGACGGTCAGAAGCAACTCGTAGTCCTCTCCATCATAGAGTGCATGGTCTAGCGGCGTCATGCCGTCACGCCGCTTTGACGCAACGGCCGACAATGGTATCGAGCAGGCCTCAATGACAGCACCGACGCCGGACATCTCGACAACCCGCCTCAGGTCCGACGCCAACCCATCACTGAGATCGATCATCGCACTTGCCCAGCCCTGCTCCCGGATCCACCGTCCCTGCTCCAGTCTTGGATCAAAACGGAGATGCCTTCCCGAAAGACTGGCACCAAGTGTGCCCGTAACGAACAACGTGTCTCCAGGCTTCGCGCCCGACCGGAGTACCGCGCACCCGCGCGGGACCATCCCTACTGCAAATACGTGAAGCTCAAGCACCGGCCCGGAAGCCGTGTCGCCACCGACAATTGCCAGCCCATGACGCGAGGCCATTCCGGCCAATCCCCTGTAAATACCTTCAATCCCGGAGACGGGTCTGTCGCGCGGCACAACCAGATCAACCAACGCCCAAAGTGGATCGGCGCCAACAGCGGCAAGATCACTCAGAACACGCCCCGCTGCCTTGCGTCCCACAAGCCCCGGCTTTTCCCCGGGCCGGAAATGCACCCCTTCGATAACGGGGTCGGAAGTCAGCACAAGGTCGTGATCGCAGTTGGCCCCGGTCCTCACAACCGCACAGTCATCACCAATTCCTGTGACAACAGTGCCGTTGCCAGGCAGCAATCGCCCCAGCCTGCGTATCAACGCCCTTTCGCCCAGCTTGTCTATAGTTGTCATTTCAAAGTGGCGTCTGGTTCTCGACCCGTGGTGTTCATACAAACAGAGGCTCCAGGTTGTGGCGCAGCTCTGACTCGAGATTGATGGAACTGTAGCGCGCGAGCCTCGCACGCTGCTGGTCGATCACCCCCCGCCGGAGTCCACCGTCACTAACCAGGCGCCCCATCATCTCTCCGATCATATCAAACTTCTTCTCATCAAAGAGGACACCGGCGCCGTCAAGGGTCTCTGGCACCGCCCCGGCAGCGTATGCCATCACCGGAACATCATTAACCATACTCTCAATGAGGGGAATGCAGAAACCCTCGTGTTCACTCATGCAAAGGAAGATGTCTGCGCTTTTGTAGCAGGCGTTGACTGAAGCTTGAGGAAGCGCCCCCAGGAAATCGACATTCCTCAGTCCGAGGTCTCGCTCGAGAACACGCAGAACATGGTAGTACTTCTCAACGCCGGCGTGTGAACCCACCATGATGAGGCGCGATCCAGTTTCGACGGTCCTCTGGAAAAACCAGAGCGCCCTCAGAATATCCTCGATCTTCTTGTTCGGCGCACATCTGCCGACAAACAGGACATTCACCAGGCCGTCATCGAACTTGCGCAGGATCCTCCTGTCTGGTGCGGCGCGCAGCTGCTGCATATCCAGGATGATCGGCAGAATCTTGACATCCCTGTATCCCATCTTCTCGAGTTCACCAGCGTTGAAACGGCTCACGGCCATGGTGATGTCAGCTGATCCGCAAAGGGTCTTCACCTGCCGCACACCTGCATGAAGGGCGCGTGCAACCTGGCTGTTGATTCTTTCGAAGAAGGCCGGCGGCGTGACGTTGTGGTATAGAATGGCTTTCCGGCATGAAAGGCCCGCGAATAGTTCGTTCGCTGGCGAACCAATCGACAAGTGGAGCAGAACAATGTCGTCCGGCCCTGCGACGTCCCGGTATGCGGCCAGATCACGCGCATCATTCCTCAGCCCTGGCAGGGTCCGCCTCGCCTCGCAGAATATGTCAGAGTCGAATCCCCACGACCGGAAGATTCGACGCATGATTACGGCCTCATTACTGATGGCGTCGCCGTTAGTAAAACCCGCCACAAACTGGTGAATACATGACATGATTGCCTGCCAACGTACTATCGTCGTACGCGCCACCTACTTCGCGGCCGATCCGCTCTGCTGATGCCGCCTACTCGTCGCTGAGGCCACTAGGCACAGCTGCGTTACGCGTCTTCTTCGTCGCCCTCGCTTCATCCTGAAGCCTGCGGATATCTACCCCATGAACCTTGAGCTTGCTTCCCACGCCCTTGTTCTCTGGATCCGCCATGAAGCTCTTCTTCCACATTATGACAGCCTTGTCGGTTTCCTTTGTCGCCTGCAGAATGTCGCCCATGTGCTCCGCAATCACCGCCTCTTCAGGCATCAAGCTATGTGCCTTGTCGACGAGTTCGAGAGCCTGCTCCATCTTCCCCTGCTTGAAGTAGATCCACCCGAGCGTATCCAGATAGGCCGGATTGGCGGGCTCCGCAGCAAGTGCTCTGTTTACATACTCCAGCGCCCTGTCGAGATTCGCTGTTCTCTCAGCCCACATGTAGGCCAGATAGTTGAGTGTTTCCGCACTATTGCCGTCCATTTCCAGGCTCTTTGCAAATTGCTTCTCGGCAAGTTCGATGCGGCCTGATCGCTCGCAAGCAACGCCGTATTGGTGGTAGTAGGCGGCATCACGAAGGCCGTCCACGCCATCCAACGCCCCCTGGATACGCTCCACCATATCAAATCGATCCAAAGACTCCTTGAAACAGCCCGACCCGAGAAGAATCCTCGCCACCATGTAGTGGAAACGCGGGTTGTCACGGTACTTCGCCGGCGCTCCAAGCAAGAGGGATAAAGCGCTGTCCCTGTCGCCGTTACGAAGGTTAGCTTCAAAGAGCATCAGGAAGATACTCAGATCCTCGGGGCTCCCAAGCCTGACAACCGTCAGCCATTTCACCGCTCGATCAAAATCGCCGACGGACAGGGCATCGATACCGATCTGCCGGCATATCGCGCCGAGGTTATCCGCATTTGTCGCCTTGCGGAGACCGTCAGCCGCCGCCTCAAGAGCCCTTCTTTCGTCGTTTCTGGCAAGACATACCTGAAGTGAGCCAAGATAGCCGGAGACATCTGCCGGATGATGTTCAATAATCCTGCTGTGTACGGAAAGAGCTTTGTCGTAGAGAGCACAGAGCTGGTAGGCGCCTCCGAGATAGTAGTGGAGACCGACATCATCCGGATATCTGGCGCAACCGGCCTCGAGTACCCGGAGCAAGTCGTTTGTTCTGCCGGCATCCTGATAGCGAGCGGCCAGCCTCATCACAGTATCTGCCTGGCCGGGATTTAGGCGGAACGACTCCTCGAGCTGCGCAAGAGCCTCTCTGGATCCAGCGTCCCCCCCGTCGGCTATCAGTCCGCGGACGTAGTGCGCAAGCGCATCCGCGATCGTGCTTTCTCTGGAGGAAAGGCCATAAGATTGAGTCAAGTCATGCGCAGTCGTGTCCTCAGCACCTACACCAGACACGCAGGTTACGGCACCAACAAGACAGACAGCCGCAACAACCTTCGACTTTATGGCGACAAACGACATGCCCGCATCCTTGCCTCAGGGTCAACGATCAGCAAGCTATCCTTTCGCCGGGCGAACAGACCGCTATTGAAGCCACACGCATAGCTCGTGCTGATAAGATCCGGTGAAAGAGGTAGCCAGGCCAAGACGGACACACCCCACCCGCCACCAACTAGCGGGCCGTCACCACCGGGCAGACTTTGCTGCAAAGCCAAGGCCTGTACAGGACATCACAAGCTTCGCAAGACGCCCCTGCTCTGGCACTAGCGCAGCACAACCTGCATGCCCCCTCTGGCGTGCGGGCTTGACGTCAGGCGCGGGATTAGTCGTTCTTGTGCCGGTTCGCCTTCAGCCTCTTGCGATACTTGTGCTTCGACATCTTCTTGATACGCTTCTTCCTTATCGACCCCATACTGCACCTCCTCAGGGAATAACCTTGTTAAGCGGCAATTCAATAATCCCCTCAGCTCCGGCGCTCTTCAGGCTGAGAATGATGTTCTTCACCACGGTCTCGTCAACGACAGTCTCAACAGCGACCCAGTCCTCATCAGCGAGTCTGCTGACTGTCGGCGCATGCAGCGAAGGTAGTATCTTAGAAACAGCGGCCACCTTGCCGGCCCGCACG
>JBAXKQ010000159.1:0-6389 GCA_037135275.1 bacterium
TCGAACATGTAAGCGTGAGTGATATCGTGTACACGGTGAAACCACGCGGGAGGTGATCTCAATATGCAGTGCCGACCGAGGCGAAATGGGGACAGGCCTCGGCGGAGCCGGAACAAGACGCTGATCAAACGCCACCATCTTCATAACACCTTGGTGCCTAGCCTCTTGTGGACAACCTGTCTGTCCCCCCGGTGGACGTTGGATGGCGAATGATTAGCCGAAAGACAGAAGTAGAAAGGGATTCTTGATGACAGGGGAAAGAAGACTATCGGGCAATCCTATCATTCCTGGACGGGGCGTCTGTGATCCACATGTTCGCATCTATGGTGACCGCGCCTATCTCTATGCAACCCATGACAAGAGTCCCCAGAGCCCAGGCTTTGTCATGGACGACTGGTGGATCTGGTCCTCACCGGACCTTGTCGCCTGGACCCACGAATGCACAATCCGCCCGGAGAACACCTACTACGGCAAACCCGACAGCAATTGCTGGGCGGTTGATTCCATAGCGCGTAACGGCAAGCACTACTTGTATTTCTCACGGGGGCCGCGCGACATCGGCGTTGTCGTGGCAGATTCTCCTGTCGGTCCGTGGCGTGATCCGCTGGGCAAACCTCTTGTAGCGGATGGGTCTGTGGCGACCGAAGCCCGCGACCCCGGGCTATTCATGGATGATGATGGCGAGTACTATATTGTCTTTGGCACCTTCGACTTCTACATCGCCCGCATGGGCGGCACAATGGACCGTCTTGCCGAAACGCCTCGGGCGATCAAGATTAGCAACCCCGAGGGACCGTACGGCAGGGGCAAAACCGACGACAAACCCTATCTGCACAAGCGAAACGGGGTCTACTACCTTTCCTGGGGATGCTATTATGGCACATCCGAGCATGTGTACGGCCCGTACGAATGCCGGGGTTCGATTATCCTTGAAGAGAACGTAGTACCGGAACTGCGCTACAAACATTGCAGCATCACGATGGACCGGCACGGATCGTTCTTTGAATGGCGCAACCAGTGGTACTTCATCTGCAACGAAATGGGCATCACACAAAACGGCATCTTCCGTGATTCGTCACTGAGTTGTGTGAACTACTCCTCCAACGGTGATATTACTCCGATCCGTATCACGCGGGAGGGCGTTGCGCTGCCACAGAAGGTGTGTGCGACAGATTGTGGCAAACACTAGTTACTCCCTCATTTGTGGTGGCAAGAGTGTAGTTGTCGCCACTGGGGAAAAGTAATTGTCGTTGACCACCCGCAGCCTCAGCGCAGCTCCGGCCTCGTGGTTGCCGCCCTCATCTTCTGAGCCATTTTGTGCCCTATTCTGCCATTTCGCGGCAATGCCCGCAAACACTGGTTGAAGTGTGGTTGGATCAATGGTGTCGAGGAAAAAGGATGGAGGCGCGAACCGGAATTGAACCGGTGTACGAGGTTTTGCAGACCTCTGCCTAACCACTCGGCCATCGCGCCCACGTCAAACTTCAATCTAGCGCCCAACCACGTCGTAGTGCACCTGCGGAGCAGGTGGCACGGAGACGGGTCGGCCATCGCGCCCACGCAAGCCACAAACCTCAAGCCGCTCGCTGTTATCAAGCAGCGAAAAAGCATCAGTTTTGCCAGCGTCACCAGTTTGCGGGGTCAGATCCCTAACGCAGGGCTCTCTTGCCTCGCATTCCCGGATGGTACCGCCTCTCACGCCGTCAGAGGTGAGACTTTGTGCCAACCGTGATGAAACGCGACCTGAACTACGCGGTCGCAGCAGGGGCGGCGGGCTTCTTCGTCGCAGCCTTGGCCACACGGGCTTTTTCCGTTGCCTTAGTGGTGATGCGAATCCGCTTGTTCCGTGCCTTGAGGCGCGCTCGTTTTCTTCGTATTCGGAGTTGCTGTGTCATATGTGGGCTCGTAGATACCAGAGAGAGTGGCGGGCGTCAAGATGCCTGACGCGCCAGATTGCGTTTTTCGAGTTCGACCCTGTACTGCCTGAGATCCATGGCCGGGGCTGCGCCGGATGCCACAGCGGCTTCTGCCACGGCCGCGGACACATCCACGAACAACCGTTTGTCAAACGGCTTCGGGATCACATAATCGTTCCCGAACACCAGCTCGGCGCCGGGATAGAAGGCCTTCACATCGGCACCAACAGGAAGGCGCGCAACCGCGGCAAGAGCTTTTGCAGCCGCGAGCTTCATCTGCATGTTTATCGTGCGGGCCCGGACATCAAGTGCGCCCCGGAAGAGAAACGGAAAACCAAGTACATTGTTGATCTGGTTCGGGAAATCCGAACGCCCTGTCGCGCACACATAGGGCCTGCTGCCCATGGCCATCGCAACAGCTTCCGGCCGAATCTCCGGGTCCGGATTGGACATCGCAAAAATCGCGGGGTGGGGGGCCATGGCCTGTACTTCGGCCGGCTTGATGCAGTTGGCCACCGATACGCCGATGAACACGTGTGCACCCCGCAATGCTTCGCCCACGGTCGTGGCGGATGTCGTCATCGCATGCTGCCGCTTCTGCGGGTTCAGGTCCGTCCGGTCGCTCCGAACCACGCCCTTTGAATCGCACAGCGTGATTGTCTTTGCCCCGTATACCTTCAGCATGTCCGCAATCCTGATTCCGGCTGCGCCGGCGCCGTTGATCACGATCCGCAGTTCGCTGATATCACGCTCGGACAGTGTGCAATAGTTGATGATTGCGGCAAGGGTTATGACTGCAGTACCCCACTGGTCATCGTGGAAGACCGGGATGTCGAGAAGCTCAGAGAGGCGGTCCTCGACCCTGAAGCAGGCCGGTGCCGCAATATCCTCGAGATTGATGCCGCCGTACATCGGGGCCATCCGGCACACTGTGTCTATTATGCGTTCCGGATCGGTAGGTCCGGTGGTTTTGCCGTCCTTCCTGCAGAAATCAAGAGGCACCGGCCAGCCGTCCACGTCACCGAATGCCTTGAAGAGGATTGCTTTGCCCTCCATCACCGGGATGCTGGCTGCCGGGCCGAGATCGCCCAGGCCGAGGATGGCGGTTCCGTCGGTCACCACAGCCACAAGGTTGCCCTTTGCTGTGTATTTGTGGACGGTGTCTGGTTCCCGGCTGATTTGCTTTACCGCCTCGGCTACGCCTGGAGTATAAGCCAGGCAGAGAGAGCGTAGATCCGTTAGCTGCCGGATTGTGCGCAACCCGATCTTGCCGCCAAGATGGTAGGAAAGAATCTCCTCGCGTGTAATGTTCACGAGCGTACTCCCACGAAACTTCAGTTGCCGGTGAAAAACCTGGCAACTATAGCCCCGTGTGTCAGGAAACTCAACATGGTAAAGTGCAACAAAAAAGCCTTTGCGGTCCGATGGCCGCAAAGGCTTTTCAAGGATCGATTCTCAACCGATCACCTGGTGAATTCACCAGTGACAGTTACGTTGGATATCTCGTCCACTGTGAAGCCAAGCTCGGCGGCGGCTTCAGCAGCCCTCTGCTTGACCTCCTCCGGCGTCATGCCCTGAGATGCGGCGCCGTCAGAGAGCAGCTGCTGTAACTGCGCCCACGAAGCGGTGACGGTCATCGTTGATTTTCCCACGGAGTGGGTGAGCGTGGTGACGACACCATTTGCTGTGATTGTGAGAATATCGCCGTTCTCAGCCCAGGTGAGTGGTGGAATCTGGCTTGTATACTGTCCCAGAAGTGCGGCGACCGATCCGCCCAGAGTCAACGAAAGAGCCCCGCCGTCGGCGAATGTGGCGCTGATGGACAGCGTGATTCCGGGGTAGCCCATCGCGGCAACAGTATCGGTGATCCATTGCGGCGTAATCACAGTCGTACCACCAGGGGTTATGGGATTGCTCTTGTTGGCGAGATTGAGGGTCATTCCGGAGATTGTGACCTTGGACCAGTTCCATGTGCCAACAATCGAAGCGCTGTCCTCTTCATCGTCACTACCGCCGCCACAACCAGTGAAAACCATAGTGGCACAGATCATTGCCGCAAACACCGACTGTAGGTACTTCGACTTCATTGTCTTTCTCCCCTTCATGATTTGACTGCCAGAATCCACACGAAGTAACGTACGCTTTCTATCAACCCGCAGACCTTTACAGCGTTGCCTCCTTTCCTTCGGGATCGATCTCCCAATCGGTCCGTTGGCGGCCCGCAGCTGACTCCGTTCCGCGAGGAATCAACATCCAACTGGTCCGTAAATATACATGAGCCTGCCTCAAGACACAAGTCCACAATCGTTACAGCCCTCATGAGGGATCAAGGATTCTCCGATAGCTCTTGTCTGCGCCTCAGAGAAAGAATATCATGGGTTGGTTGATGAGGGGGGTGCTGGGCATTGACTGGCGATTGCACTGGTACAGTGGCATGTAGTGGTTGGTCGGAAGGCCACTATAAAATCCGATCACAAGGTAGGCGATGAATCCTACGCTCTTGCTGCCTAATCGCAGCAATAGGAACGCGGAGATCGTCCGGGTATCCGCTAGTACGACTCTTTTCCGGACTGGCGATGACTACGGGTTCGGTCATTAGTCCAACTCGATGAGCCCTATGGCTAAAGCCGGATCAGGCGAGTCTGTAAGTGAGCCCCGGCAGAGGCCGCCGTGCCTTATACTCGGCTAAACATGTAGAGGCTGTGCTGATGCTCGTACAGGACGGGAGTTCAACTCTCCCCACCTCCACCAAAATATACCCCAAAACCCCCTGCAAACAGGGGGTCTTGTGCTAAGGCGAAAACCATTTCCTCATATTTTCCTCATGGACGGGGGACGGTTTTGCCCTTTTTGAGGTCAATTTAGGGAATCTGCGGGAGCCATTACAGCGGTCGAAATCGGTCAGACCGGGGATGGGGAAGGGTGGGGAGAATGGATTGTGAGGGGAGTTGGGTAGAGGAGGGGCAGTTCTAAAGCCTCAAGCGACACAGTTCTTTGGCGCATCTCTGAGTACGTCCTTCAGTCCCCCGCCAGCGTAATGCAAGATAAGTCCCATAGTATCATGCCCGGTAATCTTCATCAGAACGTTACGAGCGCAAGTATGCCATCAAAGTGTTGGGAGGCAAGAGACCTGGTCCCAGAGGTATACCACTCTGCTGTCGACTGCTCCCATCGGGTATCGGTCGAATACTTGCGATGACGATAATGCTGGAAACGGGGCCAATCGCCAGGTTTGCCGGGCCAGGCAACTACGCATCATATTGCCGGGCGGTTAAGTCGACGCATACCAGCAACAACAAGAAGAAGGGCGAAGGTAATCGGAAAAGCGGCAACAAAGACCTGGCATGGGCATACGTCGAGGCGGCCGGCCATTCAATCAGGTGCTGTCCTGAGTTGCGGGCATGGTATCAACGCAAGGCGTCGAGGACAAAAAAGGTTGTGGGAATCAAGGCTCTGGCAAACAAACTCAGTAAGGCGTGCTTTTTCATACTGCGAGATGGAGTGGAGTTTGACGTGAAGAAACTGGTCGGTTGATTTTGGGCGGCGGCGGAGAACCAAACCGGGGAATGGTAAAATCCCTTTGTCTGTATGGGATCCGCCGCCTCCCTTTCGTTGTGCGAGGAGAGCTGATGTTCCGTTTCGACCACGACGTGAATCTGCAAGGGGCTGGGAGCTTGGCGCTCATCCCGGCAGGCGAACCACGAGTCTGTGAGACTACTCCTATTGAGCACGTCGCGGCACCGACGATTTCCTGGTCCCGCTTTGCGGGATGTGTTCCGAGGACTTACACTCGGGATGAGAACCAGATGGGTGTCTGAACGAAACGGTTTTGGATGGCCAAGACCGGAACCACATCATCGGAGCAGATCGGGCTCGATACGGAGCGGAAGGCGTTCTCGCGCGACGGTATTCGCGCAGTAAAGAGCAAAACGAGGACCACCCCTATGGGGATGGAGGAGGCATTATGTCTATTGACAGCGCGCCTTTGATGGGTATCCCCGGCGAGATCCCAGCATTTCATGTTACAACCCGGCAGAATACTGCGGCAGATAGCAGATTGACAAGGGATTCTTTGAAACCTAGACTGCCTAAGTAGATTGGTGTTGGGGCGGCTCGCTATACCCTTCAGTGATACGATAACGAAGAATCCGATTTGTGCGATTGATATTAAAGAGGCAGGATTGAATGAGGCTGGACATCTGGGCTTTGTTGCCCCAAGCTACGTGCACAGAATACACAGACTGATGCAGGAGGACATATATGGCAAGCACTGAGATGCAAGATGCGCGCGCTAAGTATAACGAGGCACTTAATGCGCCATCCCCAACTGACTGGATGATTTGTAAGCCTGGGGACGTCTGTTCTGGTGTAGCAAAAGCCAACATCGGATCCAAGCCCGATGGCGAGACAGAGGACAAGCAAGATGCGCGCGCTAAGTATAACGAGGCACTTAATGCGCCATCCCCAACTGAC
>JBAXKQ010000160.1:0-6352 GCA_037135275.1 bacterium
CCTTGTGATGCGGTCATCATGCTTGTACAGGCGAACCGATTCTGGCACCTTGCGGGGTTATGAAACTCTTCATGTACAGCCATACGCATTGGGACCGGGAATGGTACCTGAGTCAGAACCAGTTCCAGTTCCGCCTGATCCGGACGATCGACGAGATCGTCGGGATGATCCTGGCCGACAACCTGTTCAGCACCTTTGTGCTTGATGGCCAGACCAGCATCCTTGAGGACTACCTTGCCATCCGCCCCGAGCGGAGTGCCGTGATCCGTGAACTAGTTGCCGCAGGCAGGCTTGTGATCGGTCCGTGGTTCACAATGCCGGACATGTTCATCCCCGACGGTGAATCGCTCATCCGCAACCTGATGCGCGGCCGGCAGGACTGCGCCGAGTTCAGAACCCGCTATCCGGATACTGGCTACGTCCCCGACAGCTTCGGGCATATAGAACAGATGCCCCAGATCATGCGGGGGATCGGCATTGACAACTATATCTTCGGTCGCGGTCGCCCGGCGGCGATAGGCCAGGATCATGGTTGGAAGCGTGAGTTCATCTGGGAGGCGCCCGATGGCAGCAGGGTCTACGCCTTGCCGCAAACGGGCGGTTATACCGCCGGCATGCTCCTGCCTGGACCGGACGAGCCCGAGGCGCTCCGGGCACGGATCCAGGGGATCATCGACGCCGCGCGTGACTCCCATCGTGACGACATTGCGCTGGTTGCCCACGGGGTCGACCACATCTGGCTCCAGCGTGACACGCCGGCTATCATCGAGGCCATCCCCAGGCTCATTCCCGGCATTGAGTTCAGTCATGGCTCGCTTGAGGACGCTATCGACGAGTGGAAGAAAGCTGTTCCAGAGGGACTGCGCGTGTACAAGGGCCAGCTGCGCGGCAAGCTCGGGATCCACGAGCTTCACGGCACCCTGTCGAGCCGGATCGACAACAAGCTCATGAATGAGCTCGCCGGGATGCACGTCGAGAACCTGGCAGAGCCCCTGCATGCCGTAGCCGGCCTGTTCGGCATGCCGCCCACGCCGTGGTTCTTCAAGAAGGCCTGGCGGCTCATCTTCCACAGCCAGGCGCACGACTCGATCTGCGGTTGCAGCCAGGATCGCGTGCACGCGGACGTAAACACACGCTTCCGCGAAGTGATCGAACTAGGCATAGACATTGCCGACTCAGCGCTTGATTACCTGAATAACCCGGCG
The DNA here is from genome assembly GCA_037135275.1 of bacterium. GTDB lineage: Bacteria > Verrucomicrobiota > Kiritimatiellia > SPBP01 > SPBP01 > JBAXKQ01. The sequence continues at coordinate 1,206 of JBAXKQ010000160.1, forward strand.
CGCACGGCCGCGGTGCCTACTCTCATTGTCTACGCCGGGCTCAACGGCGGCAACAGAGTTGTGGATTTCGTCATCAGGCGGACCAAACGCCCTGTTGGCGGCTGCTGTTTCGAGGACGGTGCGGGTGTGCGCTGCGCAGTGCAGTGGACAAAAATCACGCCGCTTCGCCAGCAGATGGTGCATGTGGACCCCCCGCCGGATAATTACTGCATGGACAACGTCGAGTACTGGGAGTGCAGGGGCTGCGTCTTCATCCCGGATCTGGCGCCGGGCGAGGTCCGCAAGCTTGTCTTCCGGCCCGAACAGGCCGCAGACTTGCCAGTTGACGCCGTGCGCGTGACCGCAGGGCGCGTACTCGACAACGGCCTGCTGCGCGTCACCGTCAACCGCAACGGCACGATCAACCTTGCCGGCCCGGCCGCCGGCAAGCCCATCAGGAACACCCATTTCATGATCCAGGAGGGTGACCGTGGTGGCGGGTACCACTTTGAGCCTGTTCCGAATGACCGGCGATGCGACACACTCTCGCAGGACGCCTCCGTGACGGTGCTGCAGAGCGGTCAGCTGCGGGCCGAAATCGAGGTCCGGACCCTTCTGCGTGTGCCGGCGGGCTATGACCGTGGCCGGAACCGGCGGACGGGGAAATGCACGATACCTGTCCGGACCGTCTTTGCGCTCGAGGCCGGGAGTCCGCTGGTGAAATGCAGTACACGCATAGAGAACAAGGCCGGGAACCAGCGGATCAGGCTGGTCCTCCCCACCGGACTTGCCACCGGCACAGTACATGCCGATGCCAGCTTCGCGGTACACGAGAACGACCCGTCGAAGTGGCCGGCCGAGCCCGGGCAGGACTTCCATCCGATGCGTAACTTCGTCAGCATCCACGAATCCGGCCACGGGCTTGCCTTCATCGGCAAAGGCCTGCACGAGTACGCCATCGTTCCGGGCAAGGGCGGTACCCGGCTGGAGGTTACGCTGCTGCGCTCGGTGGACTCGACCATTCAATGCTGCACCTGGGCGACCCCTGAGGCACAACTCCGGCTGGCGCTGGACTACGAGTACGCCCTTGTTCCCCATGTGGACGCATGGCGGAAGGCAGGCATACCGGGAATTGCCGCCGCTTTCCGTAATCCGGCCATCGCGCAGGTGCATGGCGACATGGCATACCCGCACGAACACAAGGCCCATGTCACCGTTGGTTTCCATGTAAAGGACGGCAAGAGCTATGTTCCGGTGGACACCAACCGGTCTGCATGGAAGCTCTACAACGCCGAGCGCGACGGCTGGCGGAGGGTCGAGGCTGACCGCTATGTTCGCCACGACATGCCGGACCGCGTTGTGCCGTTCACAGTCGAGGGCGGCCGCGTGGTCATTTCGGCTTTCAAGGACGCCGAGGATGGTGACGGGCGCATACTCCGCTTCTGGAGCTACGATTCCGCGCCACGGACGATCAGGGTCAAGGCGCATGCGGCCGGCATGCTCCTCTGCCGGTGCAACCTGCTGGAAGAACCGGCGCCAGGCACCACGGAAGCCAGGGATTGTCTGGAAATATGCGTCAAGCCGTTCGAGATTGTGACGGTCAGGATGCGTCGTCCCGTGCGGCGCCGGGCCGTTGCCTCGCACCAGGACGAGTGACATGCCGCGGCAGCGTGTTTCCGGCTGTGACGACGGGAGAGCCGATGAAGATTGCGAAGCACGAGCGGCGGGCCGACGGTATATGGCTGGGCACAGACTCCGGCCAGATCCATATCCAGGCTTGCGGCGATGACATCATCCGCGTGCGTTACACGCGGGAAGCAGGCTTCAGCACCACCCCCAGCCTGATGGTGGAATCCCCGCCGCTACCGTCGGCTCTCGACGTGTGCGAAGCGGATGGCACGCTTACCCTGACCACGACGCGGCTGGCCCTCAGAATCGAGATGGCCGGCGGACGGTTCACATGGTGTGATGCGGCTGGAAACCTGCTCACACGCCAGCCGCAGCGCGATGGCATGCGACTGGACCCGATGCCGGTTCAACGCGCGATCCTCGGCGATGTGAGCACCGAGCGCGGCGTGGACGGGGAGCGCAGCAAAGCCGGGGAAGTGCGATGGGAAACCATCGGTTCGGCCTGGCAGACCCGTCTGGCATTCGAGTTTCAACCCGGCGAGGCAATCTACGGGCTGGGCCAGCACGACCAGGGCAATCTAAATTATCGCGGCCGGCAGGAGTTCCTGTACCAGCAGAACATGAAGGTGGCGATGCCCATGATCGTCAGCACGCGAGGATGGGGTGTCCTGTGGGACAGCTACAGCCTTGCGGCCTTTCATGATGACGCCGGGGGCTCATTCTTCTGGACCGACACGGATGACGAGCTGGAATTCTATTTCATGTACGGTCCGTCGCTGGACGGTGTCGTGGGCGCCTGCCGCAGGTTGACCGGCAAGGCGGTCCTGCTGCCGCGATGGGCGCTGGGGTACGTGCAGAGCAAGGAGCGCTACTGCACGCAGCAGGAGCTGGTCGACGTCGTGGCCGAATACCGTCGCCGCGGCCTGCCGCTGGACGTGATCGTCCAGGACTGGCGCACGTGGCCGGACGGCATGTGGGGCGAGAAGCAGTTCGATCCCGCCCGCTTTCCAGACCCGTCTCGCCTGACAGCGGATCTTCACGCCATGCACGCGAAACTGATGGTATCCATCTGGCCGGTCATGAGCGGCGGCCCCAACGCCGCTGAAATGCAGGCCGCCGGGTGCATGCTTGAAACTGCCGCCGGCGCGCCGACCGGCGCTACCTATGACGCGTTTGATCCCGCCGCGCGCGCCCTCTACTGGAAGCAGGCGCGCGAGGCGTACTGGAAGCACGGCATCGACGCCTGGTGGTGCGACTGCACCGAGCCATTCGAGGCGGACTGGCGTGGCGAGGTGAAGCCTGAACCGCAGGAACAGATGCGCATCAATGTTCAGGAGTTCAAGAAGCTCATTGGTCCCGATCGCATCAACGCCTACTCGCTGCAGCATTCGCGAGGCCTGTACGAGAACCAGCTTGCCGAGTCGCCGGATCGCCGGATGCTGAACCTGACGCGCTCTGCCTATGTCGGCCAGCAGCGGTACGGGACCGTCACCTGGTCCGGTGACGTGGCCGCGCGCTGGGATGTGCTGGCCGGCCAGATACCGGCTGGCCTCAACTTCTGCATGACCGGATGCCCCTGGTGGACCACGGACATCGGCGCGTTTTTCGTGCGACGTGACCCGTCGCTGTGGTTCTGGAACGGCGACTACGACGGCGGGGTGGCCGATCCCGGCTACCGTGAGCTTTACGTCCGCTGGTTCCAGTACGGCACTTTCCTGCCGATGTTCCGCTCGCACGGCACCGATACGCCGCGGGAGGTGTGGCGTTTCGGCGAGCCGGGCGACATGTTCCATGACACGCTCGTGCGGTTCCTGCACCTCCGGTACCGGCTGCTGCCATACCTGTACACGCTCGCAGGCTGGACCTACCACCGCGACTACACGCCCATGCGCGCCCTGGCTTTTGATTTCCCGGACGATCCGGCGGTTCACGACCTGAAGGACCAGTTCATGTACGGACCGGCCCTGATGGTTTGTCCAGTCATCACGCCCATGTACTACGCGGCGGGCGCGAAGCCGCTGTGCGACGCGCCGCGCCGCCGCTCCGTGTATCTGCCGGCCGGCGCTGACTGGTACGACTTCTGGACCGGCCGCCGCCACTCCGGCGGGCAGACGATCCTGGCCGATGCGCCGCTGGACATCATTCCGTTGTTCGTGCGCTCAGGGTCGATCCTGCCGCTGGGCCCCGTGATGCAGTATGCGGACGAGAAGCCCGACGCGCCGTGGGAAATCCGGATCTATCCTGGCCGCGATGGCGCATTTGACCTCTATGAGGACGACGGTGACGGACTGCAGTACAGGGACGGAGCGTGCGCCTGGACCCCGTTCAAGTGGGATGATAGCGAGCGGCGACTGCGTGTGGGCGCCCGCACCGGGACCTTTCGTTCGCTGGTTCCGCGGCGTCAGCTCAGGCTCGTCGTGGCGGCCGGAGGTATCGGAGAGGCTCCCGGAACCGTCATGGACTACACCGGCGTCGCCGCAGAGTCATCGCTTGCGAAAGGCTGAACACCTTGCCGTCATCCTTGCGAGCCCACGCCGCACCTGAGGAACCACCCGGGCGTTAGGCATTAGACTGGGCTTGCGCACTGCGGCCTTGCCTGACAAACTGCCGACTTTCTCAAAACAAAAGGGGATGCATCATGAGCCGGAAGATTGGCATGGATACGATCTGCCTGCGGACCACTCCGAGGCTGGCGCATACCGAGTATTCGATGGAGTATCACACGGAGTTCGTGAAGAGCTACAATGGAGGCTTCCACGACGCCTGGGACTACGATTTTCAATGGACCGTCAATGATGGCCCGATAGACTGGGGCCGGCAGGGACGGTGCACGGATATGGGCCATGCCGCCTATGCCGCAGACGGCAGCGACCAGCACCAGTCCGCCGCCAGCCCGTTTGTGGACGTCGAAGAGGTTTATGAATTCGATCCTGCCAGGGAATATGGACTTCCTGGGCACCGCGAGCTCGTCCGGTTCTATGAGGACTGGTACCAGAAGGCCCAGGCTGGGAACCCTGGACAAGTCATCACCGGCGGATACTACAAGACGCTGGTTTCGGGGCTCATCCAGGCTTTTGGCTGGGACATGCTCCTCATGGCCGCCGCTGATGCCGAGCGGTTTGCCGGGGTGGTGGAACGCTTCGGCCGCTACACTGCCCACTACATGGCCGCGTGGGCCGATACGTCAGTGGATGTCGTCATCCAGCATGATGATATCGTGTGGACCCAGGGCCCGTTCCTGCATCCGGACTTCTACCGCTCGGTCATGTTCCCCCTGTACACGGAAATGTGGGAGCCCCTCAAGAAGGCTGGAAAGAAGATCCTGTATTGCTCGGACGGCACGTTCGACATGTTCATGAATGACATCGCCGCCTGCGGGGCGGACGGGTTTATCTTTGAACCCAGCAACAATCTCGATTCCATTGTCGAGCGCTTTGGCCGGACGCACTGCCTGGTGGGCAGCAAGGTGGACTGCCGGACAATGTCCTTCGGCACCTGGGAGCAGGTCAAGGCGGAGATCGACAAGACCATCGCCCTGA